>JAILBP010000127.1:0-19745 GCA_024680835.1 Lachnospiraceae bacterium | reverse complement strand
GGAGTTATACTTATTCTTTTTTTACTGATGAATGGATTTCAGGGAGTAGAAACAGACCTTCCCAAATACGAGTACGGGGTTTTTCTCGGCCTGGATTCAGGTGATGTCCGTCGTATGGAGGATTACGAGACGATCGTGGTTGAAGGACAGCTTTTTACAAAAGATGAAGTTCGTGCATTAAAAGAGAAGGGACACAGAGTGTTTAGCTACATTAATGTGGGAGCGCTTGAAAATTTCAGATCATACTATGATGACTATGAAGAGTATGCGCTGGATGTTTATGAAAACTGGGAAGATGAAAGATGGGTTGACGTATCTGCACGACAGTGGCAGGATTTCCTGATCGAAGATCTGGCAGCTGATATGAAGGAAAAGGGATTTGATGGATTATTTGTAGATAATCTGGATGTGTATTATCATTATAAGACAAAAAAGAATTTCAAGGCTATTACCCGTATTTTGAAAGCTTTTAAGGATTATGGTTTCTATGTTTCCATTAACGGTGGAGACGTGTATGTTACGGAATGTATAAAGAAATACAAGGATCCAAAGGAATACTTTGATGCGGTCAATCAGGAAACTGTTTTTTCAAGGATCATATGGGAAGAAGAGGACTGCTTCGACAGGCAGAGCAAAAAAGAACGGAAGTATTTCCAGAGATATTTATCGAATGTAAAATCACATGGTTTGGATGTGTACCTTTTAGAGTATACAAAGGATGAGGAATTGGTAGAGGAGATCCGGGATTACTGCGATGAGATGGGATATGTGTTTTATGCTTCGGAAACTTTGAATCTGGAGTAAAAAGACTCCTTCATGTTGACTGGGCATATTGGCTGATCTTATGGTTATGCAGGAAAAATTGCGGCGGCTTGAAAGAGCCGCCGTGTCTTGACAATGAGACGGCAACTGGCGGAGATCAGAGTATGAGATGAGTGAGAGTTTTATGAATAAGATCGGGATAAATGATCTGAATGCGCCGGAACTGCGTGTTTTTTCGGGGATTTCTGAAGTTCAGTTATACAGGTATTATGAGCCTGAGTTGGGTATCTTCATTGCAGAGAGCGCAAATGTCATCATAAGGGCGCTTGAAGCGGGATACGAACCGCTCTCGATGCTGGTTGAAAAAGAACGGCTGGAGTCAGAAGCGGCGCCTGTTTTTGCTGTGATAGAAAAGCGCTGGGGAATACAAAAGCTGGAATCAATGCCGGTATATGTAGCAGGGCATGAGATCGTGACCGAATTGACTGGTTATACCCTGATTCGAGGGTTGTGGATGACGTTGCGAAGAAAGAGTTTTTTGCCGTTAAGCGATTTTTGCAGTGGCAAAAACAGGATAGCCGTATTGGATGACATAGTGAATCCTACAAATGTCGGAGCAATAATACGGTCTGCTGCGGCGCTCGGAGTGGACGGAGTTGTGTTAACTCACGACAGTGTTGATCCGCTGACAAGACGTTCGTCGAGAGTCAGCATGGGAACCGTTTTTCAGATCCCATGGACAAAGGCAGGAAAGGAGGAATCCACGGGAGATAATCTTATACGCCTTCTTCAGTCATATGGATATAAGACAGTAGCTATGGCCTTGACCAATGATTCCATCGGGATCGGTGATGACGAACTGAAGGCAAAGGAAAAGCTTGCCATTGTTCTGGGTACGGAAGGGACAGGTCTTCAGGATGATGTGATAGCTGCCTGTGATTATCGGGTCATGATCCCGATGTATCACGGCGTGGATTCGCTGAATGTTGCGGCGGCAAGTGCAATAGCTTTCTGGGAATTGATGAAATAGTAGAATTTGGATTGGGGGAGGAATCATCATGACGGAGAATATTGAAGTTTTTACACAGAACAGCATTCGTATACGAAGCGGAGTGGGGACAATATACATTGATCCCTTTAGGATAAATGAAGAACCCGGCGATGCGGATTTTATACTGATAACCCATGATCATTATGATCATTTTTCATCGGAGGATATAGAGAAGGTCAGTAAACCGGACACAGTCATCGTAGTGCCCGAGAAGATGGTCGTAAAGGCTCGTGATATTTCAGGGTCTGTGGCAGGGGTTGAGACGGTAAAGCCCGGAGAGCACAGAGAGATTGGAGGTCTTGAGTTAGAAACTGTTCCTGCATATAACACATTAAAGCCGTTTCATCTAAAGAGCGCAGGATGGGTGGGATACATATTGTGCATAGATGGCAAACGTATATATATTGCCGGAGACACTGATGCGACAAAAGAGGCGGCAGCGGTCAGGTGCGACGTGGCTCTCGTACCCATTGGAGGAACCTACACTATGGATGCAAAGAAGGCGGCAGAACTTATCAATGAGATTAAGCCGGATGTTGCGATACCGGTTCATTATGGTGGTATCGTGGGTAAGCCGGGTGACGGGCAGGTCTTTGCAGATAATGTAAAAGATCCGGTCAGGGTGGAGTTTAAGATTAAATTTGTGTAAGTAACAGGTATATTCATAAAGAAGGGCAGTAAGAAATAATATTTCACTTGAATAATATGCGCTTGTGGGATAAAATATATACCTGTTCAGAGCCAAGGAAATTTGGCTGAATATGCCGGGCAGGAACTTGTTCATGCCAAGGCATATTGGGTCAAATTTCTTTGGTGAGAACCAAATAGCGAGAAAATCTTTGATTTTCGAGCTAGGCTCTGAACATAAGAAAAAATTTGAATATGCAAAGTGCATAAGGAGGCAAAAAAATATGAAAGAAAAGGTTATTCTGGCATACTCGGGAGGTCTTGACACCACAGCCATCATTCCGTGGCTTAAAGAGACTTACGACTACGAGGTAATATGCTGCTGTATAGACTGCGGTCAGGGAGAGGAGCTTGACGGTCTCGATGAGAGAGCAAAGCTTTCAGGCGCTTCAAAGCTGTATATTGAAGACATCGTAGATGAGTTCTGCGATGATTTCATCATGCCCTGCGTACAGGCAGGAGCCGTATATGAAAACAAATATCTGCTCGGAACATCTATGGCTCGTCCCGGCATTGCGAAGAAGCTTGTGGAGATCGCCAGAAAAGAGAACGCTGTCGCAATATGTCACGGAGCAACAGGTAAAGGAAATGATCAGATCAGATTTGAGCTTGGCATAAAGGCTTTGGCTCCGGATATCAAGGTCATAGCACCCTGGAGAAACGACAAGTGGCAGATGGATTCAAGAGAGGCAGAGATCGATTACTGCAAAGCACATGGTATCGACCTTCCCTTCTCTACGGATTCAAGCTATTCAAGAGACAGAAACCTCTGGCATATCAGCCACGAAGGTCTCGAGCTTGAGGATCCCTCACTGGAGCCGAATTACGACCATCTCCTGGTACTGACCACTCGTCCGGAGAAGGCACCCGACGAGGGAGAGTATGTCACCATGACATTCGAGAAGGGGGTTCCCACTTCCGTAAACGGCAAGCAGATGAAGGTTTCCGATATAATCCGTGAGCTGAACCGTCTCGGAGGCAAGCACGGCATCGGTATCATAGACATAGTGGAAAACCGTGTTGTAGGTATGAAGAGCCGCGGCGTGTATGAGACTCCCGGCGGCACCATCCTGATGGAAGCACACAAACAGCTTGAGGAACTGGTTCTTGACCGTGCCACCATGGAAGTTAAAAAGGACATGGGCAACAAAATGGCTCAGGTTGTCTATGAAGGAAAGTGGTTCACTCCCTTATGTGAAGCTATCCGCGCATTTGTAAAGAGCACACAGGAATATGTAACAGGCGAAGTGAAATTCAAGCTCTACAAAGGCAATATCATCAAAGCAGGCTCAACATCTCCCTATTCGCTTTACAACGAGTCACTTGCAAGCTTCAAGACCGGTGATATGTATGATCACCATGATGCTGAAGGCTTCATAACCCTCTTCGGACTTCCCTTAAAGGTCCGCGCTATGAAGATGCAGGAAGCAAAAAGCAACGGAAAGACTGAGTAAGCATAATAGGACAGAATCAAATCTGTTGAAAAAAAACAGTTCGAAGACCCTTTGTCTTCGAACTGTTATGTTTTCTCATTTGCTTGTACGAACATCAATAGAAAGAAACCGTCTCTTTATTCTGACCTTCCTCTGTCCATGTGATGGAAGAGTTCCCAAGTTTTAATGTGTTCTCACCGATGAGATATTTGTCTATTATATCGACAGCCTCCTCATATCCGTGATTCTCTCCAAACTGATACTCGCTGTACGCACGGTTCTGCGATCTCATCTGGATCTCTCTCTTGGCATCTTCCCATGCCTCAAGGCTGCCCAGAATGAACTCATAATCTTCTCTGGTCAGAAACTCTCCGCTGCCCCCCGCAGTCAAATGAGAGTTTATCTTCTCAACCAGTGCGTTTATCTTATCTGCCTTCTCCATTATCCCTCTCCTTTGATGTTTTATCTGATATATATACCGGTCAGACGCGTATTCTTTCGTCCACCGTTTTTTTCTCATAATCTGGCTAATTATAGCACAGTTTTATGACAAATGTAAAGAAAAAAATGTTTTGTCATTGATAATCTCATCAAAAGATTGAAAAATATAAAACGATTGCAACTATCCGTGCGGGATAAAGGTATATATTTTAGAAACACATTCAGGGTGTGTTTTATGATAAGTTATTTTGCTTTTTAAAGAGGAGGAACCATCATGACGAAGTCATGATTTGTAATGGTTCCGACCGATAGGGCAACGTATATCATGCACGAGGCACGAGTGCATGATGCCATCCCGGCGAGGGATCGCGAAGCGACAGGTGATTCGTTTACGAATCGTGCCATTACATTAATAGTAGGGAGGAAAAAAAGAAATGTCTGTTTATCCGGTATGTTCACTTATCAAGGAGCTGAGAAAAAGAAACGGGCTCACCCAGGCTGATCTGAGTTGGAATCTGTGTGACTGCACCACGCTATCGAGGATCGAGTCGGGGCTTATGCTGCCGTCCGCCCAGCTTGCAGGGTGTCTGATGCAGAGGCTGAAAGCCCAGCAGTATTTTTATATCGGAAATTCCACTATTGAGGAGATCGATTTTCTGAAGCAACAAACCAGAGTGTTAAAGGAGATGGAAAATGGGAATTTCGAGGCATATCATGATTATATGGATCAGGTGTCCGAGGAAGCGGAGGACATCCTGGGAGCATACGAAAAGCAAAGACATTATTTCATCGAGGCTTGTTTCAGGGAGAGGACGGGAAACGGAGATTCCGATGATTTTGTGGATGCGCTGCAGATCACTATGCCTTTGGAGCATGTGCTGGGACGTCGAAAAAGGATGCTGTATTTTGACCAGGAGTTACTGATACTGTTGAACATTGCAAGGCTCTATGCCCGGGAGGGCATGCGCACGACGGCAAGGCGCATATGTGAGCGCATGTATGATTTTACCGGAGATGATCATTATCTGCATCCGGTAGTCTGCCATTATATTATCTGCATCAATTACGGGACTTTTGATAAGATGATGCCGGAGATCGTTCCGAAGGATTGACAAGTTTACTGCTTCATCCTGTTGAAATAAAAAAATGTTTGTGGTATTTTTTATTAGGAAATGATCGTGGCTTGTGCCCGGTGATCCGGCAAAGGATAACCGGTGATAACAGGAGGTTTGGGATGATAGTGATAGATGCGCTGAGAACGCTTATAACTCTGTTGTGGCTGATAGTACTGTATATTTTAAGTTTTCTGTTATGGCCAATCGGTTTTATCCATCAGAAGATCAATCCGGTGAAAGCCGAGATATGGCAGCAAAAACTTGTCTGCACCATGCTGAGAACCATACTGTTCACCTGCGGTGTCAGGGTGAAATACGAAGGTCTGGAGAATATTCCGGACAGCGACGAGGCGTTCATGATAGCGGGCAATCACCGCAGTATCTTCGATATCGTGCTCACTTACCCGATCGCGCCGAAGAGGGCTGCGTTTGTGGCAAAGCAGGGGCTTGAGAAAGTTCCGCTGATCACCAGATGGATGAAGAGGCTTAAATGTCTTTTTATCCATAACGGAGATATAAAGCAGGAGCTCAAGACCATAATAAACGCCATAGACCTTGTAAAAAGCGGTGTTTCGGTATGCATTTATCCGGAGGGCAGGCGCCACAAGGGCGATGATGAGATAGACGTGGAGCCCTTTAAGGAGGGATCTTTCAAGATCGCAACGAAAGCGAATGCGAGAGTCATCCCCATAGCCATAAGCGGAGCGCGTGAGATCTTTGAGGGTTACAGGTTTTATCCGGTTATCCATGGAAAGAAGGTCACGGTGAAGGTGGGAGAGCCCATAGATCTGAAGTCCTTGAGCGCAGAACAGCAAAAACATCCCGGTGAGTATGTGAGAGGCATAGTGGTGGGAATGCTGGAAGAAATACATAACTCTTAAAAAATGACAAAAGCAAAGAAGCTGCATTCGCAGCTTCTTTGAAGGGGGAAGAGTTATGAAAATGAAAAAGCTAATCAAACTTTTTTGTATCTCGTTTCGCTTGCCTTTACAGTGGATAATATACACTGAGGTTATTAAGAGGGTGTGTTCATAAATTAAAATAAATGTAAATCTTTAGTTAACAGAAAGTTTACAATACAACAAACTTAAAAGTAAAAAAGATTAAAACCACAATATCTTGTGGTTTTTTATTTTGCCGTATACATTTGAAAAGCCTTGATTTTAGGGCGTTTTGGGAGTTTTTTGAGCCGAAAAACACAATACTTAGTAGATTTTTGTTGACAATACCACTACATAATGATAAAATTTCCCATGTAGATTTGATGGCAGATAAAACTGCCGGCGGAGGACTTTAGGGGAAGTCCGAAGTCTTTGGATTCAGCACGACAGAAGATGTGTTGTGCCAATACAGATCAGGTAAAGGGAGGATTGCAGAGTGGAATCTGATATCAGAAAGCTCAGAGCTTCGGTAAATCACCAGTGCGGCAACAAGGTTATGATCCAGCTCGACAGGGGACGAAACAGAGTAGATGTGTACAGCGGAGTTATACAGAACGCATATCCGAGTGTTTTCACCATTTTGGTAGACAGCGCGAACGAGAATCCGCCGCAGCTTTTATCATTTACATATTCGGATATCATTACAAAAGACATTCGCATGAAATTATGCTGATGCAGTATATAGGATGACACAGACCGGGCAATGTATGTTGCCCGGTCTTTTTATGCTGTGAATAGTAACTTTTCTAGTAACTTTTCGTTTTCTTAAATCGCTTGCAATTATACTCTCATATATGTTATAATGCTCAACGACTATGATTAATTATCGTGCAAATGCACGAAAGGATGAAAATTTCAGGAGGACTGTTCATGAGATTCAGACCATTGGATAACGTATTTATGCACAGGATTATCGGTGGAGTTCTGGTATCGGCACTGACATTGGGTAATATAGCAGCCATATCCGCTACCACTATAGATAAGGCAAATCAGAAGATCAATGAAGCCAGCCATGATCTTGAGAATGTCAACAGCACCATTACACAGATCGAGGCGGAGCAGGATGCCCTGCAGGCTCAGATAAATGAGCTTGACGGAGAGCTGGTGGGACTTTTGCTGGATATCGACATTCTGGAAGACGAGATCGTGGAAAAACAGGCTCAGATCGACCAGGCCACTATCGATCTGGCGGATGCTCAGGCTCGCGAGGAAAAGCAATACTCCGATATGAAGCTGCGCATCAAATATATGTATGAGCACAGCCAGACCGGCACCTTGCAGTACATACTGGAGTCGGAGAGCATAGCGGATCTTTTGAACCGTGTTGCATATTTTAATGATGTTTATGATTATGACAGGGAGCAGCTTGTAGCTTACCAGGATACCGTGCAGGAAGTCATCGATATCAAGGGTGAGCTGGAGCGCGAAAAGGACGAGATGGTGGAGCTGGATGAGAACTTAAGCCACCAGTCCGAGGAACTGGAGACTCTTTTGGCTCAGAAGCGCAGCACGATGGAGGATTTCGATACCCAGCTTGCCAGCGCCAAGTATCTGGCTGCTCAATACAAGGAGACAATCAAAAAACAGAATGCCATCATAGCTGCAGAGGAAGCCAGGATCGCCAGGGAGAGAGAGGCGGCCCGTTTAGCGGCAGAGGCGGCAGCAAGACGGGAGGCGGAGGAGGCTGCAAGGCGTGCAGCTGCTGCAGCGGCTCTTGCGGAGACCGGTGTTAACACCTCCGGATCCGGTTCGGATTCTTCTTCTACGACCACTCCGTCTACCGGAACGGGCAGTACCACTACCGAGACCACATATGTGGACTCCGGCAAAAACCCGGCCCAGACCACTAATATCAATGGCTCCGATGTGGTGGCATATGCCTCGCAGTTTATAGGAAATCCCTATGTTTGGGGCGGAACATCCCTCACAAACGGATGTGACTGTTCCGGATTTGTCATGAAGATATATGAGCATTACGGCATTTCACTGCCCCATTCGTCGCTTGCGATGCGCTCATGCGGACAGGAAGTCAGCTATTCCAATGCACAGCCCGGCGATATCATATGCTATGCCGGACATGTGGCGCTCTATGCCGGCGGAGGTACCATCATAGGAGCTCAGAGCTCTAAGACCGGTATCGCGCAGGTTACCGCAACCTACAAGTCTATCATCACAGTTCGCAGAGTAATATAGTAACCCTACATGACTGGACGACAACACTTATGAGAGGCTGGTGAGGTGGTGTGACATATTATCACAGGATAAGATTGTCCCGGATCCTGCTGTGTATCCTGTCTGTTTTGTGTATAACAGGATGCGGTGCCAGAGTGAACACAGTCGATTTTTACGAAAATCTTGACAAGAGGGTTTTGACTGTGGACGGTGAGGATTATCCCCTCAGATATATGAGCCTGTATATTGCTTATCAGGAGTCTGTGGTGCAGGAAGATGCGCTGATGTACGATCCGGATAATCCCATGAAATACTGGAATATCCATACCAACGGAGAGTTTATCAGAGTCCGCGCCCGCGATGAAGCAATGGACTCGGCGATACACGACATTATATTTTTGAATATGGCAAATGCTGATGAGGTGGAACTCTCAGAGGAGGAGAGGAAGTTTGCTCTCAGTACCTTCGGAGACTTTTGGGATGATTTGAGCGATGAGCAGAGAGAGATGATGGCGGGTATATATGATGACATGAAAAACGGTGCCATCGAAATGGCTCTCGCCCAAAAGTATCAGGTCATATACGCGGCAATGGAAGATGCCGATATTGAGGATTACGACAAGGACGGACAGGCATATCTCGATATGCTGGAGGTTCATGATATAAAGATTGACGAATATTTATGGAAAGGGTTGGGTTTCGGTACGATCACGCTGATATATTGAGACCCGGGACAGACAGATGAAGCTTGGCAGAAATGATCCGTGCTGGTGTAAGAGTGGCAAAAAATACAAACAGTGCCACATGGCTTTTGATGAGAAGATCGAGCGTTTCAGGCTCGAGGGGGCTATAGTCCCGGATCACGATCTGATCAAAAACAAAGACCAGATAGCGGGTATTGAGGAGAGTGCAAAGATCAACATCGCTGTGTTGGATGAGATCGGAGAAAAGATATGTGCGGGCATGAACACCGAGGAGATCGACCGCATAGTATACGAGCGTACCACGAAAATGGGCGGTATTCCCGCACCGTTAAATTACGAGGGCTATCCCAAGAGCGTATGTACCTCGATAAATGATCAGGTTTGCCATGGCATTCCCGATGAGAAGGTTATCATTAAAGATGGAGACATCATAAACGTGGATTGCTCTACCATACTGAACGGATATTTTTCGGATTCTTCGAGAATGTTCTGCATAGGGAATGTTTCTCCGGAGAAAAAACGTCTGGTGGATGTCACTAAAGAGGCTGTCATGAAGGGGCTTGAAGCCACAAAACCCTGGATTTTCCTGGGGGATATGTGTGCTCCCGTCAAAAAACACTGCTATGACAACGGATACACTGTGGTGAGAGAGATAGGCGGACACGGCGTCGGACTTGAGTTTCATGAGGATCCCTGGGTTGGTTATCACACAAAGGCCGGGGAAGGAATGCTGTTGGTTCCGGGCATGATATTCACTATCGAACCTATGGTGAACATGGGTTCCGAAGATATATTTATAGATGAAGTCAACGAGTGGACGGCCTATACACAGGACGGTTCTCCCAGTGCACAATGGGAGATCATGGTATTGGTAACGGACGACGGAGCCAGGGTGTTGAGCTACTGAATGGAGAGAGTTTATGAGGGTTTACGAGATACCGCCTAAATCCAATATTACCATCAGAGTCGCACGCATGGACATGTATCATGAGATGGATGCCTATATCGCGGGCATCAGGGGTACAAAGGTTTATCTCAGGCTCCTGAGGTACAGAGGACAGGTCATCAATTTTGAGTCCAAGAATGTCCAGATAACGGTATTCTATGTTTATAACGGTGTAGAGCCTCTGGCATGGACAGGTGTCACTATCAGAAGGGAGACCCTGGGTAATTCCAAATATCATGTTTTGATATGCAATAAGAGTTCGACGCGCATCAACCGACGCGGCGCAAGGCGAGTGAATGTATCGCAGCCGGGGTTCGTGGGGCTTAAAGACCGGGATAAGAGGCTTAATATCACCATTGTGAATGTCTCGCTGTCCGGACTTTCTTTTATGTCGGAGGAGGATATAGAGGATTCAGATTTCGTTCCGATATTCATCAGCTTCAATGAAGACGAGGATACGGTAATTCAGGCCACCTGCGGCATAATGAGGCGTATTCCGTCGGATGACGGCATGCACCATTTCGGCGCGGCGATCCCGAAGCCCTCCGAAGGCTGGCTTAAATATGTGAACAGATTATACAAGAAAAATCCTGAAGGATAAGATATAAAAAAGTTTTAAGGAGACAGAGATGAAGATCACGGAAAAGATATTCGGAACACATTCGGATCGGGAGTTGAAGAGGATCTACCCGATAGTGGACAAGATCGAGGCAATGCGTTCCGAGATGCAGGCACTGAGCGATGAGGAGCTTAAGGATAAGACGGCTTACTTCAAGAAAAGGCTTGCAGATGGTGAGACATTGGATGATATCCTGCCGGAGGCTTTTGCTGTAGTGAGAGAGGCGGCAAAGAGAGTATTGGGCATGGAGCATTACAGGGTTCAGCTCATAGGCGGTATCGTGTTACATCAGGGACGTATCGCAGAGATGCGTACCGGTGAAGGTAAGACGCTGGTTTCCACAACAGCAGCGTATCTTAACGCTCTGGACGGCAAGGGTGTGCACATAGTGACGGTCAATGACTATCTTGCCAAGCGTGATGCCGAATGGATGGGAGAGATCCATAAGTTTTTGGGACTCACCGTAGGTGTTGTGCTGGGCGGCATGGAAAATGACGAGAGGCGGGCTGCTTACGCCTGCGACATAACATATGTTACCAACAACGAGCTCGGTTTCGATTACCTGAGAGACAACATGGTAATCTATAAGGAACAGCTCGTATTGCGCGGACTTCATTACGCTATCGTGGATGAGGTTGACTCGGTGCTCATAGATGAGGCCAGAACACCCCTTATCATTTCCGGAAGCTCGGGAAAATCCACAAGGCTTTATGAAGCCTGTGATATTCTGGCGCGTCAGATGAAGAGAGGCCAGGGCGACGGCGAGTACTCCAAGATCGATGCCATCATGGGTATTGAACTGGAGGAGGACGGCGATTTCATAGTAAATGAAAAGGACAAGGTGGTAAACCTTACGGCAGAAGGTGTCAAGAAGGTTGAGCAGTTCTTTAAGATTGAAAACCTTGCAGATCCTGAGAACGTCGAGATCCAGCATAATATCATACTGGCTCTCCGCGCTCACAATCTTATGGAGAGAGACAAGGATTACGTTGTAAAAGATGACGAGGTTTTGATCGTCGATGAGTTTACGGGACGTATCATGCCGGGACGCCGTTATTCGGACGGATTGCATCAGGCTATCGAGGCCAAGGAACATGTGAAGGTAAAACGCGAGTCAAAGACTCTGGCTACCATTACATTCCAGAACTTCTTTAATAAATTTGAGAAAAAAGCCGGCATGACCGGTACTGCTCTTACAGAGGAGCAGGAGTTCAGGGATATTTACGGAATGGACGTTGTGGTGATCCCCACCAACAAGCCCATACAGCGTATAGATCACGAGGACGCTGTATTCAAGACTCAGGCAGAGAAGTTCAAGGCAGTTGTGGATGAGGTTGAGGCCTCTTATAAGAAAAAACAGCCTGTACTGGTTGGTACCATCACCATCGACACCAGTGAGCTGGTGAGCAAGATGCTGAACAGACGCGGTATTCCGCATCAGGTGCTGAATGCGAAATTCCATGAAAAAGAGGCTGAGATCGTAGCGCATGCAGGTGAGGCAGGCACCGTTACCATAGCTACCAACATGGCAGGTCGTGGTACCGATATCAAGCTTGATGAGGAGGCACTGGCAGCAGGTGGTCTTAAGATTATAGGCACTGAGCGCCACGAGTCACGCCGTATCGACAATCAGCTCAGAGGTCGTGCCGGTCGTCAGGGCGATGTGGGTGAGTCGAAGTTTTATATCTCGCTGGAAGATAACCTGATGAGACTCTTTGGTTCTGAGCGTCTTATCAATGTATTCAATTCTCTGGGGGTGCCGGAGGGTGAAGAGATCCAGCACAAGATGCTCTCAAAATCCATTGAGAACGCACAGAAAAAGATAGAGAGCAACAACTTTGGTATCAGAAAAAATCTTCTGGATTACGATCAGGTCATGAACGACCAAAGGGAGATCATATACGAGGAGCGTCTCAAAGTGTTGAACGGTGAGTCCATGAGGGATTCGGTGTTCAAGATGATGAGCGACTTCGTGGACAGATGCGTGGATACCTGCTTTTCGGATGAGGTTCCGCGTGAAGATTGGGATGTGGCAGAGTTTAATTCGCTGTTGTTACCGGTCATTCCGCTGGAACCCATGACTGCAGAAAAGCTTGGGGAATATAAAAATGCCAAGGCAGTAAAACAGGATATCAAGGAGCTTGCCGGAAAACTCTATGAGCAGAAGGAAGCTGAGTTCCCGGAGCCGGAGGCAATGCGTGAAGTTGAGCGCGTGCTGCTGTTAAAGACCATCGACCGTCACTGGATGAATCATATTGATGACATGGAGCAGCTGCGTCAGGGTATCGGTCTGCAGGCATACGGACAGAGAGATCCCCTGGTAGAGTACAAGCTTCAGGGCTTTGATATGTTTGACAACATGACTGTCAGCATCACGGAGGAGACTATTAAGCTCCTGTTCCATGTGAGAGTTGAACAGAAGGTTGAGAGAGAGCAGGTTGCCAAGCCTCTCGCTACCAACAGGGATGAGACCGCAGCCAACGCACCGAAAAAGCGCGTTGAAAAGAAAGTATACCCCAACGATCCCTGTCCGTGTGGTTCAGGCAAGAAATACAAGGCTTGCCACGGCAGAATGGAGTGATATTTATGAAAAGACTGGGCAGATTTCTGCTTTTATGTTGTGTGGCTGTTTTCTTTGTGCTGATCCCGGTGTCCATCGTTCATGCCGAGACAGTGTGCAGTTCCGGGAGCGCTGTTCAAAAAGAGCTGGCAGAGCAGATTTCGGTCAAAGGGAATTCCGAACTTGTTGTGACTACGGATTTCTCCATGAGCAAGGAAGATATATTGAATGCATTGGATGATGCGTCCATATCTAACGGCAGGATTTATTACGAAAAGGTGGTGATAACCACTATTTCACGCGGGGGAAAATATACCTACAAGATCCCGGTGGATCCTGCAAACTTCGTGAAGCTGTCTGTTTTCAATTCCGAGAAAAAACTGTATACGGCATGCCTTAAGGCGTTGTATGAGTGTGATTTTTCAAAGCGGTTTTATACCGGGGACGAGGGTTGTTATGACACCATGTTTTTGGTGCTCAAGCAGCATCCGGAGTACAATTATTCTATAAAGGCTACAAAGTACAAGTCGCTTTCCGGTAAGGTTTTTTGCGGATATAATGTGTCGGATCAGTTTTCCGGATCAACCATAAGTTCCATGATCAAAGAGACTGATAAAAAGGCTGATCTTATCGTAAAAAACGTCATAACGTCAGGGATGACTGATGCAGAGAAGATTTCTGCACTTCATGATTTTGTTGTGAAAAACTGCGTTTTTGCAGAAAAACCCGGCAAGACGGCGTATACGGCATATGGTTGTCTTGTTGAGGAGAAGGCGGTGTGTCAGGGATACACCGGTGCTATGAATCTGTTGCTTGCAAAATGTGGCATATATTCCATCGGTGTGGCCGGAACTATTATCGACGATGGTGAAAAACACGCCTGGAATTACGTCAAGAGCAATGGCCTTAAGTATCTCGATGCCACATGGGACGATCCGGTTCCGGACAGAGGTGATAATATTTTGACGGAATATCTTATGACGGATACGGGTAAGATGGAACAGACCCACAGCTGGGAAAAGACGGAGTATTCCGAAAAATATATAAAGTATTCAAAGAAGTTTCTTAAGACGGTGTATTGAATTCGGTGTTACTATTCACAGCCAATATCATACAGACAGGCATATGCCAGCTTGGCTTTGCAGATTGCCGATGTCAGGGCGAGCCTGTAGAATGTATGTAAAGTGGCTGTGAATAGTAACAATTCGGTCGTTTACGATTTTCAGACCCTTTGGGAGGAAAACATGAAAAAGATAACAGTACTGGCGCTTGGTCATGCCGCTCTCGGCACAACATTGCCGGAGCAAAAGCAGGCAGTAAAACTTGCGGCAAAACATATAGCGGATCAGGTAGAGAAAGACAGGGCTGTGGTGGTCACACATTCCAACGGTCCCCAGATCGGTATGATACATACAGCCATGAATGAGTTCTCAAGACTTTATCCGGAATACACTGACACGCCCATGTCGGTGTGTTCTGCCATGAGCCAGGGATATATCGGATATGATATACAGAATGCGGTGAGAGAAGAGCTGCTGGACAGAGGCATTGTGAAGACTGTTGTCACGGTGCTGACTCAGGTTGAGGTTGATCCCTATGATGATGCATTTTATGAGCCGAGCAAGAAGATAGGGAGGCTCTTGGACAAGACGGATGCTCTTATACAGGATCGAAAGGGCAATCATGTCACGGAGGTGGAAGGCGGTTACAGGAGGATCGTGGCTGCACCGAAACCAATGAAGATCATAGAGATAGATGCTATCAGGGCGCTTCTTGCGGCAGATGCGGTGGTCATCGCCTGCGGCGGTGGCGGAATTCCGGTACTGGCTCAGGGACATGCGCTGACGGGTGCTTCAGCTGTCATAGAAAAAGATCTGTCTGCGGGTGTTCTGGCGGACAGCCTTGATGCCGAGGAGCTTATGATACTGACCGGAACCGACTATGTTTATGACGGATTCGGCACGGATCATGCAAAGGCGCTGGATAAGATATCGACGGCAGAGTTAAAGAAGCTCGTGACGGAGGGCGGTTTTGAGAAGGGTACGATACTGCCAAAGCTCGCTGCGGCCGATGAGTTTATCCGTGATTCGGCTATCCGCCGTGTTATCATAGGAAACGGCGAGACCGGAACGGTCATCACAAAATAATAAGGCTATATTCAGTAAAAGGTGTTTTTTGGTATGAAAAGATTTTTTGCGTTAATGCTGGCAATGGTGGTGCTCGTCATGTCTGTCCCCATGGAGGCGAAGGCGGCACTGGACGAACATCAGGGTGATTACGTTATAGTACTCGACCCGGGACACGGCGGACATGACAACGGCGCATCGGGAAACGGTATCGTAGAAAAAGACGTAAACCTTTCCATTGCGTTGTATCTCCGCGATTTCCTCACGCAGTACGACAATATCACGGTATACATGACCAGAACAGACGATACTTTTGTGGGGCTTACGGACAGGGTTGTATATGCGGATTCCGTGAATGCCGATTTCTTTATCTCGATCCACAATAATTCAGCGGCTTCATCAACCGCAATGGGATCCGAGGTTTACTATCCCAACACAAATTATAAGAGTGAGCTGTCTGTGGTGGGCGGTGAACTGGCACAGTCGATCCAGGACAAACTGACCGCATACGGAATGTACGACAGAGGCACAAAGGTCAGAACCGCGGATTCCATAGAGTATAAGGACGGGTCGAAGGCTGATTATTACTCTGTCATCAGGGACAGCAAAAAATACGGTATCTGCGGCATCATAGTGGAGCATGCTTTTGTGTCAAATGCTGATGATGCGGCTGTATTGGGATCGGACAGCGGATTGAAGGCATTGGCAAAAGCTGATTCCGACGGTATCGTGGAGTATCTGGATTCCCAGGTGGATGAGGCTGCTATCCCGGTCATCACGGTATCTTCTTTTGAATCGGATACGATCACGGTGAGCTGGGATGCAATAGAGGGCGCCACAGGCTATGTGGTATACCGCTCCGAGAGCAAGAACGCAGGCTATGAAAAGCTGGGCACTACCAAAGACACATACATGGAAGACATAGTGACTGCCCACGGCAAAAAGTATTACTACAAGGTATGTTCTTTCAAAAAGATAGACGGTTATAAAATATACAGCCAGTATTCAAAGGCCAGATACGGATACACCCTCGGTAAGACCACCATCACCGGTATCAAGCAGAACGGTGAGGAAGGCTTCATGAAGATCAGCTGGGCTCCCGTGGAGGGTGCACAGTGGTACAATATCTATCGTGCACAGGACGATGGCGAGTTTGAGCTGTATGATGAATATGTCAACAAGACCTTCTACAAGGACAGGGGAGCAGAGCCCGGTGTATCATACAGATACAAGGTAGCAGCGGGCTTTGATGTGAGAGGCGAGGACAACAGCGGTTCAAGATCTCCGGCTTACGACGCTACCTGTCTTTCAGCACCTGAGATAAAAACACTCAGATACACATCCAAGAATAACGTCAAGCTGGCATGGTATCCGGTAGACGGTGCTTCACGTTACGAGATATATCGCGCAACATCGGATGTGGGGGATCTGGAACTTGTATATACGGCAGATCCCGAAGGCAAACAGTATTATATCGACAGAAATGTTGAGACCGGTGGCACATATTATTACACCATGAGGGCAATGCAGAATGAAGCCGGTGATCAGCCGGTGACCGGTTCCGGAGATTATACGGAGACTCAGATCATCAGCAGCGCAGAGTCACCATTGCTCAGAAATGCAAAGGTATCGACCTCCGGCGCTGTGGGAGTTAAACTGAAATGGGAGACGGTACAGGGAGCGAGCGGTTACAGGATCTTACGGTCCGTATCCGAGAATAAGGGTTATAAGGTGGTGGCTACAGTGCCTGCATCGGAGGACGCGACAGTCATGACGTATACAGACTCCGGATCTGCTTCCGCAGGTGAGACTCTGTATTACAGGATCAAGACGTTCTACAATCTTTCCGATGGAACCGTTGCCCTGTCAGAGGCCAGCAATACCAAGGAAGTCACCATGGGTTATATGATCGCAGGTGATTCCAATACATCCATCGACCAGATGGTACGCTTCTATGAGAACAGCGGACGTACATACCCGGCTGAAACATACGATCTTTTCGGGGCTCCGACTATCGATGATTTCTGTGAGATCGTTTATGAGGAGGCTGAGGCCGAGGGCATCAGGGCGGAGGTGGTATTCGCCCAGGTATGTAAGGAGACCGGATATCTTCAGTTCGGAGGCGATGTGAGTCCGGAGCAGTGCAATTTTGCAGGTATTGGTGCCGTTGGCGGAGGTGCAGCCGGAGAGACATTTGAGAGCGTCAGAAAGGGAATACGAGCACAGGTTCAGCATCTGAAAGCATATTCCACGGTTGAAGAGCTGAACGGCGAATGTGTGGATCCCCGCTTTGAATATGTAAAACGCGGAACATCTCCCTATGTGGAGTGGCTCGGAATACAGGAAAATCCCTATGGCGGCGGATGGGCCGCGGCTGAGGGCTACGGCATCAGCTTAAGGGATGATTATATGTATCCGATGTTGGGTTCATGACCCACGGAGGCAGCCTATGTTTTTCCATAAAAAGAAACCGCAACCCCTTTCCTATGATAGGGAAAACAAAAGACCTGTTCTGAAATGCAGTATCTGCAACGGTGAGCAAGTGGCGGGATTTCAGGATATTCACACCAAGGCCTTTGAAGAAGACATGTTTGTGAGAAATGCCGCAGACCTTGAGGAGTTCCGTCAAAAGTACGGGATAACGGGTGAGATAGGCAAGATATATTGACAGGTTAAATGTCCTGCAGACAGAAAACAGAGAGTTTTCCGGCTGCAGGATTTTTTGTGTGACTAAGAGCCAAATACAGATTAAAAAAAAATTATTTTATACCTTGACAAATGATATACCTCGTGATACGATACATACCATCAACGGATGTATAGCGCTATAAGTGGTATAATACGAAAGGAGGTATATTATGAAAGGAGGTAGAGCATGGACATACAGCTTAAACGCGGTCTCTTAGATGCGTGCGTGTTAGCAGCGATCAAGAATGAGGATTCTTACGGTTACAAGATCATCAAAGATCTGAAGCCATACGTGGAATTGTCGGAGTCAACGTTGTATACTATACTGAAAAAACTTGAAATGTCGGATATGTTGACCGTGAAGAGCGTAGAGCTCAACGGAAGACTCAGAAAATACTATCATATCACACAAAAGGGGCTGTCCCGAATTGATGAATTCAGGGAAGATTTCAAGGAGATTCTTTCCATTTACCGGTACATAACCAGAGAGGAGGGCGAAAATGAATAAGGAGACATTTTTAAGAACACTCAGGAGTAAGCTTTCCTATCTCTCCCGCAGTGAGGTGGACGAGCGTCTGGCGTTTTACGAGGAGATGATCGACGACCGTATGGAGGAGGGGATGACCGAGGAGGAAGCGGTGGAGGCCGTGGGTTCCGTGGACAGGATAGCTGAGCAGATCATGACAGAAACTCCTCTCACAAAACTTGTTGCGGGAAGGGTGAAACCCGAGA
Source organism: Lachnospiraceae bacterium (assembly GCA_024680835.1). Taxonomy (GTDB): domain Bacteria; phylum Bacillota; class Clostridia; order Lachnospirales; family Lachnospiraceae; genus RGIG6904. The sequence goes on along the minus strand of JAILBP010000127.1, from coordinate 768 downwards.
GAAATCTCCGGGCGTGGGAGATAGTTCTTTTGATCGTGGGAGCGCCGTTGTGGATCCCGCTGCTGATAGCTTTTGCATCGGTGCTGTTCTCGCTTTATATTACTATCTGGTGCATCCTGATCAGTGTATATGCGATAAACATAGCATTTGCTCTGGGAGCTGTCATAGCGGTGCCGTGTTCGATCTATTTTATGTGTACCGGAAATGTAATGCCGGGCGTATTCCTGCTGGGAGGTGCGTTCCTGTTAGCCGGACTTACGATATTGATGTTCTATCTGAACGTCCTGATCTCAAAAGGAATAGTGTGGCTGTCCGAGAAGCTGGTCCTGTGGATCAAATCTTTATTTGTCAGGAAAGACAAGGACAGATCATGAAAATTGCAGACCCAAAAGGAGGAAACAAAAAAATGAAGACTCGTAATATTCTGCTCATAACAGCAGCAGCGCTTATATTAGTAGGTGTTATAATGTGTGTTATAGCTTTTGTGTCAAATGGCTATGATTTCAGAAACATGAACACTAGGGAGATGGTTACCAAAAGCTATGATGTGGAGGAAGATTTTACTGACATCAACATAAATGTGGATACGGCAAATGTGGTATTTGAGAAGTCTGCCGACGGCAAGTGCCGTGTTGTTTGCAGAGAATATGCAGACCAGCCTCATGAGGTTAAGGTTGATTTCGATGTTCTGAATATCAGTGTAAAAAAACAGAAAAATACGTTTTTTCACGTCGGATTTGACATGGAATCTCCGGAGATAAAGGTCTA
>JAILBP010000117.1:0-3385 GCA_024680835.1 Lachnospiraceae bacterium | reverse complement strand
GGAGCGATGCTGATCGGCGGTATCGGTATATCACTGTTTTCGGCTGCGGGCTCCATGATGAACGGATCCTTGCTCAACTGGAATTATACATTTACCGTTACGGAGGATACTCTCTCGGCCAAAAATCTTGCAGAGGCCGGTATAGAGGTAGAAGAAGAAAGAACCTATATGGTAGTGGTATCATCGGTTGCAACCGGCGCTGAGATCAGCTTTACCATACAGGATGAGAACGGGGAGGAGGTATTGTCGAGAAGCGCCAAGAATATGCTGGTCGTATCCGAGAATATCAAGTTGTCTCCGGGTCATTATGATCTCTTCTTTGAAGGTGGAGAAGACATGGTGGGAAAAGCATTTTCATATCAGGTGATAGTAAAGTGATGTTTAATCCTATATCAATTTAGCGTGCTAACTTGACAAACAGTTATTATTCTGATACATTACCATTTGACTTTGCAAAGGAGCAAACGATTTGTTTGACTCCTTTGTTTGTTTGCTTTACATTTTTATATCGTTGTTCTAAGGAGGAAGATGAGATGAAAAAGAGAATAGTTGCGGCATTATGTGCTGCCATGATGGTACTTGGCCTTTCTGCATGCGGAGCAGGCAATGCGGGAGGACAGTCTGCAGGCCAGTCTTCAGGTGAGGACAAACCGGCTGCATCCACTATCGATGTTTCCGGCGCAAAGCTTATGAGCGACGGTGTGCTCAGTGTAGGCTGTGAGGTTGGTTATCCGCCGTTTGAGGATTTTGCCGAGGACGGTACAACACCTATCGGTTACGATATTGACATTATCACTGCTGTAGCAGAAAAGCTTGGTCTGAAAGCAAACATTATAAATACTGCATGGGACGGCATTTTCGCCGGCATCGGTGTAAATTATGATGTTACATGCTCTGCTGTTACCATCACTCCGGAGCGTCAGGAGACCATGATCTTCTCTACACCGTACATCAACAACTATCAGGCAGTTGTGCTGCTGGCAGATGATGACCGTAAAGTAGAGTCTTTCAATGACCTTGACGGATTGTCTATCGCTCTTCAGAAGGAGACCACATCGGATATCCTGATGAGTGATTACAAATCAACAGGCACCATCGATGTTCAGATCGTTGCCAATGAGAAGGTTACAAGCTGCTTTACACAGCTTCAGAACGGCGAGGTTGATGCCGTAGTAGTAGACAGTACCGTGGCTGACGGATATATCAACAGCTCTGACGCATTTAAGATCGTATATAAGGACGAGAGTGAGCCGGAACAGTTTGGTATTGCTATGGCACCGGATAACACAGAGCTTCAGAAAGCTATCAACCAGGCTCTTGCCGAACTTGAGGCAGAAGGATTCATCAAAGAGACATACGATTATTGGTTCGGTGCAACTGCAGCAGAATAAGATTTAAGGATTTTAAGGACTTAAAAAATGAAAATAGCGGATCTAAAGAAATATTCAAAACAGATCATAGTGGTGGCAGTCATAGTAGTAGTCTGCATCATACTGGCAGCGTTAAAGCCCGGAAAGGACACACTTCTTTCCATGACGTCACCCGAGATGCAGAAGATGATCGATGCTGACAAGTCCAGCAGCCGTAAAAGGGTGACCATCACATACAACAGCATGCTCATCATCAATTATGTTTCCCTGTCGACATCGGGAGCAAATGTGATGAGTGAGAGGTATGTGGGTTTCCTGGGAAAGGTTTATCCTGCGGATGAAGGTGCAATGAAGGTTGTGGGCCAGATGGTCAATTACAGCTACCGCATGCTGGGTATAGGTGAAAACCTCATGCACGGCGCAAAGCTGACCATACTGCTCACCACATTGACAGTCATATTCGGCGTTCTGCTGGGTACCATACTGGCTCTCGGAAAGATCAGCAAGAAGAAGATCCTGTCGAAGCTTTCAGGCGCATACATATTTTTCTTCAGGGGCACACCGCTTTTGATCCAGATCTTTGTGGTGTATTTTACGGTGCCCGGTATTTTCGGGTTTGCATGGAGAGATTTTTTCAATGCGGCTGATACGGAGGCGGTGTACAAAGGCGCATTTATGGCGGCACTCATCGCTTTCGGTCTCAACTCCGGCGCTTATTGTGCAGAGATTGTGCGAAGCGCCATCCAGTCCATCGATAAAGGACAGTTTGAGGCATCAAAGGCGCTGGGCATGAACTACGCCCAGACCATGACCAGGATCATAATACCTCAGTCTATACGCCGCATGATCCCCAATGTGAGCAATGAGTTTATCATGGTATTAAAAGATGCTTCCCTGGTGTTCGCAATTTCGCTGATGGACATTACTACCATCTCCAAGAACATCATGACTTCGGAAGGTTCTTATCTTGTCTTTATCCCGGCTCTTGTGATCTATCTTCTGATCACGGCGCTGTTCGGGTTTATCTTTGACAAGATCGAAAAGAAGTTTTCGGTATACGAATAGGAGGCCGGCATGAGCGATCAATATGAATATATACTCAAAACCGAGCATGTGAGCAAAAGCTTTGGCTCTCTGGAAGTACTCAAGGATATCAATCTCTCGGTTAAAAAGGGAGAGGTTATCTGTATCATAGGACCCAGCGGAGCGGGAAAATCCACTTTTCTGCGCTCTCTGAACCAGCTGGAAAAGATTACCAGCGGTAAGATCTTCATACGGGATGAGCTTTTCCTGCATCGTGAGAACGATCACACCGTTGATAAGCTTCCACGTGAAAAACAGCAGGAGCTTCTGCTGGAGATGGGCATGGTGTTCCAGAGGTTTAATCTTTTCCCGCACAAGACGGTGCTGCAGAATGTTTGTGAGGCACCCATAGTGGTCAAAAAAGAGAAGAAAGACGTGGTAGAGGAGAGAGCCAGAGAGCTCCTGGCACGTGTCGGACTTTCAGAGAAAGCCGACGAATATCCCAGCCGTCTGTCCGGAGGTCAGCAGCAGAGGGTTGCCATAGCAAGAGCTTTGGCTATGAACCCGGAGATCATGCTGTTTGATGAGCCCACATCTGCGCTGGATCCGGAGCTTGTGGGCGATGTTTTGAAGGTTATGAAGGAGCTTGCGGAAAGCGGCATGACCATGTTGTGTGTGACACATGAGATGGGCTTTGCGAGGGAAGTTGCAGACAGAGTTTTGCTCATGGCTGACGGTATCATAGCCGAGGAGGGCACTCCCGAAGAAATATTTACCAATCCGAAGACAGACAGGACCAAAAACTTCCTGAATGCGGTATTGGAGGCGTAATGTCCAAGACTGCAAAATACTCTTTCCTGCTGCTCTTGACGGCAGCGATCTGGGGCTTTGCCTTTGTGGCACAGTATTCCGGCGGAGATGCGGTGGGACCATTCTCTTTTAACTGCATCAGAAGCCTTATCGGCTCGCTGGTGCTGGTGCCGGTCATAAAG
>JAILBP010000100.1:0-12576 GCA_024680835.1 Lachnospiraceae bacterium | reverse complement strand
CTGAGCTGAGCCAGAAAATCCAGAAAAACCTGATTGTTCGTTGCGCTGTCGACTTCATCGATCATTAGTACAATACCGACTTCGGATTTAACGATCCATCTTCTGAGAACCCTGAACAGATCATCCATTTTGACCTTTGTTGGCTGACAGCTCCCCGGAAGGGGAGCATTTACAGGAATCTCAGCTTACTTCCTGAAGCTGGGCTGTGTAGAGCCTGTAGTAGTCGCCGCGCTTTGCCATAAGCTCGTCGTGGGTACCCTGCTCGGTGATGCCGCCCTTGTCTATGTACATGATGCGGTCGCAGTTTTTGATGGTGGAGAGACGGTGCGCTATGATGAATGTGGTACGTCCCTTCATCATGTTGTCGAGACCGGTCTGCAGGGCGTGCTCGGTCTGCACGTCTATGGAGGCGGTGGCCTCGTCCAGCACCAGTATCGCCGGATCGGAGATCAGGGTTCTGGCAAACGAGATGAGCTGCTTCTGTCCCTGGCTTAAGAGGGATCCGCGCTCCCTTACCTCGCTGTCATAGCCGTTCTCCTCTTTCATGATAAAGTCATCGGCACACACGACCTTCGCCGCATCCCTTATCTGTTCTTCCGTGGCGTCTGTTTTACCGTATCTGATGTTATCTGCTATAGTACCGGAAAAGATAAAGCTGTCCTGCAGCATTATGCCCATCTGCGAGCGCAGTGAATGAAGTGTTACCTTCGAAACATCACAGCCGTCGATCAGAACGCGGCCGCTGTTGACATCGTAGAATCTGGATATCAGGCTCACGATGGTGCTCTTGCCTGCTCCCGTGGGACCTACCAGCGCAACGCTCTCTCCCGGTGTTATCTTGAATGAAACATTGGTCAGCACAGGCTTTTCAGGCTCATACGAAAAGCATACATCCTGAAACTCCACTGTGCCCTTCACAGGCGGAAGCTCTGTCGCATCCTCCGCGTCCTCGATCTCCACCGGCTCATCGAGAGTTTCGAATATTCTCTCAAGATAAGCAATATTATTGATGAAGGTGTTGAAGATATTGCCCAGGTTCATAAGCGGCTGCCAGAATCTTGAGGCGTAGCCCGATATTGCCACCACGGTACCCACCGTCTTCTCACCTGCTCCGAACAGCAGTATACCGAAGACGAAAATTGCTGCCCTGATACATACCGCAATACTGTCGATACCAGGCCATACCACGTTGCTGTAACCCGTGGCGGAGATCCAGGTCTTTCTGCAGTCATCCGAGAGATCCCTGAATATCTCGGAATTCTCTTCCTCTCTGGCGAAGATCTGGGTGATACGCACGCCCACTATGTTTTCCTGGAGATAAGCATTCAGGTTTGAGTTTTTATTCGAAACCGCCTGCCATGCCTTGCGCTGCTTATTCTTTACCCAGAACATGAAAACAGCCAGTACGGGGACGCCGCACATTACGACTGTCGCTAACTGCACGTCCACCATGAACATGAAGATCACGATGAATACCAGGTTGAAGATCTCCAGTATAACGTTTATCAATCCGTTCGACAGCATGTCGGAAACTGAGTTTACGTAGTTTACCACGCGGATCAGTATCTTGCCGTGAGGTCTGTCATCATAGTATGAAAAAGGCAGCTTCTGCAGTTTCTCGAAGAGGTCTTTTCTGATGTCGTATATGATGTTCTGGCTGACCTTCACCATGATGCCGGATCTCACCGTAGAGAAAACGGTGCTGATGGCGAACACGCCCACCATTATCAGCGAAAGTTCCAGCAGATATCTTTTATCCGCAGCCGGAATAGCTTCATCCAGCGCATGCTGCACTATGATGGGCGATATCAGTCCCGTCACGCCTGCAAATGCTGACAAAATAAGGGCCAGTGCCATCTTCCCTGAGTATTTTTTGATATATACCCACGCTCTCAAAAGATGCCTGAAGTCAAATTCCTGCTCCAGATTTTCATCCTGTTTATATGTGTTTCTTGCCATAACTTAATCCTCTCTTATTACAAATAATGACTTCGTCATGATGGTTCCTCCCTCATGCGCCCATTTGAAGTTTGACCAGATCGGCGTAATATCCACCCTTGGCGATGAGCTCATCATGAGAACCCTGCTCCGTGATGCGTCCGTCCTTGATCACCAGGATCTTGTCTGCCGTGCGGGTAGTGGAGATCCTCTGGGCTATGATGAGCTTGGTACACTTGAAATCAAGGTTTCTGAGGCTCTCCTGAATATGCTTCTCAGTCTCCATATCCACAGCTGATGTGGTGTCGTCCAGTATCAGTATGGATGGTTCAACTGCCAGAGCCCTCGCCAGAGAGATACGCTGTTTCTGTCCGCCGGAGAGTCCGACGCCGCGCTCACCCACGATGGTATCGTAGCCTTCAGGCATCTTGGCGATGAACTCATCTGCCGCAGAATATCTGGAGAATTTAACGACCTGCTCTTTCTTGATATGGGGATCGCCGTAAGCTATATTACCCTCGATGCTGTCGGAATACAGCAGCACGTCCTGGGTTGCGAGACCTATGTTTTTGCGAAGCTGTGAGAGCTTCAGCTTTCTGATGTCGATGCCGTCGATCAAGATCTCGCCCTCGTTCTGCTCATAGAACCTTGGGATCATATGGATCAGCGAAGATTTTCCGCAGCCCGTCTCACCCATGATGGCGACGGTCTCACCGGGCTCCGCCGTAAAGGATATGTTTTTCAATACAGGCATATTGCCGTCGGCGTACTGGAATGACACGTTCTTAAACTCGATCCGTCCCTCGAAACGCCCGGGTTTATCCACCGCATCCGGCGCATCCTTGATGTCGGGTTCGCTGTAGTAGATCTCCATCACCTTCTGAACCGCTGCCAGAAAGCGCTCGAACTCATTCATGATGTTGCCCATCTGGCGCATGGGACCTGCCACCGCCCAGATCAGGCCGGAAAAGGCAACATATTCGCCCATGGTCATGTCGCCGTTTATCATGAAAAGACCGCCGCAGAGTATCAGCAGTACCGACATCAGGTTCGCTGCAGACTCTATATAAGGATAGTATTTGATCCACATCCCTGCGACCTCAACGTTGGTATCCCTGTAATCACGGTTGGCGCGGTCAAACTTGTCTATCTCGTAATCTTCTCTGGCAAACGCCTTGACCACACGGTTTCCGGAGATATTCTCCTGAGCGTCCGTGTTCATACCGGAGAGCTTTTCTCTCAGCTTAGCATGGAGCGGCGCTATGTTTTTCTTAAAGCTGATGATGATCACGAAGATCACCGGAGACACCGCTAAGATGCACAGAGCCATCTTCATGTTCATAGCCATAAAGAATATCATGGTAGAGCCGTACAGCGCGGCACTCTCCACCACGACGCGGACAACCCATGCCAGCATATGTCTTGCCGCATCCAGATCTCCCGTCATCCTGGTCATGAGATCACCGGTCCTAAAGGCACTGTAGAACTTCATGTCCTGATGCTCGATCTTCCTGTACAGATAATTTCTGACATTGAACAGAACACCCTGGCTCACGTGTTCATAGCTCTGGCAGTCAATGTAGACCAACACCGTACGTATCAGGGTGAAGATCACCATCCCCGCCACCAGACGATAAAACTCATCCTTGTGAAGTGCCAGGTTCTCCATGGCATTCTCGCCTGTCAGGAATCTGTCCACGATCTCTCCGGAAAAATACGGAACCACCAGCTGCAGTACACAGTACATGACGGTGCCCACCATGGCCGCGATATACAGCGCCTTCTGGCCTCCCATGTTAGTCCACAAAAACCGCAGTTTCTCTTTTGTAGAATACTTTTTTGTCTCGTACATAACCAAATCTCCTGCTATAACTCTTACTCCTGTTAACTGTCAATATCACACAATACGTGGGCTGCATATCCTATGATATTGAAAAACTCACTCAAAATCCACCCCAAAAATTTGGGATGTATAGTTACTATACGGATAATCCCCAAAAAATCAAGGGGGTAAAATACAATTTTTTTCTTAACATTTGAGTGAAAATAGTTTATGATACTGCCTGTGATCGTGCCGGAATACACCTTAATACAACTGTGAATCAGTAACAGAAACGGAGCTTCCATGTTGATAGATTTCCATACACATACATTCCCCGATAAGATAGCCGCCTCAGCCATCTCAAAGCTCGCGGCAACAGCGGACACAAGACCGCACACCAACGGTACCTCCAAGGCTCTGACACAGGCCACCGCAGACAACGGTCTCAACTACTCTGTAGTGTTACCCATAGCCACAAAGCCGTCGCAGACCAACAGCATTAACGAGCGTGCAGTATGGCAAAACCGTCTCTCATCCTCAACACACCTCATATCTCTGGGGACTATCCACCCGGACAATGAGGACTATTCCTACATATTAAAAGGCCTCAGGGAGAGCGGGATCATCGGAATCAAGATACACCCTGTGTATCAGCGTACTTTTATCGATGACGAGCGATTCATGAACATCATAGCCTGCGCCGAGAGTCTTGACATGTTCACCGTGGCGCACGGCGGGTACGACATCGGATTTCCCGGTCTCGATCTGGTAAGCCCGGAACATGTCTCCAATGTAATGAAAAAAATCCGCCCGAAGCACCTTATACTGGCCCACATGGGAGGCTGGGGATGCTGGGATGAGGTGGAGAACACCCTGCTGGAGGACGATTTCACCAGAGAGAACATATATCTGGACACCGCCTTTTGCCTGCGTCCCGAGGATGATTCCGGCATCGGCGGCAACACTATATTTTTAGATAATGAGCAGTTCGTGCGCATCGTGAAAAAGATCGGCGCACACCGCGTGCTCTTCGGAACCGACAGTCCATGGAGCGACCAGGGTGACTCTTTGAAGGTCATAAAAAAATCCGGACTGAGTCCGGATGAGTTATCTCTCATACTGGGAGAAAATGCCGCAAAAATACTGGGTATTTCCATTGATGCGTCAGCGGGAAGCCCGTCGTAACAGCTCCATTATCAGGTCATAATTGTCCGCTTCATGAGGGAATGTGCAATCCATGCAGCTTTTGACAGCATGGTCACCCCTGTCTATCATGGTGTACTGTCCCGGGCAGTCGAGGCAGTACAGCGGGCAATAGCAAAAAAGACAATTCAGCTCTCCGTCCATCTTATGGCACGGATAATACTCGCATTCTTTGTTCGCAAAAAAACGGCTTGAATTTTTCATAGTGTTTTTCTCTCCTGCAATATCAGTTGCTTCGCCGCAACTTCTCCCAAGCAAGATCCGCTCACATATTACCATCCGTCTCCAAAAACCGCAACACAAAAAAATGTTAACAAATGACCGGATTTTTTTTATAATATGATTCTAGGGTCAATAATCCTTACTGTGATGTCCGGTTTTCGACCCTTGAGGTTTTTTATAGGGGGATAGTGACATGAGTACAATAAATGAGAAAAAAATAACCAAATATCTTGATTCACTTTTGGAAGAGGGTATTCCATCTGTTGACTGCATCATATACAAAGATCACCGGCAGATATACCGTCATATGAACGGAACAGTTGATATCGAAAAGAAAAATACAGTTAAGGCCGATCAGCGCTACCTTATGTATTCCATGACAAAAGTGCAGACTATGACAGCGGTAATGCAGCTGATCGAGCAGGGCAAGATCGGATTCGAGGACGAGGTCGGTTCTTATCTGCCTGCATATGCGAAGCTCATGGTATCAACCGACTCCGGAACGGAGCCCGCAAAAACGCCGCTTAGGGTGTGGCATCTGCTATCGATGCAGTCCGGACTCGATTACGATCTGAGACGTCCGGGCATCTTGCGGGTACTTAAGGAAAAAGGCGATGCGGCCGACACCGGGGATATCGTGGATTCCTTTACAGAGTCGCCTCTGCTGTTCGAGCCCGGCACGCATTTCTGTTACAGTTTAAGCCATGATGTGGTTGCAGCCATCGTGGAGACGGTATCCGGCTTAAGCTTCGGAGAATACTTAAAGAAAAACCTCTGGGAGCCGCTTGGCATGAAGGATACGTTTTTTGCGAAGCCGGATAACGAAGGACTTGAACGGCTTGCGCAACAATACATTGCCAATGAAGAGGGTATCGTTCCCATGGATCAAAGCTGTGAATACCAGCTCTCCGAAAAATATGAAAGCGGCGGCGCGGGGCTGGTGAGCTGCACCGAAGATTACGCAAAACTTGCCGATACTCTCGCCTGTGGCGGAGAGAGTGCAGAAGGCATTCATATTCTCAAAGCAGAAACCGTGGAGCTCATAAAAAAGAATCTGCTCTGCGAAGCTTCATTAAAAGAAATAGCCGGGACCATGGGACGAAACGGTTATGGTTACGGTTGCGGAATGCAGGTCCTCATGCATCCTGAGGAGATCGGATCATCCGCACCCGCCGGTATATTCGGCTGGGACGGAGCCGCAGGCAGCTGCATACAGATGGATACCGCCAGCCGCACGAGCTTTGTATATATCCAGCATGTGAGAAACTGCGGTCTGGCTTACGGCACTATACACCCCACTCTCCGCGATATGATCTTTGGATAGAGGAGAAAAACAATGAATCTGATATCTATAGCAAATGAAACGATCCAAATATACGAAAAAGCAAAGTATGAGGTGAATGAGCATACTATTTCTTTTCCGGAGGGGAACTACGCAGAAGTCGAGGTGATCACTCCTCAGCTGGGCGAGACACTCCTCAACAAAGCGTTTCCAATTCCTGAAAATGCCGGGATGTGCCGCATCGTGATCAAAAACAGCGATTCCTTTGCTGCGGCACGCGATCATGATAAAACACTGGTGATGAATTTTGCAAATGCACACAATCCTGGGGGTGGATTCCGTCTCGGGGCGACAGCCCAGGAGGAAGCGCTATGCAGATGCAGCACTCTGTATGCTTCGATCACCTCAAAAGCAGCCTCGGAAATGTACAAATTCAACAATACCCATGTGAGCAGTGTTGAATCGGACTATATGCTGGTCTCCCCGGATGTTCTTGTTTTCAGGGATGAAAAACTTAATCTTTTGGAGCAGCCGTTTAAGACAGCAGTAATTACCGCACCGGCTCCCAATCGCTTTGGCGCGGCAATTCTCGCCTCAGGAGAAACTATCAGCGAAACGTTCAGACGCAGGATCAGGATAATCCTGAAAGCTGCAGCGGAGAGAGGATATCGCACCCTTGTTCTTGGTGCATGGGGCTGCGGTGCCTTCGGAAACAAGCCGTCACAGGTGGCAGAATATTTCAGAGAAGCGATCATTGACGAAAAACTCGGTTTATTTTTTGATGAGATCTGTTTTGCGATCTACGGGAGTGAAAACGGCAAAAATATCACTGCATTTCGCGATATTTTCGGATAAGCAGTAGTATTTATTTGCGAAGATTTTTCTGAATACATGGTATCCAACACTATTCACCCCATCTTCCGCAATATGATCTTTGAATGATGAAACGAGGAGAAACGGTTATGGAAAAAAACACAGAACAGCAGACCGGATCCGCAGAGAACGTATCCCCATGGTCTCAAAACTCGACACAGGAATTATGGGGGAAACTGTTTAAATCCGCTTCAATAGACGAATATCTGGACAATACGGGGGATGACCGCCTGCCGGTGTTTTCCGATTATATAAAAACACTATGTTCCGTAAAAGGTGAAAAGGAGGAGGCAGTTATCAAACGCGGGAATATTGAATCTTCCTATGGGCACAGGTTATTCAGGGGTGAGCGCAACCCTTCCCGTGATACCGTGCTGCAGCTCGCCTTCGGACTTGAGCTCGATGCGGACGGAACACAGCAGTTGCTCAAGGTTGCACGGGCATCTGCGCTTCATCCCCGGGTCAAAAGAGATGCGGTGATCGCGTTTTGCCTTTATCATCACAGGAGTTTTATGGAGACACAGGAGTTGCTTTTTGACAATGATCTGCCCGCTCTAGGTGAAATAAGAAATGGAAAAGAATGATACGCTTGAGGCGATCATGGCAACATATAACGAAAACGTATACCCCGAAGCGTTTTCTTCCGAGTATGTTATCATGGAATGCCTTTCGGATAAAAACGGGATTTTGACCTTTCTGGTGAGAGATAAAGCAGGCATTGAGCGCATAGCAAAATGCTTTGACCGGTCTCTGTGGAAAAGTTCCACAGGCAACGATATCCTGACCGGTCTTTCGCACAAAGGACTGCCTCAATACATCTGCAGTTACGAAAATGACTTCATGAAGATCATCATACGCGAATACGTGGAGGGCAAGCCTCTCGACAGATATGCGGCTGAGAATGATCTTTCCCGGCAGGATATAGTAGATATATGCATGCAACTCTGTGATATACTGTCATATCTCCATCACAGAGAAACTCCGGTCATTCACCGTGACATCAAGCCACAGAATATCATAATAAAACCGGACGGAAGCGTTTCGCTCATCGACTTCGATATTGCCCGGGTGTATAACAGCGGCCAGGATACGGACACTGTTTTCTTCGGGACCCGCGCTTATGCTCCGCCTGAACAATACGGCTTTTCACAGACTGACGAACGCACGGATATTTATTCTCTGGGAGTTCTGCTCAGATGGCTTCTCACAGGCAGCACAAAAGAGCGCAGTACAGTCAAGATATACAGACCCCTTGCTAAGATCATCAGAAAATGCACAGGGTTTTCTCCACAGGAGCGCTTTTCGAGTGTTGACCAGGTCAGAAAAGCTTTAAGTTCTGCCAATCCGCGATCGCAGTTCATGCGAATGATCGCGATATCCGTATGTATTGCTGCTATACTGGGATTGACAGGCATTACAGGCTACAGGATATATAAATATGTCACATATAACCCCTTTTCGGATGATGTCATCCCTGCATATCTGACAGATGATGAGAGGATTAAAGATGCCGTCTCTTATATGAAAGACAAATACGGCACCGGTATGTTCGACGATGATACCGAAATCGCCCGGGTTGGTGACCTGCGAAAGGCGATGATCGATATCTACGGACTTGACCGGGACTATGTTTACGGGATCAATACGGAAATGCCCCAGGAAAACAATGCATATTTTCTCCCATGGGGTTGGGACGAAAACCAGACGCTGGACAGAGATGTTGTGATCTATGCCGCGGTCAAGGTACATGATCCCGGTATTGTAGCCGACTGGTCAGCGCTTAAAGATGATAACGGCTACTACCCCGGCGTGAGAGTTGCTGTGGTATTCGCCGAAAAACACGGTATTACCGATGCAGTCACAAGACCGGGAGATATCACATTAGGTGACATGGCCATAATTCTGGCAAATACGGACAGGGTGTTTGAATCCCTTAAAGAAGAAATGTAACATATGGATAATACATTGTACTAAGGTGGTCTGTCAGACCACCTTTTTTTATGCCTTTTCTGCTATGCTTGAAATATCTGTTTCAGATATGTCGCCTGAATCATCATCGTGATTCATCAAAGGCAGGAACCATCATTACGAAGTCATGATCTGTAATGGTTCCTACCGATAAGGCAGCACATATCATGCACGAGGCACGAGTTCATGATGCCGTACCGGCAAGGAATTGTGAAACAAAAAATATTCGTTTTCGAATCGTGTCATTACATATTCACAAGGAGGTTTATCTATGAGGACATTGAAAAGAGCAGTAATGTTGGCAGTCATGTTTGCGGTCTGCTTTACAACGGTAAGGCTTACAGGTCAGACCATCGTGAAGGCTGCAGGCGGTGAACTTGACAGGATCGTATTTGACGGAGACAGCACGTATGACTGGTCTCATTTTTATTCCGTCGACGGAAAAAAAGCGAGCATCAAAGACCTGAAGATCACCGTCACAGACAAATCGGGGAACGAAGTTCCTGCCGCTGAATACACCGTGCAGGTATTCGCCACCTGGTGGGATGATGCCGCCGAAAAAGATGTACGTGAGGAAGTGACTTCTCCGTACAAGATCGTCACCCATTCCGGAGGTTCGGATGGTTTCTGCGAGTTTATCGCAAAAGCCACCGCTAACGAAGGCAGCGAATACTCAGGAGAGATCGAAGCCACTTTCCATATCATGGATAAATACTGTCTTGAATGGATATGTGCAGAGACTGCATTTGACGGTGCCAGAAAAGACGGATGGAGAATGTGTGACCGCTTTTTCATAGATATCGACAAGCTCAAAGCTCCCACAGTCACAGCAAGCGACGGCACAAAGCTTACCGAAGGAAAAGAATACAAGATCGTCTACTATAAGAGAGCGGACCTCGACCTTGACAGTTTTGAGACTTCACGAGAGGCAGTCCTCGAGGGAACGGAAAAGCTTAGCGGAATGCCCACTACCCCCGGCGGATATGTCTGCAAGATGCAGGCCATCAGCCCGTATTACGGCGGCACAGAGTTTCTGCTGGATATAGAAGGTGAGGTTCCGGACAAATCCGGGGAAGACAATACCGGCAATGTCGATTCCGGAAACGTTGAGGACAAAAACGACAATACCGACGATGCAGATGACACAGATGCAAAAACAGAAACCGTGCTCTCCAAGGTAAGTACCAAAAAGATATCAGCCGGAAAGAAATCATTCACATTGAAATGGACTCCGCAGACCGAAGGCGTAACCGGCTACCAGATCGAGTACAGCACCGATAAGGGATTTGCGGATAACACCAAAACAGTAAATGTCAAAGGCAGCAACAAAGCCAAGAAGAAAATAGCCAAGCTTGAAAAACGAAAAGTATATTACGTGCGTATACGTTCATATGCTAAAACCGGTCAGTCAACTTCTTACTCCGACTGGTCAAAGCAGCTGAAGGTTAAGACCAAATAAAGATAGTGTCAAAAGCCGGGAATCCCATACGGATTTCCGGCTTTATAGTCTTTATATAGTGTCTGCATATTACGATTTGAGTGTCAAAAGCCGGGAATCCCATACGGATTTCCGGTTTTATAGTCTTTATATAGTGTCTGCATATTATGATTTGAGTGTCAAAAGGTGATTCACGGATTGTTTCGTGCTTCTCACTTATGTCATAAGGAATCCACCGCAAGCGGTACCCCCCTATGGCGAATACCCACAATCCTGCTTTAGTCGGAACCTCGAACGTTTCGAATTTTTTAATTAACTTTTGGTAACTTCAAGTCTTTCTCATTTTAAATATTTATCAACCAATTTCTTGATAATCTTTGTATTCAATACATCCTGTTCTGTCTCAAATGTAAGAATCAAACGTTCTCCCGGCATTATTCCGTTCATCTGATAGCAGTTGAGTTTTTTTACTGCTGCTCTTGCGTATTCCTGTCTGTCTATCATTCCTTCATGCTCCCAATAAATTTCTGTTCCAAGCCTTTTCGACAAGAATGTAAAATCGGGGTAAACTATTCCGTATCCATCCAAGCTCAAAGGCTTTTCGTATTTATATAAAATATTGTTTCTATAAAAATAATCTGCAAGAATTTTTTCTGATTTTGATCTGACCCGTTCTCCCTTCTCAGATAAAATCACAGCTGTTCCTTCCTGAAATATTTTCCCTGTATATGTTTCGGAATACCATCGTTCTTCAAGTTGATTAAATGTCGGTTCTACCGGAGTGATAAGCGTCTTCCTTTCAGGATGAAGCGATTCATATAAAAGATCAATTTCATCATCATTGTAACCCTTGATACACCTGTTAATAAGCTTAAGTCTTTTCTCTGCTGCTTTTACCACTGACTCATCATAAGCCTTTTGCGCTAACATATGCGGAAGTTTATCATTCTCCTTGGGAATGTACACGCCGTATCTGTCATCTAAACAATGGTAATATCTGACTTTGCCGCTGTCCACAGAAATCCGTAATTTTCCTTCCGGTGAAGCTCCGTTATCAACACTTGCCTTAATTATCAATTCTTCCAGGTGTTTTTTCTCCTGCAGCAGCATTTCCTTTAATCCCTGCAATTAATTTTCTCCCCCTTTTTGCTTAGTATATGTTTGAATTCTATTATGAAATTTTTAAATTGACTCCTTTGGAACATAGTTGTTTTCGAGTCATAGCCTCTCACCCCGGCGGTTGACTCTAATGTATATTCATCAATTTGCAGTCATGGTTTTATATTGATGTCATTGACTTCCCACGCAATAACCTGAACTGCGGTCATGACTTTATATTGATGTCATTGACTTCCTACGCAATAACCTGAACTGCGATCACCTTTACAACTCTTTCAATTTGACTCCTTTGGGAAATAATTGATTTCAAGTCATAGAATCTCACCCCGGCGGTTGACTCAGATTTAACTATATTATAATTGCGGTCAACCGCTTTCAAATAATTTGTTGACTTTAATTGAGAAATTGTGGTTCGCAGTCAACACCTTTCAAATAATTTGTTGACTTAAATTGAGAAATTGTGGTTTGCAGTCAACCCCTTTCAAATAATTTGTTGACTTAAATTGAGAAATTGTGGTTTGCTGTCAACCCCTTGCAATTAATTGGTTGACTCAAAATGAAAAATGGTGGTTTACAGTCAACCGCTTTCAAATAATTTGTTGACTTAGATTGAGAAATTGTGGTTTACAGTCAACCCCTTTCAATTAATTTGTTGACTTAGATTGAGAAATGGTAGTTCGCAGTCAACCCCTTGCAATTAATTGGTTGACT
>JAILBP010000109.1:0-7518 GCA_024680835.1 Lachnospiraceae bacterium | reverse complement strand
CCCCAGCGGGTACGGATATACCTTGGATCCTTTGGATTGGGCTCGATCTTCTCCCTGAGACGTCTGATATGCACATCAACGGTTCGCTCGTCCCCTGCATGACCGTTTCCCCACAGAGTCAGTAAAAGCTCATCCCTGGAGTAAACCGTGCCTTTATTTTTGACTAAAAATTCCAGTACGTCATACTCCTTGGATGTGAGATTATAATCCCTGCCAGCGATCTTCGCCCTTCTCGAGATGGTATTCAGCGTAATATCACCGTCTTTTATGATGCCCTCATTTTCATTGCCCTTGGAGCGGCGCATTATGGCCTTGATACGCGCCTTCACCTCCAGAATATTAAAGGGCTTGGTGATATAATCGTCTGCTCCGTACTCAAGTCCCTGGATCTTATCGGCATCATCACCTTTTGCCGTCAGCATCATGATGGGAACGTCCGAAAATTCCCTTATCTTTTTGCATACCTCGTAACCGTCCATGCGGGGCAGCATCACATCCAACAGTATTATGTCATATGAATTTGAGCGCGCTTTATCAAGGGCTTCCTCCCCGTCGTAAGCCGCATCCGTCACCATACCGTCCTGCTCCAGTGAAAAGACAATGCCCTTCACAATGAGCTTTTCATCATCCACAACCAAAACTTTATCTGCCATATCACACCGTTATGTAATCTTTAATGTTGTTAAATACGCCTTCTTTGATACCGTTTATCTTCATAATGTCTTCGATGGATGTGAAAAAACCGTGTTCCTGTCTGTATGAGATTATGGCGTTCGCCTTAGAATCACCGATGCCGGGCAGCGTTTTAAGAACCTCTGCGTCAGCGGTGTTGATATTGATAAGCCCGTCAGAAGTATTCGTGTCGCCTTGTGGCGACCGGGCATTTTGATCATTCCCATAAGAGGGTACATAATTTAACGTACCGGATGAAAATTCATCCTCCGAGAGGATGTCTATCATCTCTCCGTCAAACAAAAAATCGGCAAGATTAACACAGCTTTCGCAGGCTTCGTTAGTAAAACCGCCTGCGGCTGTCACTGCATCTACAATACGGGAACCGTACGGCAACGTATAAACTCCGGAGTTTTGCACCTCTCCGCAGATATATACCGTGACTTCCTGTGTCCCTGTATTTCCCTGAATGTCCGGAATATCTTCCGAACCATTATTCCGGTCTGTGCCGTAATCTTTCTCTGAATCTGTGCCGGAATTCCAATCCGGATCCTCGGAATACTGTACATCCGAAACGCCACCGGATCCGTCTTCCTCCACTTCCAAACTTGAAGGATCTTCAGGCACTATAGTAAGACCGGTCCCAAATCCGGACCGACCTGAAGCGCAGCCAAAAACACTCACTGCGATTAACATTATGATGATATATTTCTTAAAATTCATATTTTCCTTTCCGGAAAACATGATCGACCGACGGTGGCTGCAAGAGCTCACCTATATATAATATAAAATAGAGGCAAAAATACTGCAAGTAAAAATCACAGTATTTTTTACCCCTGTTTTTTCTACATGTTGCACAAAACCGACTCCAAAATGGCTGTCATTTTATCAACATGGTCACGTTCTATGATAAGCGGCGGAACCAGCCTGATGACATTTGTTCCCGCTGAGAGCACTATAAGCCCGTTTTCTATACATTTGGAAACAACATCCGAAACCTTGAGCTCACACTCAAGTCCCTGCATGAAGCCCATTCCCCTGCGGCATTTAAGCGCCGGTATCTTCTCTACAAGCTCGTCCAGCTTTTTTTCAAGATAAACAGAGACCTCCCTGACATGTGCAAAGATATCGTCTCTCTCCATGATCTCCAGAGTCTTGTCTACTGCCGCTCCTATAAACGGATTTCCGCCGTAGGTAGTGCCGTGATCTCCCGGCTCAAGGCTGGACGCCGCGATCCTGTCTGTCATAAGGAAAGCTCCCACGGGAACACCGTTGCCCAAAGCCTTTGCAGTGGTCAGGATATCCGGCTTTATACCGTATTTCTGCCAGGTGTACATATATCCCGTACGTCCCACACCACACTGTATCTCATCAAATATAAGCACTATATCATGCTCGTCGCAAATTTTCCTTACACCCTTCAAAAACTCCTCAGTAGCCGGGAAAACACCTC
The DNA here is from genome assembly GCA_024680835.1 of Lachnospiraceae bacterium. GTDB lineage: Bacteria > Bacillota > Clostridia > Lachnospirales > Lachnospiraceae > RGIG6904. The sequence goes on along the minus strand of JAILBP010000109.1, from coordinate 5,393 downwards.
CCTCTCCCTGAACAGGCTCCAATATGACAGCTATGGTCTTGTCTGTAACCTGTGCCTTTACGCTGTCAAGGTCGTTGAAATCCGCGAACTTTACACCACCCATCAGCGGCTCAAAGGGTTCCCTGTAATGGGCATTTCCGGTCACAGACACTGCTCCCACTGTGCGCCCGTGGAAAGAATGATTCATGGCTATGATCTCATGGCCGCTCTTTCCGTCTCTTTTGAATCCGTATTTTTTGGCTGCTTTCAGCGCGCCCTCTATAGCCTCCGCACCGCTGTTGGTGAAAAAGACTTTGTCCATACCGCTGAGACGGATAAGTCTCTCCGCAGCATTTATCACCGGCACATTATAAAAAAGATTCGATGTATGTGTTATCTTATCAACCTGTGCCCTTACCGCATCACACCACTCCCTGTTGTGATGCCCGAGACCGTTCACCGCAATACCCGCACCGAAATCCAGATATTCCTTTCCGTCGGTATCGTAAAGATAAGCGCCCTCACCGTGATCCAACACCAGATTGAACCTGTTATAAACATGCACGAACTCCGAGTTCGATTTATCCATCATTTCCTGCTTATTCATACTATTCTTATTCATACTATTCTTACCCATCTTTCCAATCCCACTTTAAAGGCTCCCCCTCCGGGGGGAGCTGTCAGCGCAGCTGACTGAGGGGGCTCATTCCCCGCTGTCGGCCCTGATAGCCGTTCCGATTCCTTTATTGGTAAAGATCTCCAGCAACAGACAATGTGCGATACGTCCGTCTAAGATATGCACTCTCGAAACCCCGTTCTCTACCGCATCTATGCAGTTGCCCAGCTTAGGCAGCATACCGCCGCCCACAAAACCTTCTTCTATGAGCTTCTTTGCCTCATCAACTGTGAGAGCCGAGATCAGTGTCTCAGGATCTGCCGGATCCTTGCAGACACCCTTTATATCAGTCAAAAACGCCAGCTTCTCCGCAGCCACTGCTCTTGCTATTGCACATGCGGCATCATCCGCATTTATATTGTAAGAATTGAAGTCCTTATCCATACCTATCGGTGCTACAACAGGCAGGAAATCTTTTTCCAGAAGGTCATACAGGATCTTTGGATTAACATCTGTGATCTCCCCCACAAAGCCTATATCTTCACCGTTTGAATACTTCTTTTTTACGGTGAGGAGTCCGCCGTCCTTGCCGCTGATACCTGCAGCGTGAACACCAAGCTTTTCTACCAGAGTAACCAGTGATTTATTGACCTTATTGAGCACCATCTCCACGATCTCCATGGTGGGTTCATCGGTAACTCTGAGACCGTTGATGAAATGCGGTTCCATTCCGCTCTTCTCAACCCATCGGCTTATCTCCTTGCCGCCGCCATGTACTATGATAGGCTTGAATCCGACCAGCTTTAACAGCGTAACGTCCTGTATAACGGAAGCCTTAAGTCCCTCATCCGTCATAGCCGATCCGCCGTATTTTACCACTATTATCTTTCTGTTAAATCTCTGGATATACGGCAGCGCCTCGATGAGCACGCTCGCTTTGTCCATAGCTTCAGTCAGTTTCTGCTCTTCCATTTTTCTCTTCCTTCTTTCAACTATCATTTTTATGAAACCGTGGTCCCAATATAGCAAACTCATACTTCACAGATAAACGTTTTCATGTATCATCACGCATTAAATCTGGTGATATTCCTGTCGTTTAACACAAAATCGTAGTAATTGACATCATCCCGCTCAACCCAGCCAACCCTGTGCCAGAAAGCGTTTCCGGTTTCGTTGGATGTATAGGCAATAAGGCTTACTTTGTTGATGCCTTCTGCCTGAAGCGCTCTCATGCACCACACAGCCATGGCATGTCCTATGCCCTGTTTACGGTAGCTTTCACGAACGCAAACATGATAAAAACATCCGGTTCGACCGTCATGTCCGCACAGAATAGTGCCCACTATCTCTTCACCGTCACAGGCGACTACAGAAATGTGTGGATTTCGTTCCATGAATCTTCCGATACCCTCTTTTGAGTCATCTATAGAACGGATACCGAATCCGTGTATCTCCATCCAAAGCCTGTGAACTTTTTCGTAATCCCGGATTTCCATCTCCCGGAGTGTTATTTCTTCTCTCATAGTATGCTTACCGTGTTGTGGCATGACCGCTGTGTAATGCCCTTTTCTCTCCCTAAAATACAATCGGTCGATATTATAGCACTAAATATCCGGTACGTCAAAGAAAGTTTTTTGGGTTTTTGTGACCGGTTCACCTGAGAGCACGCATTTAAAGCCAAAAAGACAGAGGACAAACGTCCTCTGCCTGTTGGGTATTACTCTATTACACTGATTTTCTGCCTATATCGGCTGCTTTTTTATTTTCCTGACCTACAGCCCCGACGCTCTTTCTTCCGGCGATCCTGTCCTCAAGTGTCTGTTTTTTGATCGCTTCAAGCTCTTTTCTCATGTTCTCGATCTTGCTCGTAGCCTGGGCATAAACATAATCATCACCGGTCAATTCCTTGTTTATGCTGTTATTGTCAACCTTAAGCAGCTCTTCCGCATTTGTCTCCTTAGCATAGTCCTTACCACTAAGTGTATTATATCTCGTGGTCAACAGCTTATCCACGCGTTCGCAGGCCACTATCTTGTCATGAGTCGCATCCTGCTTGATACCGTCAGCTGCCTTGTGAATACGATAAAGATTTATATTTTTGAGTGTTTTCTTGACTGCCTTAATGTAAGCATCCCTTGCCTTATCATTGTTTTCATAACTTTTTTTCAAAACAGTCTTAAGATTCCTCACTGAATCCATAACGTCCTTGTACTGCTGCGAGTTATGACTCACTCTGGCGGAAGGCTCCCTCAGCATCTCAAGGCAGTTGTCAAGGATTGCCATTTCCCTGTTTATCATATCCCTGTTAAACTCGGTGTTATTCGGAAGCGGTTCCACCATGACCGGAGCATTATTCTGCATATCAATTATCTTGCAGATCTTGTCATCTGTTTTCTTGATCTTAAACAAAAGATGACGAACCTTATTCATGTTATCCACCAGTTTCTCATCTTTAGTCAATTCTGTTTGTTTTTCGTATGCAAACATAGCCAGCACACCAAACGCTTTTGATAATTCATTGGAATTCTTCGCAACCTCATTGAATCTGTCGTTGTTTTCTTTCATCAATCTCTGCACTTCTTTGGAATAATTGATGATCTTTTCCTGCTCCTCCGCGTCAAATCTGTCTCTGTCGATCTTTGATGCGTCAAGCTCATCATTAAAGTCGATAACCTTTATCTTCTCACCTTTGAGCTCTATCTCCTTAAAACCGTTCTTTACCGGCATGTACCTGTTCATCATATCAAAACCGACTTTATCGAACCATCTGCGTACTTCTTTATAATCGACATCTGCTATTTTTTCTTTTTTCTTTTCAAAATCTTTTTCAACGGTCTTTAAGAAATCCATGGTCTGCTCAAATTTCTCACGACTGTAACATGCTTTAATATCCTCTATAGCGTATTTCCCTTCAAATGATTTCTTAATGAGCGATAACGGATCATATCTATTGATCGTCCTCGTCTGATGCTCTCTTATGTGCCACCGTACCTTCTCTTGCATCTTATATTCGTCAATGTTTACTGGAAGATTTATCGCTTTTGTGTATTCCTTATATTTTCCGCTTTCGACAAGCTCATCCCAATCCAAACCGGCATTCTCAAGCTCGATCATCTTATTCTGCATTTCTTCGATCATCTCATCCGTTACCGGTTCAGACAGGTTTAACCAGAACTTATCATCTAAGACTTTATCTGTATAAAGATCTTCAATGCGATTAATTTTCAAGCTATCAACCTTTTCCACCACATTCAGAAACTCTTTATACTCGGCAACGCTGATTTCATCAAAATTACACTTTCTATTGGCATGATCCGAGTATACCACCGGTATGTCTTCTTCATTTCCACCTTTTTTCAATGTTTCATAATATTCTTTATTATCTTCCTTCAAAGTCTTTATCAGTCGATCAAGCTTTCTTGCAGCTATGAATAAATTCTCACGCCTGTCGACAGTATCCGGATTGTCCTCTCTTGCCTTAAACAGTATCTGAGTTTTGATCTCGTAATTCGTTTGATTAATAATATGATCAGCCAGTTTTTTTCTGATGTTATCTGCAGTAAACTGTCCATTTTCATAGCGTTCCTCATCAAATATGTCTCTGAAATCAATAAAATCAAACATTTCATCCACAAATTCGGAATCGACTCCCTTTTCTTTAAGAACATTTATCAACTTTTCTTTAATGGGAGCTACCAGATTCTTTTGATCAGCTTTCCACTTTTCATTAGAAGAATTCTTTGCCTTACTATCAAATTTGCTTATATCGATATCCAAATTATCAATAGCGTCTTTCAGTGTTTTTTCTGCTTTCGCATCAAGTTTCACATCTTCGGACTTAAGCCCCGTTCCCCACAGCTCATCAACAGAGAATTTATCATCGAGAAGTTCAATATTATCAAGCTTCAATTCAACGATCTTCTTAAACAACTGTCTCAGATGCGGATTTTTCTTCTTTTTATTTATTTCAGTTTGTATTTTACATTGATCATAGTATTTATCGACATTCTCTTTTATAAATTTTAAATCATCTTTGTCATAGTCGCTTCGGGTATCTTTACTCAAACCTTTATAATTTGATATCAGTCCATTGAAAAAAGAAAGGCGATTATAGATACCGACTCCGCAATCATCACTCAATAAATCGTCTTTTTTCAGCCTCATCGTTAATTTGTCGGCATATTTGGAGGGCATCTCGAGGAAAATATCCGCTACCCTTTCATCTCCGGGCTGATTCCAGCCCATTTTTTCGAATTGGATCCTGTTATCCATCTTCTTATTTGCATATACCAGTCTTTCTTTATAACGCTCATTGCTATAGCACATATCCCGGGCATCCAAAACCTTATCCAGGACATTACGACATTCTGAGGCGTTGGTTGCGGGCATTTCCATAACTTCTTTATATAATTTTTCCTGTCTGCCTTTGTCCTTACTCGTACGGTTAAGATGAACATTGATGTACATATACATATTCAGGATGATCTTATCATCTCCGTACCTGTTCCACCCGTTTTTGACCATCCGATCATAAAACTCTTCTCTGGTGGTGCCATCACCGGCCACATCAGGACCGTATTGCTCTTCAAATGTACCTATGTGTTCCTTCTTAAGCTTCTGTGCTTCTTCTGTTTCCCATGGTCTTGGCATGATCTTCTTCCTCCTACTATTAATGTAATGGCACGATTCGTAAACGAATCACCTGTCGCTTCGCGATCCCTCGCCGGGATGGCATCATGCACTCGTGCCTCGTGCATGATATACGTTGCCCTATCGGTCGGAACCATTACAAATCATG
>JAILBP010000059.1:0-4437 GCA_024680835.1 Lachnospiraceae bacterium | reverse complement strand
TGAAAAAAGGAGGAGTGAAAAATGGATCTGATAATAATCCTGGGCAGCGGAGCTGTAGGGAAGATGACAGTGGGTCAGGAATTGATGAAGATCACGGATTTTCGTCTGTTTCATAATCATATTGCGATAGAGCCTGTACTTGAGCTTTTTGGCAGGTTTGAAGCGTCCCTTGTTGAGAAGATCCGGGAGGATTGTTTTGAAGCATTCTTAAAAACTGATTTTCAGGGAATGATTTTTACCTATATGATGGCTTTTGATCTGCCGTCGGAATGGGAATATATAAAAAGAGTTGCGGAGCGTTTTGAGGCAACCGGAGGTACGGTATACTATGTGGAGCTTGTAGCTGACAGGGAAGTGAGGCTTAAGCGAAACAAAACCGAAAACCGCCTTCTGCATAAGGCATCTAAGAGAGATACGGTAATCTCTGATGACCGCATGACCCGCGAGGAAACCAAATACCGCTTAGAGAGCCGGGAAGGAGAGGTGCCTTTTGCCAATTACATTAAGATCGATAATACATATCTCGAGCCTTCTGAAGCGGCAAGGATGATAAAGGAGCGTTTTGCACTGCCGGATATGAGGGCAGACAGACTAATGCAGCAGATCTATCTGGAAGATGTAAGAGAAGATGAACTGGAGCAGCTGCACGCTATGCAGGTAGAGAGCTTTATGCCGTTATACGAGGTTTACCACGATGAAGGATCGCCGGCGTTGGAATCGATCGAGCGGATACGAAAGCGGGCAGAGGCTGTAAACAGGAAGTATTACTTTATCTGTGTATCAGGTGCCAGGGTTGGCGCGATCAATATCGGAAACAAAGACCCGGATGAGCATGAGGTTTTCTTTGTAAGCCCGATCTTTATACTGCCGCGTTATCAGAACAGAGGGTACGGCTATGCGGCATTGCAGAAGGCATTTTCCATGCATCCTGAGATAAAGACATGGAAGCTTGATACGATCAAGCAGGAGCCGAGAAACTGTCATCTGTATGAAAAATGCGGCTTTGTCCGTACAGGACAGGAAGAAGTCGTGAATGAACGTCTTACTCTGGTATTTTATGAAAAACATGTGGGAGAAAACGAGTGAATCAGGAAACGAGTAAATTCAATAACCCCTCTCTTTTAACCCATGCACGATCTGTACATAGAACTCCCTGACATCGAAGCCGTCGAAGTTTTCCCTGTTTAAGTCTATGACGTCGCCGTGGGAGATGCCGCGGCTGCCCTTGGGCTCTAAGTATTCGTAGTGCTCGCCCCATTCAAAGGACTTCTCGCCCACAAGTCCGTCGTTGTCGCCGTCGAAATGCTTCACCAGATGGAAGCTGTAGTTGAGGGGAAATCTGCCGCCGCCGGCTTTTTTCATGTGGGAGCCGTAGCTCTGGTAGAAAATACCGGGAACATCCTTGATCTCTTCATTTCTGGCGTTGCAGGCGGCAAAAGTCAGGTCGTTGACCGCTTCCAGAAAGTCGGGATCGGGGTCGCCAAGGCGTTTAAGGGCAAAATTATAGGTGCCTGCAACCTGTGACTGGATGGCCGCAGGTATCATATTCAAAAGGTAATCCGCGAATTCACAGCCACGGTGCGGGGTATTGATGGTGGTGATGCTGGCTACCATGTCAGCGACACCGCATTTGGAAACCGCGTATCTTGAGTCAAGACCGCCCTTGCTGTGGGCGATGATGTTGACCTTCTCACAGCCTGTCTCGGCTACGATGGCTTTGATGCGTTCTGCGAGCTCAGCTCCGCATTCTGCCACGGATGCCGCAGACTGCTGGTTTCCGTAATATACTGTGGCGCCGTTTTCACGAAGCTCTTCCGGAACCCTGCCCCAGTAGTTGAGGAAACCCTGCTTGAAATCCCTGAAGAACACGCCGTGCACCATCAGGAGCGGGTATTTTGTCTTGCATATCTGATCATTGTGTCTTTTTTTGTTCAGTACGATCTTGTCATTTTCAAAATGAACCTCGTCATTTGCTACCTTTATCATCTTGCCCAGCATTATAAGGTTTGCAGGGAAGATCCAGCCCAGGAGAAGTCCCCAGATGCGGTATCTGATGCCAAGCTGAGTGCTGGTAAGGTATATGCGGATGATGCCGTTCCAGAAAATCACGGCATTGATCAGAAAAGCTACCAGCGCTATGGAAAGGATCTGCATGAAATGGCTCTTCGCGGGGTCCGCGATGTATGTTCCTCTTATAAGTCCGGTCACTACTGTGATCACCGACAGGATCCATGAAAACATAAAGATGGTGAGCAGTTCGGCACCGTCGGCACAGACTCTGTGTTTTCTCCTGACGAATCGCCTGTTGTACAGCGATGGCAGCAGATTTATGAATATGAATATCCCGGCTGTTATGTACTGCAGGTTCGGGATGGCTTTTACAAGATCCGTATTCGTGTATGCAGGAATGGAGGCTGCGATGACCACCGTGGCAACGCATATGATGCGGTATATGTGTTTAATGATCTTTCCTATCATGTTGTGCTCCTTTGTAATGAGATTGTCGGGGCTCCTTAAAAACAATCAAAAACATTATAGCAGGTTGTGATTCTTTTGAATATGATTTTTTAGTCTGTGTTGTTACTATTCACAGTATATTGGGTAGGAGAGGCATGATCACATACATGTGCACTGATGTGAGATTGTGCTTTCCCGAGCAAGGGGGCATAGCTGTCAGTTTTCGATAAAAGTAAGCGTATGCATACGGTTGTGAACGAGTGTGAGTCAAGGTAGGGATCACGCAGTGATCCCTTTGATGTCTCAAAGCCGACGGGCTCCCCCGATCGAAGATCGGGGGCAGAGTCACACGCAGTTCACAAATATGCATACGCGTGAACCCCGCGACGAAGGGAAGCACACACGAACAGCAGTGTATATGTATGTGGTCGTGCCGGAATACACATTAAAACAGCTGTGATATAAATACGAGCTTGACACCGGCATCTCTCAATAGTACAATGACACCCGTCACTAACGGCGGTGAGTTCGAAACCATCCTCACCTAAAACAAAACTAAGGAGAACAAAATGAATAAGGAAAATGTGAAAAGCACCGGCAGCATACTCTTTGTTGCCAGAGCCGGCATTATTGCGGCCATCTATGTAGTACTGACATTATTTATCAGTGCGTTCAACCTCGCCAGCGGAGCCATCCAGGTCAGGATTTCCGAGGCACTCTGTATTTTACCCATATTTACAACTGCAGCCATACCGGGACTTGCCATAGGCTGTTTTCTGTCAAATCTGTTGACGGGATGCGCTGTTTTTGATGTGATCTTCGGCACAATGGCTACGTTGCTGGGGGCTTTCGGAACTTATGCCCTCAGAAAAAATAAGATACTGGCAACATTTCCGCCGGTACTGTCGAATGCTCTTATAATACCGTGGATCCTGCGCTATGTGTATGAATTAACTTTTGAGTATAAGGGGATGGATCTGTCGATCCCGTATTTTATGGTGACGGTAGGCGCGGGAGAGATGATATCCGTATGCATACTGGGAAGCCTTCTTATCAAGGCTTTAGAGCCTCTTAAGGGAAGGCTGTTTGGAGAGATTTGACACATTTTGTAACAAATGGTAATATTTTCGTGTTGCGTGTTTGTAAGGTCCTGCCGGACAAAAGGCAGAACCGTAATACAGGAGAATACACTGTGAAGCGTGTACACGGGATATTGGCGTTAATGGTGCTTGCGTTACTGGCATCGGTCGTGTTTTTCCACACGGACGCCTATTGTGCAAAAAAGAATAAAGATAAGACTGCAGTATCCGATAACATTGCAACTGATGCGGAAGGAGCAGTCGGGGCTGATATGGCAGAGACCGAAGAGCAGAACGATGATGAAACTACTGCTGACGGTGAAGCGACATCCGATACGGAAACGCCTGCGGATGGCTTGACAGGGGAAAATGCGGAGACGGTGTCCGGGGATGAGATAGCGGATGATGCTGTGTCCGGAAATAAAGCCTACACTAAAAAGCAGAAAAAATGGCTGGATAAGGTCATGGCTGATACCGACAAATATATTCCTGTATATGCCGGTCCGGGGGACGGAACGGACATCATCGGACGAATGTATGAAAACTCCGTGGCAACTGTCAAAAAGGTCGGCAAGAAATACACAAAAGTCAAGAGTGGCGCAGTCAAAGGTTATATATTAAATGATGATTGTATTTATGGCATCGACGCTCTGAAGCATAAAAAGCAGCTGAAAAAAGAAAAAACAAGGCTGACTCTCGGAGGGATATACACCCCCTTGATCGAATTTGACGAAGAGGACAGAAATCTTTTGGGTGCTATCATATACTGCGAAGGCGGTTATGAAATTTACGAAGGACAGGTTGCGGTGGGAGCCGTGGTCATGAACAGGCTGGAGTCAAGCCTGTTTCCGGACACCCTGGATGGTGTGATCTACCAGAAATATCAGTTTGGACCGGCATC
>JAILBP010000034.1:0-6191 GCA_024680835.1 Lachnospiraceae bacterium | reverse complement strand
CCCGCCTGCTGAGGTTCGAGACGAATGCCGCTGGTGGTGTTCACTATGCGTCCGAAACCTCTCTTCTCCATGAGGGGCAGAAAATGATACATGATCATCATAGGCGCTATTGTGTTGATCTTAAAGCTCTGCTCGTAATCCTCAGGAGGAGTGAGCAGATATTCATTGCGATATGCCACCTGAATGCCTGCATTGTTGAGCACGATATCCACATCCATGCCCAGGATGTCTATCTCATTTAGCATTGCCTCAACCTGCGAAAGGTCCGAAAACTCGGCAGCTACAACATACGCCTCTACCCCCAGCGCCTTCACTTCTTCCAGAACCTTTGCGCAGTGATCCTTTGTCCTGCCGTGCAGTATCAGATTACAGCCCCTTTCCGCCATAAAAAGTGCCGCACCGTGTCCGATCCCTCTGGCTGCGCCTGTGACAAGCGCCCATCTTCCTTTTACATCTACCATAGTGTCCTCTCCTTTTCTTAATATATGCCTGAACCTGTGGTCATATCATCCGAAATGACCTTTCCACTCCCTGAAGGTTTCCAATATGCGTTAGGATCTATGCCCTTGCCGCCTTTTATCTTATCGCGGTAATAATCCTTATACCATTCATAGCTGTCCGCCTCTGAATCTGAACTGTACCCGTAATCCGAGGAGGAATGAAGGCTCGCTATGGGATCGGATCTTCCCACATTAGTGTTATGTTCCAGCCCGTGAGCCATCTCGTGTATGAAAACATTGGTGGGATATCCGGAATCTATCATGTAATCCTCGTATCCGGTCTGGATAACACTGCAATTAATACCGTTAAATCCTCCTCCGGTAAGCCCCCACCATCCGAAGGTCTTTGAATGAGGCACGATCAGTATGATCTGCTGATAGCTTTTATCGCCTATGAGATTCATTATCTTCCTTCGAACCTTCGGAACATCCCAGTTGTACTGCAGACAGTGTATATTCACTCCCCACTGGTCCTTGTAGTCATAAGGGATAAAATCCTTCAGCTTCATATCGCAGACACGGTAGTCAATGTTTTTGACATCCATCAGACCTCCTGACACCTTATCCATGTCATCATAAAGACCGTTCAATATCTGTTTGTACTCTTTGATCTTGCTGTCCGATATGGAGGACTTGATCTTCACCTTCTTACCGTCGGACATTTTCCCCGTTCCATTCGCTCTTGTGAAAAAAATGGTGAGCACATTCCATTTATTGGTGGTCTTAAGCTCCTCAAGTTTCACATTATCAAACCATACGGTACCCTTGCATTCACCGTACCACACACCGTTTTTCAGGGAAATGGAATATTCCGTGCTGTCACCGGTATAAAAGGTGTATGATATCTTCTTCCATTTCTCCGATGTTGACGGCTCGGAATTGTTATATGAAAAGTTTTCTCCGATGAACGCGCCTGTATTCTTGGTCGTGGCTGAGGGGTCCGCTTCCAGTCCCGAACATTTCACCATCGCCGAAGCCCTGTAATATGTCCCCGCCTTTACCTCGTATGTCTTTTTGACCTCCGTAACGCTGTAGGTGTTATTGACCACCTTTATGGAATACGGTGAGTTGTTATATGTCGTGTTCGTATCCTTTGTGACGCTGTTGTAGCCGATATAATCCACATACCAGGATGATTTATCGGCCAAGCCGGCGCTTCTGCTCTCAAGTGTTATCTCCCGTGTGACAGAAGATACCGACGCTACCTGAGCTGCAGCCGGCGATGTGAACAGCATGCAAAATGCCGTTGCCACCAGAACAACATATGAAACTGCCTTTTTCCTGAATGTATTCATGCCTCATCTCCCGTTATATATGTTGCTTTCCGTGTCATCTACCGATCGCATGTGTTACAGCCACTTCTTTTTCTTGAAAAACAGAAGGCTTCCCAACACTATCAATATACTGATGATCAGCACCAGAGGATAGCTCCACTTAAACTCAAGCTCCGGCATATACTTAAAGTTCATACCGTACCACCCGACGATCAGTGTCAGTGGCATGAAGATGGTGGTCACCACGGTGAGCACCGTCATGATGCGGTTCTGCTTGATATCCAGATCGGCCTTGTGAAGATCCCTGATCTGCATCGTATAGTCGCGAAGTGACGTTGATCTGTCCTGAAGTCTCGCGATCCTGTTCAAAAACAGTCTGAAATATCTCAGATTATCCTGCCTGAAGAAGCTGTTCTCATTTTCCTCAAGCTCCTGTCCAAGATCGGTGAGCTGCTCGTAATGGATCAAAAGATCACGGATGTCTCCCCTTATCTCATTGACGCGGCCGGACTCCAGATCTTCCTTGCCACTCAGAATGGCCTGCTCCATAGCATCCAGCTCACGTTCGTATTTCTCCATCAGTCTCAGGTCATCCTTTATGATATGATCCAGGAAATCATAAATGAAACGTTCAAGGCTCGGAAACCGCCATTTTCTGGTCTTCTGTATGCTCCTGACGATCTTTTCCGCCTCATTCAGATCATCTATGAATACAATACCCTTTTCGTCAAGGGCAAAGGCAAAAGTGCTCTCATCCGAGAGATCAGTCCTGTCCGGTATGGAAAAGGTACCTGTCAGAGAATCAAAGTTCACCTCAGCCATAGTGGTATATATCTCGCTTAAGTCAGGTTCAAGATCCATACCCATGTCAAAAGAGTCTTTTTTGCTCCTCCATTCCTCGGAAGTCAGGATCGCAACATACTGCTCTCCCGCCCTTAAGGCCACTTCCTCCGATACTTCCTCCAATACCTCTCTTATCAGAAAAAACATCATGCACTCCTCCCGACAGAAACTCTCATAGAGCCCATTATACAATGTATCCCCGTCTTTATCAATCAAAAAAAGCCGTGACCTTAATCCCCGCAGGAAAAACTCCTGCCCGGTTAAGGCTACGGCTGTAATGTGCTCACATAAGATTATTGCTACTTTTTCAGATCGGCAAGAGTCTTACTGTCAAGAAAATCATTTATAAGTCCGGACAATTCCATCCATATCGGATAAGTGGGACAAATGGCATTTCTCTCGCAGGGCTCGCTGTCCTTTGCGGTACATGCCACAGGCTCTATGCTGTTCTCGGTGGCTCTCAGTATCTCTCCTAAAGTGTAGTCCTGCGCCTGCTTTTTAAGACGGTATCCGCCGCCTTTACCCGAAGCTCCCACCACCAGCTTGTTTTTAACCAGTATGGACATTATGCTCTCCAGATATTTCAGCGAAACACCCTGATGTTCCGCTATCTCCTTCAATGGCACAAGCTGATCCGGATCATGATCCGACAATTCCGACATAACTCTCAGTGCGTATCTTCCTCTTGTTGATATCATATTTTTACTCCTGTAATCCCGGTAATAAAACATTCTCTGTATCGCGAGCTGCCTTCAGCCTTTCATTCCAGCACAAGCTCCTTGTATTTTGACACCTCTTCAAGATATTTCTGCCCGATCTCGCTGATCATGGAATCTTTCCTCGAAAGATATCCTATAGTCATAACCTCATCGGTGTCAAGCTTGAGCGCACAATAATCCGAGCCGTTCAGATCTTCGCACAGAATGCCCGAACACAGCGTAAACCCGTTTATTCCCTTTATGAGATTTAGCATGGTAGCCCTGTCATTGGCTTTGATGGTCTGCTTGTACTGATGGGTGCTCATAACCTCCTCCGCGTAGTACGCAGAGTTGTGATCGCCCTGATCGAAGGTCAGGCACGGATAATCATCCAGCTCGTCAAAAGTGACAGTCTCGCCCTTCTTTAGCTTTTTTATCGCAAGTGGATTCTTTTTGCTGATATAAACATAAATACCACAGTCAAACAGCGGTGTAAAGCTAAGTCCGACCTCGCCGATCACTTTTTTTAGTACCGTTCTGTTGAAATCATTCATATATATGATGCCCAGCTCGCTCTGCCTGTTTTTTACATTATGAATGATCTCATGTGTCTTGGTCTCATGAACCTCGAACTCATACTCGTCATATCCGTACTCACTCACCAGACTGATAAAGGCTTTTACCGCAAAAGAATAATGCTGCATGGACACGCTGAACTGTCTCTTGACCTTCGTCTTGGAGACATACCTTGCGTCCAGAAGATCGAACTGCTCTATAACGGATCTGGCATAACCTAAAAATTCGGCACCCTTAGGAGTCAGCGTAACTCCGGTCTTTGAGCGTGTGAATATCTCAAATCCCACCTCATCTTCAAGGGCGTGCATGGCACCGGTCAGACTGGGCTGGGATATGAACAGCTTCTTGGCTGCATCATTCAGGGAGTTTTCCTTGGATACGGCTATCGCGTATTTAAGCTGATTTAGTGTCATTTAGTATTTCCTCAATACAGGACAAAGAGACCCGGTATTGCGCCGGATCTCCTGATCTCCGTTTTTGTTCAACTCTACTCGGCAAATAATGCTGTGGAGAGATATCTGTCTCCCGAATCAGGCAACAGTGCAACGATGGTCTTGCCCTTATTCTCCGGGCGGGCAGCTACAATGCCTGCTGCCTTCAATGCAGCACCGGAAGATATACCCACCAGAATACCCTCGCTCACTGCGAAACGCTTGCCTTCGGCAAACGCATCCTCATTTGCCACCTTTATAACCTCATCATACACCTTTGTATTCAATGTCTCAGGTACGAAACCGGCTCCGATACCCTGGATCTTATGCGGTCCCGCTGCGCCTCCGGAAAGTACCGGGCTGCTCTCCGGCTCCACTGCTATTATCTTAACATCCGGATTTTTTGACTTCAAAAACTCGCCTACGCCGGTGATGGTACCGCCTGTACCTACACCTGCTATGAATATGTCCACCTTTCCGTCCGTCTGATCCCAGATCTCCGGTCCCGTGGTCTCGAAATGCTTTTTCGGGTTTGCGGGATTCACAAACTGTCCCAGGATAACGGCTCCTTCGATCTCCGCCTTAAGCTCCTCTGCCTTTGCGATGGCTCCCTTCATACCCTTGGCGCCCTCGGTCAGTACCAGCTCCGCACCGTATGCTTTCAGAAGATTTCTGCGCTCTATACTCATGGTATCCGGCAATGTCAGTATCGCATGGTATCCCTTGGCAGCCGCAACCGCAGCAAGACCGATGCCCGTATTACCTGATGTAGGCTCTATGATGGTCGCACCGGGTTTCAGCAGACCCTTTTCCTCCGCATCCTCTATCATGGAAAGTGCGATACGATCCTTTACGGACCCGGCAGGGTTCAGATATTCAAGCTTTGCCAAAATATCTGCTCCGTCGATACCTGCTTTTTTAGTGTAGTTGTTGAGTTTCAATAATGGTGTGTTTCCGATCAGTTCCAGTGAACTCTGCTTTACATCTGACATAATAATCTCCTCCGTGTTCTTTTAATTCCTACTTGCTTGGTAGGTAATAAAAGTATAATAATATGCTTTCACCTGTCTGTCAACTGTTTTTTTGAATTATTTAATTGTCCATACTGTTCTTCAGCGCGTTAAGCTCATCCTCAATATGCTGTATCTTCTCAGCGTTGTCATCAGGCTTGTCTTCCCCGCTCTTCTCCTCAGTCTTGCCGTTGTCTTTGAAGAGAACGCTTGCCACAACACCGCCGCCTCCGAATATCAGCACCAGTATCACTATCCAGTCGAACATGTTCATGGAATCAAGCCAGAAGGTGGTATTCATAATAATGGCAGCGACAATGATGAGTACTGAAAAAGCCGTAAAGCACTTTGAGAGGAAGGAGCCGTTGCTGGCGAACATCCAGATAACACCCACTATAAATGGCACCATCACAAGTCCGGACGGAAAACTGAACCTTCCTATGCTGAATGTCCCCCAGCCTCCCCAGCCTGCGGGTCCCACATGTACTCTGTTAAACAAAATAAAAAGACCTACCACAAGGCTTGCAAGTCCTCCCACAAATCTTCCCAATCCGCTTTTGTTTTCCATAATGCTCCTCCTCTTGATGTCTCAAATCCTGTATCCGGTCTCAGCCTCCATCTGCTGTGGAGGCGGCCGCCGGCTGATAGGGAGATCTGTATAAACAACCCCTCAGTCAGCAGAGCTGACAGCTCCCCTGAGAGGGGAGCCCTTAAAAAGTGGTTACTATTCACAGCCACTTTACATACATTCTACAGGCTCGCCCTGACATCGGCAATCTGCGAAGCCAAGCTGGCAGAATTGCCTTGTCGGGCTCTACTGCCGCTATCGCGGCTGCCTGTATCATGTATGTAAAGTGAC
>JAILBP010000023.1:0-23206 GCA_024680835.1 Lachnospiraceae bacterium | reverse complement strand
TGTCGGGCTCTACTGCCGCTATCGCGGCTGCCTGTATCATGTATGTAAAGTGACTGATTCCAGTCAATATCATACAGACAGTCATATTTGCCAGCAAGCTGGCATATGCCTGTCTGTATGATATTGGCTGTGAATAGTAACCTTTTACCCTTAAATCAAATAATAATCGACAAACCGGACTGATCAACGAACGAATGTGGTTTATTCAAAAATCGTTCGCAGTCCGGTTTTCGACAATTTATTAATTTATTGGTATAAAATATGTTGTTTTAAAAACAAAAAAGTAATAGAATATATAACATGGGTTGTTTTTTTCAACCGATAAAATCGGATGTTTTTTAAACGGTTTATTCCAAGGAATGAAACAGATTTCCGGATACAAAATCCGAAATATACGAATGTCTCGTTCCCTGGTCGGGAGTTTTGGCAACCCGGATCCTTAACAGGTATAAATCATATACGGAGGTAAATGGAATGAGTAACACAAATGACAATTTGGCGATGAAGCGCATCACCGGATTGCTCGATCCGAACAGCTTTGTCGAGATCGGAGGAGAAGTTCGCGCACGCAGCACGGATTTTAATCTGAGCGGTGCAGACACTCCGTCTGACGGCGTTGTGACCGGACACGGACTAATCGATGGAAATCTCGTGTTCGTTTACAGCCAGGACAGCACTGTTTTGGGCGGCTCCATAGGCGAGATGCATGCAAAGAAGATCGCCGGAATCTACGAGATGGCTCTTAAGATGGGCGCACCGGTGATCGGTATTCTGGATTCTGCGGGATTGAGACTTCAGGAATCTGTAGATGCACTGGAGGCTTTTTCGCTTCTGTACGCCAAGATTTCGGATGCATCCGGAGTTGTGCCGCAGTTTGCCATAGTGGCAGGAACCTGTGGCGGCGGAATGGCTGTTATACCTGCACTTTCGGACTTCGCTTTCATGACAAATGACAGCAAGGTATTCGTGAGCGCTCCAAACACCATCAAAGGCAACTACGAGAGCAAGTGCGATACATCCGCACCGGAATTCCAGTCTGCACAGACAGGTGTTTTTGATGCGGTGGGAGAATATGAGGAGATCGTGACAAAGGTCAGAACTCTGGTTGGAATTCTGCCTTCCAACAACACTCAGGCATCATTCGTAGCTGAGTGTACAGATGATCTTAACAGAAGTTCGTCTGCAGCAGCAGGCCATCAGGAGGATCCTGCCGAGATATTGAAGGCTGTGTCTGACAATGCCCTCTTCATGGAGACTCTGGTGGGATATTCAGAGGATATCGTGACAGGTTTCATAGCATTGAACGGTATGACGATAGGCGTGGTGGCCTGCGCCGGAGAAGAGGAAAACCTCTCCTCAAAGGGTGCAGAGAAGGCTGCTGAGATGGTTAATTTCTGTGACTGCTTTGATATACCGTTACTCACCATTACCAACGTTACAGGATATAAGGCATGTAAATGCACTGAAAAACGTATTGCAAAGGCACTTGCAAAGCTTACTTTTGCATTTGCCAACGCAACGATTCCGAGGGTTAATCTTATCACAGGCAGGGCATACGGCAGCGCTTACTCCGTATTCAACACCAAGTCTTTGGGTGCGGATCTTGTATACGCTTGGCCGGATGCAGCTGTTGGTATGATGGATGCGAAGATCGCAGTTGACATAATGTACGCAGACAGCGATGCCGCTACCAAGAGAGCTAAGGTTGCCGAGTATGAGGCAAAACAGAACTCAGTGAATACAGCGGCAGCCAGAGGTTATGTGGATCGCATCGTAAGCCCTGCAGACACCAGAAAATATCTGATAGATGCTTTCGAGATGCTGATGACCAAGAATACGGATATTCCGTACAAAAAACACGGTGCAAAGTAGGAGGCAGTATGGGAAAAAAGATAAAAGTCTTTGTTCGCCGGGTGTCTCTTCTCGCGGTATGCATGATGTTTTTATCGTGCAGCGTTATGACGGTATTCGCCGCGGACGAGCAGACATATGGAGGAGTTCCGGCGTCTGAATGGCAGAAACAGCTGCAGGATATATTCCTGGAGAGCTTTACGGCTGTAGAACCCGCAACTCTCCTTGATGCAGTGGATTTTTACAGAGAGCAGGGAATGGATTCAGTTGCTGATATATATGAATTCTGGATCAACGAACAGCCCTCACTCGGTGAATATGTAGGTTTCGGAGAGTTCACCATCAATGAAAACGAAGGTGTTATCGACGCGATACAGGTTATCGATTTCGAGAACGAAAAGCTTGAGTTTGAGATAGTTACAAACGAAGCAACCAAAACAAGTGATTTCTTTTTGAGACAGCACGTTGAAGTAAAGCAGAGTCTCTCTGAGGTTATGGCAAGAGCCGGTATGAATACTCTGATGGGAGTAGGTACTGTATTCGTGGTACTGGCTCTCATGATCATACTGATCAGTCTTTTCAAGTACGTAAATGTCATCGAAAAGGCCATGACACAAAAGAAAGAAGACAAGACAGAAACACCGGATTTTGTGGAGCAGATATCACAGCGTGAGTCAGCCGAGCAGAATGCACCGGCAGTTGCAGATACAGAGCTTATAGCAGTCATAGCGGCTGCGATAGCTGCTGCCACCGGCGATGATACGGATTCCTTTGTAGTAAGATCTATTAAGCGCAGATAAATCGGAGGTTAATGATGAAAAATTATACTATCACTGTAAATGGAAATGTTTATGATGTAACAGTAGAGGAGAAGGGCGCAGGCTCTGCTCCCGCAGTACCGGTTGCAGCAGCGGCGCCTGTTGCGGCAGCAGCTCCGGCACCCAAGGCAGCAGCACCGTCAGGGGCAGGTGCTATCGTAGTGACAGCACAGTCTACAGGTAAGATCTTCTCTATTGACGCTTCTGTAGGACAGAGCGTAAAGAGAGGCGACACAATACTGACACTTGAGGCTATGAAGATGGAGCTTCCGGTTGTAGCGCCCCAGGATGGCGTTATCGCATCCATCGATGTTGCAAAGGGTGATGAGGTTGCCAGCGGTGCAACACTTGCTACTATGAATTAAGACAGGAGGACACCATGGATTACATTGTTGATACAATGAGTAATCTCATACACCAGACGGCCTTCTTTAATCTGACATGGGGCAATTATCTGATGATACTGATAGCCTGCGTTTTCCTGTTTCTGGCTATCAAGTGCGGATACGAGCCGTTGCTGCTCGTGCCCATCGCTTTCGGAATGCTGCTTGTCAATATTTATCCGGATATAATGGCTTCTCCGGAGGAGACATCAAATGGTGTTGGCGGATTACTGCATTATTTTTATCTTCTCGACGAGTGGTCGATACTGCCGTCCCTGATATTCTTAGGCGTAGGTGCTATGACCGACTTCGGACCGCTGATCGCAAATCCCATCAGTTTCCTGTTGGGAGCAGCCGCTCAGTTCGGTATTTACATTGCTTACTTTATCGCAATCTTTCTCGGATTCAATGATAAGGCAGCGGCAGCCATCTCCATCATAGGTGGTGCTGACGGTCCCACATCAATATTTCTGGCAGGAAAGCTGGGACAGACAGAGTTGATGGGACCCATCGCCGTAGCGGCTTATACATACATGTCGCTCGTGCCTATCATCCAGCCGCCTATCATGAAGCTTCTCACCACCAAAAAGGAGAGAGCTATCAAGATGAAGGAACTGAGACCTGTTTCAAAGCTTGAGAGGATTCTGTTCCCCATTATCGTTACCATCGTGGTATGTTTGATACTGCCCACCACAGCACCTCTGGTAGGTATGCTGATGCTGGGTAACCTCTTCAGGGAGTCCGGCGTTGTACGTCAGCTTCAGGAGACAGCATCAAACGCTCTCATGTATATCGTTGTTATATTGCTGGGTACTTCCGTTGGTGCTTCTACCAGCGCTGAGGCATTCCTTAAGGTTTCTACTCTTAAGATCGTGCTGTTGGGTATCATAGCATTTGCTTTCGGTACCGCTGCAGGCGTTCTGCTCGGAAAACTGCTCTGCCTGATCACAAGAGGCAAGATCAATCCGCTCATCGGTTCTGCCGGAGTATCGGCCGTTCCTATGGCTGCCAGGGTTTCACAGAAGGTGGGTGCAGAGGAGGATCCTACAAACTTCCTGCTGATGCACGCAATGGGACCCAATGTCGCGGGTGTTATAGGTACCGCGGTCGCAGCGGGCACGTTTATGGCTATATTCGGTATCTAAAAATTTAATATTTTAAGGAGAAAAACAATGGGAGTAAAAATAAACGAAACCATCCTGCGTGATGCTCATCAGTCCCTGATCGCAACCCGTATGACGACAGAGCAGATGCTGCCCATCATCGACAAGATGGATAAAGTCGGATATAACGCAGTAGAGTGCTGGGGCGGTGCGACTTTCGATGCATGCCTCCGCTTCCTGAAGGAAGATCCTTGGGAGAGACTGAGAAAGCTTCGTGACGGCTTCAAGAACACCAAGCTTCAGATGCTCTTCAGAGGACAGAATATTCTGGGCTACAGCCAGTATCCGGATGATGTTGTGGAATATTTTGTACAAAAATCAATAGCCAATGGTATAGATGTTATCCGTATCTTTGACTGTCTTAATGATGTCAGAAATCTACAGACGGCTGTGAAGGCCACCAAAAAGGAAAAGGGTCATGCACAGGTAGCGCTGTCATATACTCTGGGTGATGCATATACTCTCGATTACTGGATGAACACTGCCAAGAAGATTGAGGATATGGGTGCGGATTCCATCTGTATCAAGGATATGGCAGGTCTTCTGGTGCCGACAAAGGCAGAGGAGCTGGTAAAGGCATTAAAGAGTGCTACAAAGCTTCCGATAGATCTTCATACACATTACACATCGGGCGTTGCTTCAATGACATACATGAAGGCTGTTGAGGCAGGTGTAGACATTATAGATACGGCTATGAGCCCGTTAGCACTTGGAACATCACAGCCTGCTACAGAGGTTATGGTAAAGGCTTTTGAGGGTACACCTTATGACACGGGACTGGATCTGGATCTTCTCTGTGAGATATGTGATTACTTTGCACCTATCCGTGAGGAGGCACTTAAGAGCGGACTTCTGAATCCGAAGGTGCTGGGTGTGAACATCCGTACACTGAAATACCAGGTTCCGGGCGGAATGCTCTCCAACCTTGTTTCGCAGCTCAAGGAGCAGGGTGCTGAGGACAAATATGACGAGGTGCTGAAGGAGGTTCCAAGAGTGCGTAAAGACCTTGGTGAGCCGCCGCTTGTAACACCTTCTTCACAGATCGTGGGTACACAGGCTGTTCTGAACGTTCTCATGGGAGAGCGTTACAAGGTTACTTCAAAAGAGACCAAGGATATCCTGTTAGGAAAATACGGTCAGACTGTTAAGCCTTTCAATCCCGAGGTTGTGGATAAGGTTCTCGGTGCTGACAAGGATAAGGCTATCACCTGCAGACCGGCAGATCTCTTAGAGCCGGGACTTGAGAAATTCGAGAAGGAGATGGCACAGTATAAGAGACAGGATGAGGATGTTCTGTCATACGCGCTGTTCCCGCAGGTTGCTACCGAATTCTTCAAGTACAGGGATGCACAGGATACCGGTGTTGACATGAATAAAGCTGACACCAAAAACGGAGCATATCCTGTATAAGACGTAATACAGTTTATTTCTATAGTGAACGGACCCCGGTCCGTTCACTATAATATTGTGGTAAATCTTAACGAGAACGAGCCGGAGGCGAAGTTGGAGTTTAGATTTACCCATACAGGGACACTTAATGAGGTCGAGCGGAGCGAAGAGCGAATTTAGTGTCATCGGATTTGATAAATCTTAACGAGAAAAAGCCGAAGGCGAAGTAAATATAACAAAAATGGTTTGATAGATTCATGAAAAAGAAATTTAGAAGATTATTGGCATTTTGCATAGCTTTTATCCTGATGATCCCTGTGATCAACTTACATCAGGTCAAGGCAGCGACAAAGTATTATATCAAGGTAAATAAGAATACGAATGTAGTGACGGTATATAACACGTCTGATGATACGCCGGAGGTGGCGTTTACCTGCTCTGTGGGAACAGGCAATAACACACCGAACGGCAATTATAAGATAGGTGATAAATACAAGTGGCATGTGCTCTTCGGGGACTGCTACGGTCAGTATTGCAGCCGTATCACCACGGGTATACTATTTCATCCCGTATGGTACTATACCTGTGGGGATAAGTCTACCCAGACGACCTACGGATACAACAAGCTGGGTTCCAAGGCAAGCCACGGATGTGTGAGGCTCACGGCTGCGGCAGCGATCTGGATCTATGATAATTGTGAAAAGGGCACGCCGGTGAACATTTTCGAGGGAACCGCAGAAGATGATCCTCTGGGAAAACCAAAGACCATATCGGTCAGCACTTCGAGCCGAATGGGCTGGGATCCGACAGATCCGGATGAGAACAACCCTTTCAAGACCGGTCATACAACTCCCAAGATCACAGTGACTAACAAGAAGTTAAAGTACGGTGCGGATTTCAAGACCGAGAACAACATGACGGCAGTCGATTCCGGTGATTTCGACTGCACATCATGGGTTAAGACCAGTGGTTATGTTGACACCTTTACTCCCGGAAAATATAAGGTTACTTTTTCGGTGCTGGATTCCTTTGGCAGGACAGCAGAGAAGACAGTGACCTACACTGTTAAGAAGCCCGCAAATCCCAAGATTGACGGTGTGGAGAACGGCACAGTCATCACGAAGGAGATAGGTACCGGCCTTAAATTCATGAAAGATGTCAGGGTTTTGGGCAGTGCAGGCAAGGATATCAAAAAGTCTCTTGATATCTATGTGAAAGCGCCGGATTCGGAGAGCTATGAGCTTTATTCCACCAAGAACAAAAAATATGTCTTTGATAAGATCGGTGTTTACAAGATACAGTATTTTGTGATAGATCCGGATTCCTTCCTGAAAAAGAAAAAGACTTTATACGTCAATTGCGTTGAGGATATAAAGCCTCTGCATGTGAGTGAGTCCGGCTGGGCAGATCTTCAGTATGATATCTCTGTTAAAAAGCTGACATTTGATGAGCTTTTGGGGGATGAACAGGTTTTTTCCGAATCGGGTGTTGATATAACACAGGAAACTCTCATAGAGATCTCGGCACCCGATGGTGAATTATACAATATTCTATCCGGTATGAAATTCAAGATCCCGGGTACGGGTGAGTACAGGCTAAAATACAAGGCCGTATCTCCGAAGAAAAGCCAGATAACGAAGAAAAAACAGAAGTCGGAAGCTTCGAGGAAACTCATAGTGGTATCGGGAGATTCCGTGTCAGGCAATACAGTGTCCGGCGATGCGGTATCGGGAGATTCGGTATCGGGAGATTCGGTATCCGGAAACTCGGTATCTGGTAACACGGTATCCGGAAACTCGGTATCTGGTAACACGGTATCCGGGAATGGGGTGTCGGGCAATACCGTATCAGGAGATTCTATATCAGGTGACGTTGTTGCCGGCAACAGTGTTATGGAATATCATGTACCGGATACCGGGGTGTCGGCAGATGTTATGTATGCAGATAAAAAGAATGTGTGCATTTGCGGTCTAAACCGTAGGATCGGGGTGTATATAAATGGCAAATACCAACGAGTTAAATAGCCGTATAAACAGAAAATACAGCGAGATGAGCAAGGGGCAGAAACGGATAGCCACCTATATAACCGATAACTTTGACAAGGCAGTGTTTTTGACAGCCGCAAAGCTTGGAGAGATAGTGGGTGTCAGCGAATCTACCGTGGTGAGGTTTGCCACATCACTTGGATATAAGGGCTATCCGCAGTTTCAGGATGCTCTTGAGGACATGGTCAAAAATAAACTGAACTCAATTCAGCGAATGGAAGTAACCAGCGGTCGTGTTTCCCAGTCTAATATATTAGATCAGGTTTTAAAGGCTGATGCGGAAAAGATCAAATACACAGAAGAGCACATAGACCAGAAGGCCTTTGACGCTGCTGTGAACACGCTTTTAAATGCCAGGACCATATATGTGATAGGCATCCGAAGCTGTGCTCCGCTGGCGGGGTTTCTCACCTTTTATCTGAGACAGATATTCGATAATGTGGTGCAACTCTCCACATCCAGCCCTACTGAGATTTTTGAGCAGATGTTACATATCGGCAGTGAGGATGCTATCGTAGGTATCAGCTTTCCCAGGTATTCCATGAGGACTTTGAAGGCGCTTGAATTTGCCAGCACAAGGAACGCCAGGATCATCACCATCACCGACAGCGTACATTCACCAATGAACCTGTATTCGTCGTGCAATCTTATAGCTCCCAGCGATATGGCGGCTATAGTGGATTCGCTGGTGGCACCGCTTTCCGTCATCAATGCGCTGGTCATGGCCGTCTGCATGGAAAAACAGGAAGAGGTTGCAGACAGGCTTACGCTGCTGGAACAGATCTGGCAGGATTTTCAGGTCTATGAGAGCGATGAGATCGAGCCGTTGGATGATTCAGCAAAGATGAAGTTCAAAGAAGCGGATGAGAAATGATAATGTGTTCCTTGCATATGTAGAATTATTATGAGGGAAAGAATAATGAAAATGAAACATTTTGTTATAAAACTGTGTTTACTGTTTTTGTTTGTTCTATTATATTCAACAGATTCTTCAGCTGCTGTAAAATACGAGTGGATGGAGGATCAGATAGATTATGAGACGGCTGTGCCGAATATAAGGTCAAAAATATATGATGCCAGAGTGTTTTACACATATGAAAGGCATCAGTGGAATGGATGCAGGATAGTGGAAGAAACTGACGGTAATAAAACTGTAAAGTATTCTTACAATGACAATTCATCTGTAACACAAATAATGTATGATGATATAGTAGTTGATTATAACTATGCTGATACCAAGGATAAGTATTCTTACATGCAGTGTACTTCATTTGTGTATGAAGGAAAAGAATATTATTTTATCAGGGATGAAAAAAACTGGATATCAGGCTTTAGTGATGAAGAGGGTAATCAGATTTGTAAATATGTATATGATGATGATAGCAAAAATCGGTATGTATATAAGATCAATGTTGATGGTGCGTATACAGATGTAACAGGGGACATGGAGTACATCGGAAATATTAATCTTTTATGTAAGGAAAATGAAGTATATGATATTTTGTCCGGCTATAGTATAATATCGGGTTGTTTGTATGATCCTGATAAAGACAGAGCAATATGGATGTCTTTGGATTACAAACTTATAGAAGATGAAGATAGGGATTTTGTTTCATATAACTCAAATGTAGATAAAGATATACAGATTGAATCGGAAATAGACGGGCTTTTTTATTCAGAAGAAAATGAAAATTTAAGAACAACCCCTGAAGATATAATAAACGGAATGTATAATTCATGTATGAATGATCCAAACTTTGGTGCGCCAATAAACTATTCGTCGAACTGGTATTCGTCGTTGAGTGATCTGGAAATAATGGCGCGTCTTTTGTATGGAGAAACCATGAATAACAGATTGACAGATGTAAATGCTATAACTTGGGAATTATGTAACCGTAAAACAGCTAATTGGTCGGGATTTTATGGAACAGGAAATACCAATTCTATTAGAAACATAATGCTTAAAAATAGTACATATGCTGCAATTACAGCAGGTTCATCAGAGACAGCGGCTTCAAGAAATCCCACAAAAACAAGTAACAGATGGAAAAGAGCTGTTAAAGATGCATGCTCGTATTCGTTCGCTCCGTTTAGGTCATCATTGGGAAATTATGTTACTAAACCGAGCGGTATAGATAAACAATGTTATCATGTTGGTATGGTCATGTATAATAGCTTTTCTGGTCATACTGCTGCTACATTAAAGTATAGTGGTAACAATATAATGAATTTGGTTTTAATTGCTGTAAATGCGAATATTACTGACAGCTCTTTGCTTTCGGGGTATTATTCGAATTATTATGATAAGAATCTATTTTTTACATATACAAGTGAATTTGGAACATGTTATAGTTTTTGATTTATAACAAGGATCATACGACATAGGTTTTAATGTGGGAAAAGAAATAATAATAATTGGAGCAGGGGCAGCGGGGCTCATGGCTGCGGCTGCTGCGGGGGAGACACTGAATGCGGGACGTGCTGCGGGGGCTGCTCACATCACTGTGTTGGAAAAAAATGAAAAAGCCGGAAAAAAGATATATATCACGGGCAAGGGAAGGTGCAATTTTACCAACGCATGTGATACGGAAGATTTCTTTGGAAACGTTGTATCTCATGCGAAGTTTTTGTACAGTGCGATATACGGATTTACATCGCAGGATGCGATGGATTTTTTTGAGGGCAACGGTCTTGTGATAAAGACGGAGCGTGGAAACCGTGTGTTTCCGGCAAGCGATCATGCTTCGGACGTCACCAGAACACTGGTGAATGTCTGCAAAAAGAGAGGTGTTGATATCCGCTGCAACACAGAAGTTGTCGAAATTTTGAGAGAGGAATCTGCTTCTGATGAGAAGGAAATTAAGAGCAGGATTATCGGCGTAAAAGTAAGAAGTGTTGAAGGCAAAGGTAAGACAGAGGAATTGCATGCTGATGCTGTGATAATAGCTACGGGCGGTCTGTCATATCAGAGCACCGGTTCTACAGGAGACGGTTACAGATTTGCAAGAGAAATGTCTCACAGAGTAACGGATCTAAGACCTGCTCTGATTCCCTTAAATGCCGCAGAGAGTTTTTGCGCAGAAATAAGCGGCCTTTCTTTGAAAAACATATCGATCCGTATAATGCGTGAAAAGAAGAAATTGTATGAAGATTTCGGAGAAATGCTGTTTACGCATTTTGGGGTCAGCGGACCGGTGATCTTATCAGGTTCTTCATATGTGGTAAAGGAACTCGAAAAAGGAGAACTCGATCTTTTCATAGATTTGAAACCGGCAATACCTGCTGACGAACTTGAGCAGAGATTATTACGAGAGTTTTCGGATAACATAAACAAAAATATTGATAATATGTTTGGTTCACTGGTGCCGAAAAAACTGACTGAGCCGGTGCTGATGCAGGCAAAGATCCCCGTGGGCAGAGTGTGCAGGGACGTTACCGTGGCAGAGCGAAAAGCCATAGTTCAGGCACTTAAAAGCTTTCATCTGACTATTACCTCAGCGAGAAACATAAATGAAGCTATCATTACTTCCGGAGGTGTTGACGTCAGAGACATAAACCCGTCCACAATGGAGTCTAAGATAGTGAAGGGACTGTTCTTTGCCGGTGAAGTCATAGATGTGGATGCACTGACCGGTGGATACAACCTCCAGATAGCCTGGTCAACCGGGCATCTTGCGGGGATATCGGCTGCGGAGAGCGTGATTTAGATATGCGGGTGTTTCAACAAACTACCGGCGCAAAGCTATGCCGGGTTCCCCCGAGCCTTTGACGGCGCTTTTTGAATGTCAACGGCTCGGGGGAAGCCGGTATAGATTTGAGCCGGGGGATGATATAAAAACATATCAGGAGGCGTAAGATGGCAATAAACATAGCGATAGACGGCCCTGCGGGAGCAGGCAAGAGCACGATAGCGAAGATGATAGCTTCAAAGTATTCTTTTATCTATGTTGACACAGGCGCAATGTACAGGACAATGGCTCTGTTCTACCTGCGTCAGGGCACGGATGTGTCCGATGAGGCAGCCGTTTCAGGGCTTTGCGATGACATTAAGGTGGATATACAGTATATCGGAGGCAAACAGCATCTCATCCTAAACGGAGAGGATGTGACCGACCTCATCAGGACAGAGGAGGTGGGCAATACAGCCTCTAAAATATCCGTTTTCGGAGCAGTCAGGGAGAAGCTGGTGAATCTTCAAAAGGAACTGGCGAAGACAACAGATGTAGTCATGGACGGCAGGGACATTGGTACGGTGGTGCTGCCGGATGCCAGAGTCAAGATCTATCTTACCGCTTCCGTGGAGACCAGGGCAAAAAGGCGTTATGACGAGCTGAAAGCCAAGGGAGAGACACCCGATCTTTCTACCATAGAGGAAGATATCCGCATTAGAGACGAGAGGGATATGACCAGAGAGATCTCGCCCTTAAGAAAGGCCGATGACGCTGTGGAGGTGGATTCCTCAGCCATGACCATAGACGAGGTCGTAGACGCCATATCAGACATCATCGAGGATCGCCTGTAGATAGTGTAAAGTGGTTTATGAAAACATAGGCATCAGGGCTCCGTCATCTGCTTCGCAGATGCCACCTCATGCCGAATACAGAGAGAGCGGAGTAAATGGAAGTTGAAGTTGCAAAGAGCGCGGGCTTCTGCTTTGGCGTGAAGCGTGCCGTGGATATGTGCTATGAGAGTGCCGGAGGCGACGGTAAGGTTTACACCCTGGGACCCATAATACACAATGATGAGGTTGTGAATGAGCTTGAAGGCAGGGGAGTTCACGCTGTAGGTGAAGACGAGCTTCCGGGGCTTGAAGGCGATGGGCTGATGATAATAAGGTCTCACGGTGTTTCGGAGGCGGTAGAGAACAGGCTTTCCGATATGGGCTTTAAGATAAAGGATGCGACCTGTCCTTTTGTAAAGAAGATTCACCGCATAGTGGATGAATACTCACGAAAAGGATATTTTATTCTGGTGACGGGAGATGAAGCACATCCGGAGGTCGCCGGCATTTGCGGTCATTGCCAAACCGGCAATATTGCAGTGGTTTCCGACGAAAAAAGGTTGGATGAGGTGCTGCGGGGAGGCGGTGAAAATCTTCTGGTCGTATCCCAGACAACATTTAATTTTAAAAAATTTAAATATTTTGTTGAAATTATAGAAAAAAAAGGTTATTATAAGACGGTGTATATTCAAAACACCATATGTAATGCCACGGAAGAGCGGCAGAACGAGGCGGAAAGGCTTTCCCGAGTCTGTGACAGCATGATAGTGATAGGCGACAGGAACAGCTCGAACTCCAAAAAGCTGTTTGGAATATGTGCAGAAAATTGTGAGAATACTTTTTTTATACAGACGCTGGATGACCTTATTCCGGATTCCGGTGCTCTGCATGGAAAGGTAGGTATCACGGCAGGGGCGTCCACCCCAAATAATATTATTCAGGAGGTTTCAAGGTATGTCAGAGATGAACTTTGAACAAATGCTTGATAGTTACAACAAGACTATCAGGAACAACGAAATTGTAGAAGGAGAGGTCATTTCTGTCAAGCCGGATGAGATAGTGCTTAATATCGGCTACAAGGCAGACGGCATTATCAGCCGCAATGAATATTCAAATGATTCAACGCTTGACCTCACCACGGTTGTAAAGCCGGGAGACAAGATGGAGGCCAAGGTAAAGCGCGTTAACGACGGCGAAGGTCAGGTTATCCTGTCTTACAGAGCTCTTGCAGCTGAGAAAGGTTCCAAGAAGCTCGAGGAAGCTTTCGAGAACAAAGAGGTGCTCACAGCAAAGGTTATCACTGCACTGGCAGGTGGTCTTTCTGTGGAGGTTGACGGTGCGAGGGTATTCATACCGGCTTCACTGGTTTCAGACAGCTTCGAGCGTGATCTCAAAAAATACGAGGGCACGGACATCGATTTTGTCATCACAGAGTTCAATCCGAAGCGTCGTCGCATCATAGGCGATCGCAAGCAACTTCTGGTTGCTGAGAAGGCTAAGCTTCAGGAAGAGCTCTTCTCTTCAATCTCAGTAGGAGATGTTGTAGAGGGTGTTGTAAAGAACATTACCGATTTCGGTGCTTTCATCGATCTCGGCGGAGCAGACGGACTTCTCCATATCTCAGAGATGTCTTGGGGCAGGGTTGAGAATCCCAAGAAGGTTCTGAAGGTTGGCGATCAGGTTCGCGCATTCATCAAGGAGATCAAGGGAGCTAAGATCGCACTTTCACGCAAGTTCCCGGATGAGAATCCTTGGAAAGATGCATCAGAGAGATTTGCAGTGGGCACTGTACTGAAGGGCACAGTTGCACGTATGACAGATTTCGGTGCATTCGTTGAGGTGGCACCGGGCATTGATGCACTTCTCCATGTTTCACAGATCGCACATGAGCATGTTGATAAGCCGTCCGATGTTTTGAAGGTTGGACAGGAGATCGAGGCAAAGGTTCTGGATTTCTCTGAGGATGATAAGAAGATATCAATCTCTATCAAGGCGCTGACTGAGCCGCCTGTATCTGAGGAGACAGCAGAGGCTGAAGCTACAGAGAGCACGGAAGAGACTGCAGAATAAAAGTACTATATGACCGGTTGTCTGAATATTCGATAGCCGGTCTTTTTAAATATCTACTCCGGAGGCAGCATGGACAATTACGAAAAATTCAAAAAAGATGTTTACCAGCTTACCAAGATCGACCTTAATGCCTACAAGGAAAAGCAGATGAGACGCAGGATCGATACCCTGATCTCTAAAAACGCCTGTAAGTCATACGATGAGTATGTGAAGCTGATCTCATCAGACAAGGTGAAGTTTGACGAGTTCGTAAACTTCCTGACTATCAATGTTTCGGAGTTTTATCGTAATCCCGAGCAATGGGTTGTTTTGGAAAATGAGGTTTTTCCGCAACTCATATCCAAGTTCGGCAGGAGACTTACCATCTGGTCGGCTGCATGCTCCACGGGAGATGAGCCTTACTCGCTGGTGATGGCACTTTCAAGGCATATTCCCTTGAGCGGTATCAAGATCATAGCCACTGATATCGATAAGCAGGTGCTGGAGAAGGCCAAAGTCGGTCTTTATAATGAGAAGAGCATTGCTGCCGTTCCCGACGAGTTCAAGAGAAAATATTTTCAGAAGGTGGGACCTTCGTATCAGATTTCGGAAGATATCAAAAAGTGTGTTGAGTTCAGAGAACATAATCTTTTGAGGGATACTTATCCGTCACATTGTCATCTTATCGTATGCCGCAATGTGGTCATCTATTTTACGGACGAGGCAAAGGACGGTATTTACAGAAAATTCCACGATTCCCTTGAGAGCGGTGGATCTCTATTTATCGGATCTACTGAGCAGATCATCAATTACAAAGAACTTGGATTTCAGAGAGCAAAGTCATTTTTCTTTACCAAGCCGTAATGTATGATCTATTATAGATTGGATCGGGCAGGAGCTCTTGTTCCTGCCTGTTTTTTTGGAGGATTTTTTGCATGGCAAAGACATTTAGGGGCGGTGTGCATCCATATGAAGGAAAGGAACTGACGGAAGACAAGCCGGTTGTGCCTTATGAGCCTAAGGGACTTATGGTATATCCCTTGTCCCAGCATATCGGTGCTCCTGCGGTTCCCTGTGTTAATAAGGGTGACCGTGTGCTGCGAGGTCAGAAAATCGCGGAGGCAGGAGGCTTTGTATCAGCTGCCATATTTTCTTCTGTCAGCGGTACTGTGCAGAGTATTGCGCCTCACAGGGTTGCTAACGGAGACATGGTAAGTTCCATCATCATACAAAATGACGGACTTTACGAGGAAGTTATCTTCGATGTGGCGGCGGATCCCTATACATTGAGCGAGGAGGAGATCATTGGCAAGATCAAAGATGCCGGTATCGTGGGCATGGGCGGAGCCGGTTTCCCCACACATGTGAAGCTGTCACCCAAAGAGCCTGCCAAGATCGACCATATCATAGCGAACTGTTCGGAGTGTGAGCCGTATCTGACCAGCGATTACAGGCAGATGATAGACGATCCGGGAAGCCTTGTGGAAGGCATGAAACTGATCCTCACTGTATTCAGGAAAGCAAAGGGCGTATTCGCCATAGAAGATAATAAACCCGCCGCTATCGAGGCTGTCAGCGAACTCATAAAAGGGGAGCGCCGCATGGAGATCTGTGTCTTAAAGACCAAGTATCCGCAGGGCGGTGAGAGACAGCTGATAAAGGCAGTTACCGGCAGGGAAGTCAACTCGAAGATGCTGCCGGCAGATGCAGGTTGCATAGTGGATAATGTGGCAACCCTGGTAGCGGTGTTCAACGCTGTAAAATACGGCAGACCTATCATGAACAGACTGTTCACAGTGTCCGGAGATGCCATAGAAGATCCCCAAAACTACCTTGTGTACACAGGAACCTCCATGAAGGAGCTTTTGGAAGAGGCGGGCAACGATCCGGAGAAAACGGCAAAATACATCTCCGGAGGTCCCATGATGGGATTTGCCATGTTTGATACCGATGTTCCCATCACCAAGACAAACTCATCCATTCTGGCATTCACTGAAGATGAGGTTTCAAAGAATAAGACCACAGCCTGCATCAACTGCGGTAAATGTGTTGAGGTATGTCCGGAGAGGCTGGTGCCCTCACGTCTTGCCAAGATGGCTGATCATGGTGATGCCGCAGGTTTTGAAAAATGGTACGGTCTGGAATGTATAGAATGCGGCAGCTGCAGTTTTATATGTCCTGCCAAGAGACCCTTGGCCCAGTCGATCCGCATCATGAAACGTTCTGTTCTGGCAGCCAAGAGAAAGAAATAAGGGGGAAAAGATTTTGAGCAGACTTAACATATCGTCTTCTCCGCATGTACGATCACGGGAGACAACGAGTTCCATAATGCTGATAGTCATAATAGCCCTTCTGCCCACATCTGTATTCGGTATATATAATTTCGGTCTTAGGGCTTTGATACATATGCTGATATCTGTGGCGACTGCTGTGCTGTGTGAGTTTCTGATGAATAAGATCAGAAAACAGCCGGTCACCGTAGGTGATCTTTCCGCTGTCGTGACAGGTCTCATGCTGGCACTTAATGTACCTGTCGCTCTGCCGTTCTGGGAGACTGCTTTGGGCAGCGCCTTTGCCATAGTGATCGTGAAGATGCTCTTCGGAGGACTGGGACAGAACTTCATGAACCCAGCACTGGCAGGCAGATGTTTTCTGGTGATCGCCTTTGCGGCGGATATGACCAACTTTAACTGTGATGCATATTCTGGAGCGACACCTCTTGCGTCCATCAGGGCAGGTGAGAGTGTCAATGTTATGAACATGCTGATCGGTAAGACCGGCGGAGCCATAGGAGAGACCAGTGCACTGTGCATCCTGTTGGGGGCTATCATCATGATACTCTTCGGAGTCATTGATCTTTCCATTCCTGCGGGATATATCATCTCATTCGTGCTGTTTATGGGAGTTTTCGGAGGACACGGATTTGACTCCACATACCTTGTGGCAGAGCTGTGTGGCGGAGGTCTGATGCTGGGCGTATTCTTTATGGCTACAGATTATGTCACCAGCCCCATAACACCCGTGGGACGTGTTGTCTACGGTGTATGCTGCGGTGTCCTCACAGGTCTTTTCAGATGCTTCGGAGCGAATGCCGACGGCGTATCTTTTGCCATTATACTCAGCAACCTCATGGTTCCGGTCATTGAGAAAATTACGGTACCGACTGCATTCGGAGTTGTCAGGGTAAGGGAGGTAAAGAAAGATGAAAAAAACAATTCATGACACCCTGATACTCGCGGTGTTGACTCTGGTGCTGGGACTGGTGCTGGGAGCGGTGTATAATATTACTAAAGATCCCATCGCGGCTGTGGAAGCCGAGACACGACAGGCAGCATTTAAGGAAGTATTTGATGACGCGGATTCATTTGAGGAGCTTGAAGGCTTTGACAGCGGGAAAGCGACGGAATTTGTGACAGGTAAAGGCTTCAAGGATTCCATAGACGATATCGTGACGGCTAAAGCTGCATCAGGTGAGAAGCTGGGCTATATCATCACTGTGACTGCAAAGGACGGTTCACAGGGAACCATTACATTTTCAGTCGGTATCAGAAATGACGGAACCGTCAACGGTTATTCTGTGACGGATATTGCCGAGACACCGGGACTGGGGATGAAGGCTACGGAAGATGATTTCGTAGCACAGTTCAGGGATAAGCTTGTCACGGTATTTAATGTTGTGAAGCAGGCGCCGGCTTCGGATGACGAG
This sequence comes from Lachnospiraceae bacterium, assembly GCA_024680835.1. Taxonomy (GTDB): domain Bacteria; phylum Bacillota; class Clostridia; order Lachnospirales; family Lachnospiraceae; genus RGIG6904. The sequence continues at coordinate 5,301 of JAILBP010000023.1, read as the reverse complement.
ATTGAGGCGATATCCGGTGCCACCATCACTTCAAAAGCTGTTGCAAACGGTGTGAATGCCGTGGTAGCGTACTTTGGAGAGTTTCTGATGGGAGGTGAGTGACATGGCTGATATACAGAACATAGAGACTTTGGAGCCTGTGGAGAGACAACAGAATGTTTACGCAGAGCGTCTTTTCAACGGACTCATAAAAGAGAATCCCACCTTCGTGCTGATGTTGGGAATGTGTCCCACTCTGGCAGTGACCTCCTCAGCCATGAACGGACTTGGAATGGGTCTTTCCACCACGGCGGTATTGATATTCTCTAACCTGCTGATTTCAATGCTCAGAAAGATTATACCTGACGGAGTCAGAATGCCCGCCTTTATCGTGATAGTAGCGTCTCTGGTGACGGTGGTGGAATTCCTGATGAAGGCATATCTGCCTGCTCTGTCGGCAAGCCTTGGCGTTTATATCCCGCTCATAGTCGTAAACTGTATCATATTAGGCAGAGCGGAAAGCTATGCTTCCAAAAATCCTGTGCTGCCTTCCGTGTTTGACGGTATAGGCATGGGACTGGGATTCACTTTTGGTCTGACTTGTATAGGTGTTGTCAGAGAGATCTTAGGTGCGGGACAGTTCTTTGGGATCCAGGTGCTTTCCTTAAACTGGTTTACACCGGCTGCGATATTCATTATGGCACCCGGCGCATTTCTGGTGCTGGCATTCCTGGTAGCTATTATGAATGTGGTGAGAGAGAAGATGGATTCCAAGGGTAAGCCCCTGACCTCTCCCGCAGGCTGTATCACCGGAGATTGTGCAGGCTGTGCCAGCGCAGCTTTCTGTGGAGGAAAGTCTGCAATATCCGAAACCACCAGAAAAGTAAATACAGTAAAGAAGCCGGAGAAGATCAGACAAAAAGCTGAAGTATCTGAAGATATCAACGCTGATAATGCGGTAAAAGGTGATGATGAGACCGAAGGAAAGGAGAGTGAGGATCAATGAAAACATTATTGATGATAGCGGTCGGTTCAGCCATTATTAATAATGTGGTTCTGAGCCAGTTTTTAGGTATCTGTCCTTTCCTCGGAGTTTCCAAGAAGACCGAGACAGCGGCAGGAATGGGCGGTGCGGTAATATTCGTCATCACCATATCCAGCTTTGTAACTGCGGTTATATACAAGTTCATCCTGAACAACACGGCTTTGCAGGAGAAAGGCATTGACCTGACTTATCTTAAGACTATTGTGTTTATCCTGGTCATAGCCTGCCTTGTACAGTTTGTGGAGATGTTCCTCAAAAAGAAGATTCCGTCACTCTACGGTTCGCTGGGCGTTTATCTGCCCCTCATTACCACTAACTGTGCAGTTTTGGGTGTTGCTCTTACCAATGTGACCAAAGAGTACAATATTCTGGAGAGCACCGTGAACGGTCTCGCAACGGCGGTGGGATTTTTCATTTCCATTGTGCTGATGGCGGGTATCCGTGAGAAGATGGAGTACAATGACATACCGAAACCCTTTAAGGGCACGGCTTCCGTTTTGCTGGCAGCAGCTCTTATGTCTATCGCATTCATGGGATTCTCAGGTATGAGCCTGTAGATCTGGCTTTTGCGGGGATTTTCGGGTATAAGCCTGTAGGTTTGGCGTTTGTAGAGAATCTCGGGTATAAGCCTGTAGGTTTGGCGTTTGTAGAGATTTTCGGGTAAAAACCTGTATATTTGGTTTTTGTAGAGATTTTGAGTGAAAACCTGTATATTTGGTTTTTGTAGAGATTTTGGGTAAAAACCTGTATATCTGACTTTTATAGAGATTCTTTTGGTTAAAGATAAGTTTTTAAAGGCTCCCCCTTTGGGGGAGCTGTCGGTGAAACCGACTGAGGGGGAATTTCATGGATATAACATCGATATTGGCTGCAGCAGTAGTAGTAGGCTGCATCGGAATCATAATAGGCCTTTTCTTAGGCGTTGCCAGCGAGAAGCTGAAGGTTGAGGTTGATCCCAGGGAAGAGGCTATTCTGTCAGTCCTGCCGGGCAACAACTGCGGAGGCTGCGGTTACCCCGGATGCAGTGGACTGGCGGCTGCTATAGTGAAGGGTGAAGCACCGGTGAATCAGTGTCCGGTGGGTGGAGACCCTGTTGCCTCAAAGGTTGCGGACATTATGGGTGTTGAGGCCGGTGGTTCCGTCAGGATGACTGCTTTTGTAAAATGCGGCGGAAACTGCGATAAGGCAGGAAAACTCTATGATTATACAGGTGTCATGGACTGTGTTGCGGCGGCGGCTTCATCAGGCGGCGGACCGAAATCCTGCGATGACGGATGTCTGGGCTTCGGAACCTGCGTTAAAACCTGTCCTTTTGATGCCATTCATGTGATAGACGGTATCGCAGTTGTGGACAGCAATGCCTGCAAGGCCTGCGGAAAGTGCGTTGCGGCATGTCCAAAGCATCTGATCACACTGATACCTTACGAGTCTAAATACGCGGTAAACTGCAGCACCAATAATAAGGGTAAGGCTGTAATGGATACTTGTACGGCAGGCTGCATAGGCTGCGGTCTTTGTGCAAAGACCTGTCCCAACGGAGCGGTCATATTTGAAAATAACATTGCGGTTATAGATCAGGAAAAATGCGAACAGTGCGGCAAGTGTGCTGAGAAATGTCCGAGACACTGCATCATCGCCAGAGCTGTATAAGAGTATCGGGTTTTGGAAAACATCGGCAGAGCCGTATGGGAGTATCGGGTTTTGGAGAATTATCCCCCGGGATACAGTTTTATACTGTATTTCGGGGGCTTTTTTTGTTGCATGACAGAGGACAGAAATGGTATAATTCTGCTGTAGGTTTTTTTGCAGAGAATATCATTTGTAGTGATAGAACCATTTGATGGAATGGTATGTTTTTTCAGATCAAAGGAGTATCAATATGAGATCGATGAGGAGATTGACAGCACTCATACTGGCTATGATGATTGTGATACCGAATACCGGAAACATCATGCTGGGAGCAGCCACGGCAAAGGCTACCACATTGAGGCTTGAGCAGACAGAAGGCACTGCAACGCTAAAGAACGCCAATGGTATAGCCAAGACCATAAAGGCAGGGATGAAGCTGTACAATGGCGATGACGTTACGACGGATAAGAGCAGTTACGCTTATATCAGCCTTGACGGCACAAAGGCTGTCAAGATGGATGAGAGCTCATCTGTCAGCATCAAGCAGAGCGGTACCCAGAATGAGGTAATGGTAAATTCCGGAAGCCTTATTTTCAATGTGACGGTTCCTTTGACCAAGAAGGAATCTCTCAACATCCGTACATCCACCATGGTGACGGGTGTCAGGGGTACCATAGGCTATGCCAAAAAGATTTCTGAGGAAGAGTCCGAAATCGCGATTCTCGAGGGAAAGGTAGAACTTACATCCATCGACAGCAAAACAGGAAAGAGCAAATCTGTGCTGATATCAGCCGGAGAAAAGGGTGTATGCCGCCGTGTAAAGGCAAAGTTTGAGAAAAACAGTGATCTGCAGGTTCCACAGGTCAAAGCGGAAAAGATCACCGAGGATGATATACCTGACTTTGCGGTCATCGAGATAGGACGCAACCTTGATATTCAGGAGCGTCTCAGAAAAGACGGGGTATTTGATGTAGAGAAGATACTGGCAAGATACAGGACTCTCGGAGATAAGGGGACCTATATCACCATAGGAACGCCTGTTACACCGAACAGCGTTTCTGCCAATAAACCTGTTACACCCAATACCGTTTCCGATAACGAAGCCGGAGGCAGCGGAGGCGGCGGAGGAGGCGGCGGTGGTGCAGGCGGCGGAGGTGGCGGTGGCTCCGCTCCAAGTCCTGCTGCAGCACCTTCCATAACTCTTGCAACCATAAACGGCGGTGGAGTTTACGCAGAAGGTGAGCCTATAGGCGCACTTTCAGTGACCGCTGAGGTAGATAAAGCCGGTGCCTATACCACCTATCAGTGGTATGTGGCAAACAGCGCTGATGGGGAGGGTACGGCTGTAAACGGTGCTACAGATACAACATATACACCGGATTCTGTTCTTGGTACAAGGTATTTTTATTGTGTTGTAAGGTCTAAGGAGTCATCGTCTTCGACTGCAGAATCGCTTAAGGAGACCAACAGGGTTGTGGTAGCTGTAAAGCAGCCCTCGACCAAGGTTACGGAAGCTCTGTCTCAACCGGGTGATGCGAATATCGGTTTTACATCCATAACATTAAACCCCGTCAGCCTGGCAAGCGTAGGTTCGATAGACGGCAGTATCAATGAAGCGGGCAGCAAGATAAAGCTGACAGGAGTAAGTCACAGTGCACAGTATTCTGAGTCACTTCGGGCAGAGACTGTTGTGTTTAACGCCCCGGTTTCCAATACTTCGCCTGTAGAAGGTGAGGTGGAGTATGCAAAATCCACTACAACTACAGCACCCACAGATGATGACGAATGGCAGACTGACAGAACCTTTAACGGACTTGCCATGGGCACAGCATATTACTTTTTTGCGAGAGCTGCAGCCACAGGTTCCACTTTTGCAGGTGCACCAAGTGATCCGATAGAGATCTGGACAAAGGCCGGAGATGCGGTCAGCGATTATACTGATTCAACAAATCATCTGTATTATACATTTGATCTGAGAGGGTATGATGGATCAGTGTCACCTAATGCTATAGTTCAAGGTGAGACCGGTCTTACGCTTGATGTGGGTAGCATTACCATTCCGGAAAGTATCCGTGTCTATGATATGGATATAAAAGTAACAGAGATCCTATGGGGAGGGTTTAGCGATGGTCAGTCATGTTTTTTAGACTTTAGCAGTGTTGTTATTCCAAATACGATTGAGAAAATAGGTAACAGTGCTTTTTATGACTGTTCGTTATTAACGGCTGTAGATATACCGGATTCAGTTATAGAAATAGAAGAATCAGCTTTCAATGGCTGTACTTCTCTTGAGACAGTACACTTTGGAAAGAATCTGAAAAAAATCGGGACTTCAGCATTTTTTAACTGTAGTAAGCTCAATAATGTTGTGTTAAGTGATAATGTGGAAACCATAGGTGCACAGGCATTCTATAGTTGTTGGGGGCTTTCGAATATTACTCTGAACGAGGGATTAAAGTATATCGGAGAAAGCGCGTTTGTAAACTGTCCGTTTACTGAAATAACTTTTCCATCAACGATTACTGCGGTCAGTGGAAATGATGGACAAACAAGCGGCCCATTTTATGCGTTTTCCGGTTCAGCAGGAGCAACTGCGATTTATTTTGCCATGAGTAGTGCACCGGATGGTTGGCAGGATGGATGGAATA
>JAILBP010000022.1:0-7961 GCA_024680835.1 Lachnospiraceae bacterium | reverse complement strand
TACTATCTGGCACACGAGGACGAGCGCGCCGCTATTGCACAAAACGGCCATCGAAAAGTGCGCAAAAACCACAGCTACCTCAAGGCATTCTCCGAGATGCTCGATGTGGCCGGCATATAATCGTGACTATTCATAGTAACTTTTTTTATCGTTACTATTCACAGTCGCTCTGCCGTCATTCCGCAGGCACGCATACGTGCATAAGATTCTGCTCAGCAAGCTGGCAGAATCTCATGCACGAGACTCTACTGTCGCTATCGCGACGGCCTGTGTCATGAAGGCAGAGTGACTGATTCCAGTCAATATCATATAGCATACAGTCTGCTCAGCAAGCTGGCAGCCTGTATACTACATGATATTGACTGTGAATAGTAACTTTCATAAACAAATGCAGCCACCGGGAATCGAACCCGGATTGCAGGAGTCGGAGTCCTGTGTTCTATCCATTAGACTACAGCTGCAGACCTTAAACACAGGTTTAAGGGTATCACAACACAAATGTAATGTCAAATCCGCAAATCAATGTACCAAACCACGGTGATTGCTGCCGTTATCATCGGCATCATCCTCTTCCGGCTTATCCATACCTGAGAGTCTTGATGCGTTCATGGATGCTAAATAATACATTTCCTCATCCTCTTCGTCGAAATATCTCGTGTTATTACGCTTTAAGAACTCCACGAACTTATCAGGCGGAATTGGTTTGGAGAACAGATAACCCTGGAGATAATCCACTCCGTTCTCTATGAGGATGCTCTTCATCTCATTGGTCTCGACACCTTCCACCACTATATGTTTGTTAAGTTCCTGTACCATGGAAATAGTATGTTTTAACACTACCATGGCATCTTTATCTTCAATGGCATTCCACAATATGGACTTATCAATCTTGACAAGAGTTACCGGGAATTTAATAAGATATCCCGCGGATGCAAATCCCGAACCGTAATCATCGATGGAGAAATCGATGCCCATTTTATTCAGGGTACGAACATTCTTGAGCAGTGTTCCAACATCCTCCAACTCGGCAGTCTCAGTGATCTCAAGATTAATAGCGCTTGACGGTATCTGGTAATGATCCAGTATACTGCGGATAGAATCCGGCAGCGACAGCTTCATACACTGTACTGTGGACAGATTGACCTCGATATATTTGAGTCCCAGCGATGCATAATCATTGTCCTTCATAAAGGCGCAGACTTTCCGGAAGATGATGTCACCGATCTTGTCGATGAGACCGTTTTTCTCGGCCAGCACTATCATCTCCTCGGGATCAAGCATTCCAAGCTCTTCATCAAACAGTCTCACCAGAGCCTCGCAGGATTCAAACTTTCCTGTCCTGGTGCTGTAAATAGGCTGGTAATACACCTCAAAGCTCTCGTTTTCGATGGCTCTCTTGACGCACAACAGCATTTTTTCTCTTTTGTGCTTGGTGTAAACAACCGAATCGTGGATCTCTTTGATGCTCTTCATATCCTTCGGATGCTTCACCACATAAGAGATCATGTTCTCAACGTCAGAAACGTCAAACATTCTGTTGATGTCATTCAGTGTCCTGGTAAAAATACTGAGTTCTATGGATCTGTGGGTAAGCTCCACAGGTTTTTCAAAGAAAGAATTTATTATGGTGAGGGTTCCCTGCTCATCTTTCAGGTCATCCACAAACACCACAAATTTGCTCTCCGAAAGGCAGAAAGCTTTTTTCTTGAACTGCTTGTTGATGAAGGTAGCGATCTTAACCGAAAGCTCATCCAGCTCAAATGCATCCAGCGTATGGCGCACATACTCGTAATCCGTAAAGGAGATGACGATGATATTATATTTATCGCCCTCCATGTATTTTCTGTATACCTCCTCCAGAAAGGCCTGCCTGTTATAGCAGGAGGTATCCATATAGGTGAAATGCGCGGGATTCTCAAACGAAATATATACAAATACCAGTATTACCGCTGCACAGAAGGAACCGATGACAATACTCGGAAAGATCAGCTGGACCACTATGCCGGCTATTATCATGACCGTCATGAGTATCAGCGTCATCTTCTGGAAGTAATTGAACCTGTTTTTGGCCACTATCACCATCATTATATCAAGATAGATCAGCGCAAAAGCGATGCCAAAGTTGAGGATCATGAGGGGGCCGTGTCTGTATGTGCCCTGTTCGTCAAAGTATGCAAGCCAATGAGTCCAGGGGCTCGTGATGGCACAGAACCCAAGGTAGAAAGCCACAACCCACGATATTACCGGTGTAGCGTGCTGCATAGCCTTAATCCTGGCCTTGGAATCAACATACAGGAAAAACACAACTGCCATAAGGGGATAAAAGAAAAGATATCCCAATGTAAATACATACTGTACAAACTCCGGATAGAATTCCGGATCGGCCATGGTGATACAGCTCATGGCATCAAATACCGCAGCCGCAAGATCCGTCATGATAAGACAGATAAATATAGTATTGGCCTTAGACACATAACTGCGTCTGAGGTAATAAAAAATGAAAAGCAGCGCCGTGATGATGATAGCTGCTATATCATATTGATAATTATATGCCATACCTCTGCCTCTTCCCTAACGGTTGTCCGTAATGTTATTTTGTTTCGAGCAAGCCTAAAAACTCGCCCTGTGCCACAGGTCTTGAATAGAAATAGCCCTGAGCTACCGATGCTCCGATGACCTTCATGAGCTCAACATCGTCTCCCGTCTCAACGCCCTCGCATACTATCTGTGCGTTCAGGTCTTTTGCCATGTTGACGATACCTCTCATCAGTGTTATCTGACGACTGCGGTCTTTATGATTGATCAAAAATGATCTGTCAAGCTTTATGACTGAAGCCGAAATACGCTCTATGATGCCCAGCGATGAGTATCCTGAACCGAAATCATCAATGGAGATCCTGATACCGCGATGCTGAAGCTCATCTACTGTATCCTGTATGATCTGATCCTGCATCTGTTCAACTGCGAGTGTTTCAGTGATCTCAACCTCAATAAGATCTTTGGGTATCGAATACTTTGTGAGCATTGCCTCCACCCTGTCGGGAAAGTCCTTTTTAATAAAGTGAAGTCTTGAGAAATTGACCGATACGGTGACAACGGTCTTTCCCTGCCTCATGCGGTCAGCCAGCATTTTGCAAACATCTTCGTATACAAAGAAATCTATCTCCGTGATGAAGCCCGTCTGCTCATAGTACGGCACAAAAAGCCCCGGAGGAAGAACCCGTCCCGGGTTGTCAGGATCCTTCATACGGACCAGCGCTTCCGCACCCACTACCGAACCGGAATTAATATCAACCTTTGCCTGATAAAACGTGACAAAGTCTTCATTGGCATTCTTTTCGTCCAGCTCTTTCTGTTTTTTGTGAGCTTCCTTTATCTGCTGCTTAAGCTCATCATCATAATACCTGATCTCGGATATCTTGGAATCCCTGACAGCGCCCATCGCCTGCATAGCATAATCCAGCGCCAGTGAGATATCAACATTGGAATCCAGCTCATATACTCCGATCTGGATCGGAATATGCGTATCGGTGACCTCAAAGATCCTGTTATCTGCATCATCTATGATCTCATTCAGTCTTTTTGTCAGGCGATCCTTGTCATTGTATTTGAGCATTATCACGAACTTATCGCCGTGATCCCTGCAGTAGATCTCCTTTTTGACATCAAGCTTTGATCTGAAAGTCCTGACCAGAAGCTCCAGCACCGCAGTACCTTTGTCAAATCCAAACACAAGATTGATCCGTCTGAATTTACCCAGATTGATACAGCACAGAGCATACCGTGCTTTTGAGTCACTGTCCAGAAGCTTTTTGGCGCCTATATGCCTCAGGTAGTTAAGATTCCAGATATTCATCTGGGAATCCATGTACAAAAGCTTCTGAAGTCTGTGGCTGCTGCGCACAGTTCTGTTGGCTATGGTAACCACCACGATCATGATAACAAACGCCGCAACAACTGCTATCCATCCGTATCTTGCGGTAAAATATCTAATGTTGAATACCGTTCCCGAGATGGATTCCAGTGTAAACTCATTGATGGTACGGTCATTTATGACAGGCAGGACCAGATTCATCAATTCCAAAAGTCTCGGATTGTTCTTTGATACTGCCGCGCAAACATCGTAATCAACGCTGAGTATGGCGGTTATGGCAAGTTCATTGTAATCGAAATCATTGCTCCTGAGATACTGGCTCAGATAACCATTGCACACGGTGATCTTCGCACGATCGTCAGCCACCGCATCCAGACAGTCCCTCTCACTGTTAAAAAGCTCTATGGCATATTTGTCAATATTGATACCTGTGGTTGTCTCATCGTAAAGATAATGTGTAGTAGCGCAGATATTCGGAGTGTTTCCCTTGTTATTCTCCTTTTTGATGACGACAAGGGGAGTCTTGGCATAGTGCTCTGTTTCCACCAGATTGTATTTATCCATGGATTCCTTTGAACCGCCGTAATAGGCTATGACATCTATTTCTCCGTTGTCAATAGCCCTGTTGGCCTGCGCCGGTCTTTCATACCGCACATAGGTAAAACTCATGCCGTATTTTTGAGCTATCGCGTCAAACATACGTCTGGTAAGTCCGGTAAATTCGCCTTTATCATCAAAGCAGAAGGGATAAAAATCATCAACATATCCGACTCTTAAGGTGCCTGACATTATATCCTTATATCCGTCAAGCGCCCCCTCCTCAAGCGCATCAAACATAAAGCCCGACAGTGTAGGGTCCTGAGACGACTCAGTCATCGACTGGGCAGACACGGGGACAGGCGCACAAAAAGGCACCAAAACAACAGCGATCACTGCCATGATCACTGACATTTTACGTGCCGTATATTCAATAAAACCGAATATATGTAAATATGTTTTAATTAACATAACTAACACCCTAATTAACTAACTCCCCACACGCAACCATCATACCACATTTTGTATGGTAATGTCAAAGAAAATCACAATTCAGACGCCTGCGCATGACAGCGTCAAATGATCAGAGTGCCGCTATCACTTCCACTTCAGCCAGAACGCCCTTGGGCAGCTTTTCCACAGCAACGCATGAACGTGCCGGTTTGCTGACAAAGTACTTCTCGTATACCGCGTTAAACGCAGCGAAATCGCCTATATCGTCCAAAAAACATGTGGTCTTTACGACCTTGTCAAAACCGCTGCCGGCCTCTGTAAGGATCGCACCGATATTTTTCATTATCTGCTCGGTCTGGGTCTCTATGTCGTCGCCTACAATATCTCCGCTCACCGGATCTGCCGGGATCTGTCCCGAAGCAAACAGAAGGTCTCCGAATATCTTTGCCTGCGAATACGGTCCTATGGCTTTCGGAGCATTATCCGTATGTACTGTCTTTATCTCGCTCATTATCTCATCCTCCTTAATGCGTCCGCAATGGCGGTGTTAGCAAAACGTTCTCTTCCCGGTCTGTCTGCCGGTCTCTTGCCGTTGTTTTTATGATGTTTATTATTGTTATCGTGTTTGCCGGATTCCGGTTTCTTTCCTTCAGGCTTTCTGTTCTCCGATTTCTTTTCCCCGGATCTTTCCGCTCCGCTGTCTTTGAGTTTTGTGGAAGTTCCTTTCATGGTAAGGGAAATCCTGCCCTTTTTAACATCCACATCCAAAACCTTCACCTCAACGATATCACCGATGCTGACCACCTCTAACGGATGTTTGATGTATCTGTCGCAGAGCTCGGAAATATGTACCAGTCCATCCTGGTGAACTCCTATATCCACGAAAACACCGAAGTCGATCACGTTTCTGACTGTTCCCTTCAGCACCATACCCGGGGTAAGATCCTTCATGTCCAGCACATCGCTGCGCAAGATAGGCTTCGGCATATCATCCCTGGGATCCCTGGCAGGCTTCTCCATCTCTTTTATGATGTCCCTTAAGGTTATCTCTCCCACATCAAGCTCCTTTGACAGAGAGCTTATATCGCCAATCTTAGCGGATATACCGTCCAGGGCATGGTCTTTTATGGCGTTCTTGTCCAATCCCAGTTTCCCGATCAGCGCATCTGCGGCCTTGTATGACTCCGGATGCACTCCGGTGGCGTCCAAAGGCTCGTCACCGTCATTTATCCTGCAGAATCCGGCACACTGCTCAAAAGCTTTTGGACCCAGCTTTGAAACTTTTAACAGCTGCCTTCTGTTGGTAAACCTGCCGTTTGCTTCTCTGTAGTCCACAATGTTTTTGGCTATGGTCTTTGAAATACCGGAAATATACTGAAGCAGTGAAACAGACGCTGTATTCAGGTCAACACCCACCTTATTAACACAATCCTCCACCACTGCAGACAGGGTATTATCCAGTTTCTTTTGATTCATATCATGCTGGTATTGACCCACACCCACTGACTTTGGATCGATCTTTACAAGCTCCGACAGCGGGTCCTGCAAACGTCTCGCCATTGATGCAGCGGAGCGCTTTCCCACATCCAGATCCGGAAACTCCTCCGTAGCCAGCTTGCTGGCAGAGTACACGGAAGCTCCCGCCTCATTGACTATGATATAATCGACCTTCACAGGAAGCTCCTTTATGAGCTCGCAGATGACTGCCTCGGACTCACGGCTGGCCGTGCCGTTCCCCAGGGATATGATGGAAACATTATGTTTTTCCACAAGCTTTTTGATGACTGCCTTGGACTCAGCGACTTTATTCTGCGGCTCTGTGGGGAATATGACCGTGGTGTCCAGCACCTTTCCCGTGGGATCCACCACCGCTATCTTGCAGCCCGTCCTGAATGCAGGATCCCACCCCAGGACCACACGACCTGCGATAGGGGGCTGCATGAGAAGCTGCTTTAAGTTCTCACCGAAAACCTTTATGGCAGCATCCTCCGCTTTCTCTGTAAGGTCATTTCTGATCTCGCGTTCTATGGACGGCATGATAAGACGCTCATAGGCATCTTTAACGGTATCCTCAAGCAATGTTTTTATCTGCCCGTTATCCGTATGTATGATCTGACGCTCCAGGTATCCCGTTATCTCCTGTTCCTCAACCTTTACTGTGACTGTGAGGAATTTCTCCTTCTCACCGCGATTTAAGGCCAGTATACGGTGTCCCGGGATCTTTTCGACAGCCTCATCGTACTCGTAATACATCTCATATACGCTCTCGGCTTCCTTATCCTTCGCCTCGGAGACCACACGCCCGTTTTTTACAGTAAGCTCCCTGATGCGGGTTCTGTAATCCGCATTGTCCGAGATCTCCTCGGCTATGATATCGCATGCACCTGTCAGTGCGTCTTTTGCGCTCTTTACTTCTTTTTCTTCATCTATATATTTCCCGGCTTCGGCATTGATATCTCCATCAAACTCCTGAGCCGAAATCAACTGAGCCAAAGGTTCCAGGCCTTTCTCCTTTGCAACGGAGGCCCTGGTCTTTCTCTTGGGTCGATACGGTCTGTACAGGTCGTCCACCGCAACCTGAGTCTCCGCAGCCTCGATAGCCGCCTTGAGCTCCTCCGTAAGCTTTCCCTGTTCCTCTATCTGCGCTAAAACTGTCTGTTTTTTCTCCTCCAGATTTCTCAATGTCTCGAGGCGGGCCGCCAGATCCCTCAACTGCTCGTCATTCAGAGAGTCTGTCGCCTCCTTTCGGTACCTTGCAATAAAAGGAACCGTGTTGCCTTCATCCAACAGCTTTACTGCCGCCTCAGTCTGGCTTTTCCTGATCTTAAGTTCGTCCGATATCTTAGCGATGATATCCATGCTGTTCCTCCATCGTATGTATAATAAGTGTTTTACACCTGAACCTTTATAATATCACATTATTCAAATACGGTCTACAAATAATTTGCTTCCGGTATTACTATTCACAGCCAATATCGTGCAGTCAGACAGATTGACTGCTTGCAGGCATATCTGTCTGATTGCATGATATTGACTGGACTCAGTCACTTTACATACATGATACAGGCAGTCGCGATAGCGACAATAGAGCCCGACA
>JAILBP010000277.1:0-7405 GCA_024680835.1 Lachnospiraceae bacterium | reverse complement strand
GGCGATGCTGAATCCAATCTCGGTAAGCTCATCTATGAGGTTTCATACTTTTACTATATGAAGGTTCCGGAGGATTTCGAGCCTGAATGCATGAGCATGACCGAAGACGATCATGAGGAATTCTTGCGTTGGATAGATGTTAATGATCCGATAAAGTATTACCCTGAATTCTTCAGAACAGAACTGTTGCATCCGATAGAAGGAGTAAAGCATTTTGTGACGGATGAGAGACCTAGGGAAGATTAACTTTCAGGATATTTTAGAACAACAAATAGGTATTTATGGAGGAAGCATAATGACCTCAAAAAATGCTTCTGTGGCAAAAGCCGGCAGTGAGATCATCATCGTGGTATTGCAGGTTAGCAATATTTCAAAGGGTATCATACATGTCAAATCCTTTGCGGGCTCGCTGGCAGACGGTGATTTTTCTATCAAGCCTATCGAGGTTAAGAGTTCAGATTCGCTTACCGATACGGTTGGCAGTTTTAAGTTGGATTAAATATGTGTCATAAATTGGACATTCTCATGAGTAGCATTCTTTTGAGAATCTCCTTTTAAACGTACTATACGGAGGTGTGATAATTGGTTATCCAGATAGTGGAGGATGATAGGACGCTAAGCGAGGGAATATCCATATCTCTTGCTGATTCTGCAGAGAAATTTTATAAGGAATATACTATAGAAGCTGCTCAAAACGGCTTTGATAAATATGGAAACGATATAGGCCTTATTATACTGGATCTTAACCTGCCGGACGGAATAGGTTATGACTATCTCAAATATGTACGGCGTAAAAGCGATGTTCCCATATTGATCCTCACTGCCAATGATCTGGAGCTGGATGAAGTAACCGGACTTACAATGGGAGCGGATGATTTTCTGACGAAGCCTTTCAGTCTTGCGGTTCTGAGAGCGAGGGTAAATGCTTTGGTGCGCCGCAGCCGGATGAGAACAGGCGATAATACCGGAGATGAACAAAGGTCTTTAGCCGGTGACAGATCCGGTATATACGAGATCGGAGAGATGGTATTTGATTTTGACAAACTGGTTTTCAAAAAAGGAGGGGAAGAGATCTTCCTCACAGTGAATGAACAGAAACTTCTGAAGATATTGCTGGATAACAGAGGCATGATCCTCACAAGGGATACACTCATCGAGAGGATATGGGGTGACAGTGGCGAGTATGTGGAGGAAAATGCTCTCTCTGTGACAATAAACCGTCTCCGGAGCAAGATAGAAAGCAGGGATGGAGAAAAATATATTTCAACTGTGTACGGGCAGGGCTACAGATTTGAAAAACAGTAGCATTCAATTCATATTACAGGAGTTATCATTTTGTTTACGAACAGGACAATTGAAAGACTGGATAAAATGCTGGATGATGCCATGAACGGTACTTTCTCCGAGAGCAGTTATGATGAGACGAAGCTGTCCAGACTTGAATCAAAATGGAAGCAGTTCCTCGGAACATCGGTTTTATCAAACAGGAATCTTGAGGCAGAGAGACACAGGCTTGAACAGTTCATATCGGATATATCGCATCAGACCAAAACACCCATGACCAATATCAAGATGTATACCGAGTTGTTGTGTGAGGAGATCAGCAGACTGCGGGCAGGTGATACTGTTGGTGGAGAACAGGTTGACACTGACAGGTATACCGCAGCATTGGGCAGGATCGAAAAGTATGCCGCTGAACTGAAAAGACAGAACGAACGCCTGGAGTTTCTGATAGATTCATTGACCAAGCTGTCAAGACTGGAGAGCGGTACACTGGAGGTGGTGGCCGACAGGAACGACGTAAAAGAGCTCGTCATGTCAGGCGTTTCCGCTGTCAGACCCAAGGCAGAAAAAAAAGAGATAGTATTTGATATTTCGGAAGTGGAAGGACGGGAAGAGACAGAGGCATCCTTTGATATGAAATGGACCCTTGAGGCTTTGGTAAATGTTTTGGATAATGCGATCAAGTATTCTCCGCCGGAGGGGAGGATAGTGGTCAGCTTGTCAGAGACGGAAATGTATGTCTCGGTGCATGTGACGGACGAAGGGCAGGGCATTACGGAAGAGGAAGCCACAAAGATATTCGGCAGATTCTACAGAGGAAGCGAGGTTCAGCAGGAAGACGGAGTCGGCATAGGGCTGTACCTGACCAGAGAGATCCTGTCAAAGGAGGATGGCTATATAAAGGTTGTTCCAAATAAAAAGAGAAAAGGCGGAGAATTCATTCTGTGCCTCAGAAAGGAGTAGGTCCCAGTCGGGAACTGCTCTTTTTTTCGGATTCTTTCAAAAATGAAAGATTTCAGAAATAATCTGGTAAGAAATGTGTGTTAGTATTGGGACAGTAAAAAAACAGAGGGACATAAGTTCCCGGATTCGGAGGAAAGAAATGAGTATTTTAGTAGCAGAGCATCTTAAGAAATATTACGGAGCAGATGAAACTTTGGTGAAGGCACTTGATGACGTTAGTCTTAAGGTTGAAAGAGGAGAGTTTGTCAGCATCATAGGGACCAGCGGAAGCGGCAAGTCGACATTGCTGCATATGCTGGGAGGTTTGGATAATCCGACGGAAGGAAAAGTCATTGTAGATGATAAAGATATATCGGGCTTAAAGGGAGATGAGCTGTGTATCTTCAGGCGCAGAAAGATAGGATTTATATTTCAGAGCTTTAACCTGGTTCCTTCCATCAGCGTATATGATAATATCGTCCTTCCAATCCGACTGGACGGAAAGAAAGAGGATAAGGAATACATCGATAACGTGATCGAGACATTGGGTATATCTTCCAAGCTCAAGGTCCTGCCTTCAAAGCTGTCAGGCGGACAGCAACAGAGAGTAGCCATAGCAAGAGCCCTTGCCTCAAAGCCGGCCATCATACTGGCGGATGAACCAACAGGAAATCTTGACACAAAAACCAGTCAGGATGTATTGGGATTGCTGAAGACCACCGGTGATAAATTCAATCAGACTATTGTGATGATCACTCATAATGATGAAATTGCGCAGATGGCAGACAGGACGATCCGTATAGAAGACGGTCGCATTGTGCAGTGAGTTTCAACGGTCATTAACGGTGATACGCATAAACATTTTGAGCAGTCAGATTTGTCAGGCAAAAATATTGAGGAAAAAGGATACAGGTCATGAAGAACGTAGATAATAAAAAAGTAATAGACACCATAGCAATGAGCGGGATCAGGGCAAGGATCAGCAAATATATAGTCCTGGTTTTGGCGGTAGTGCTCACAAGTCTTTTGTTTTCGTCGCTTTTCACTGTCGGAGGCAGCATGGTGAACGAGATTCAGGAAGGATCCATGAGACAGGCAGGAGGAAGCTGCCATGCAGGGTTTAAGTACCTTACAGAAAGCGAGTATGATCAGGTAAAGGACGATCCGAAGTTAAAATCTGTCTCTTACAGGATCATGGTAGGTATGCTGGAAAATGAGGAACTGAAAAAGATTCACACAGAGTGTTATTTTGCGGAATATGAAAATGCAAAATGTGGATTCAGCGCTCCGACAGAGGGCAGGATGCCTGAGGCTGAGGACGAGGTTGTACTGAGCAATGTGGTGCTGGATGCTTTGAAGGTACCCTGTGAAGTGGGAAGTAAAGTTACGCTTGATATTGATACGGAGAATGATCTGGTAGAGAAAGAGTTTACATTGTGCGGATATTATGAGGGGGATCCTGTAAGTCCGGCACAGATGGCGTACTTTTCAAAGACATTTCAGGAGAAATACGCTCCGGCGAAGACCGTTCCGTTGCCTGATTCGGAAACATTCGATTATGTCGGCAGATATTCGGTGGATTTTAATTTCAGCAACAGTATTAACATTGAAGGTAAGGTTCAGGCACTTATTGCCAGAACAGGCATAAGAGAAAATGTGGACTATGGTGTTAACTGGGCTTATGGAGCGAGCAGTCTTGACCCGTCCATAATAGCCATATGTCTTGCATTGTGTGCGGTATTTATGTTTGCGGGTTATCTTATCATATTCAATATTTTTGATATAAATATAATCTCGGACATACAGGAGTTCGGACTGCTGAAGACCATCGGTACAACAGAAAAACAGCTTAAAAAGATTGTGATGAAAAGAGCAAATATTATATCCTTCATCGGTATTCCTGTGGGAATGGCTCTGGGTGTTCTGGTTGCGGTAGTTCTGTTGCCGGTCATTTCCGGACAGTTTGTCACAGTCAGTGTTGGAAAGGGTCAGCTTCATGTGAACATATGGATGCTGCTGGTAGCGGCTGCATTCTCATATTTCACGGTGGTTATAAGCGCCATGAAACCCTGCCGTAAAGCATCAAAGGTCTCACCTGTGGAGACAGTTAAATATACAGAAAAGACAGACAGGAACGGTAAGCCGAAAAAGAAGCTTGTTACAGTGATACTTTCATTATCTCTCGCACTTGTAGTGCTGAATTCCGTATACGGCTTTGTGAGCGGGTTCAGTATGGATGGCTATGTGGAGAATCTCATCATAGCAGATTTCAGTGTTCAGGACATCTCGGTGGATAACCCGGGTGCTATGATGAGGGAAACTAAAGCGATCGATGCATCGCTTATTGAGAAATTATCTGATCTGGACGGGGTAGATGAAGTTGGTGCCATATACATCAATGAAAGAGGTCAGGAGTTCAGTGGTGAAAACTGGGCTGAAATAGAAAAAAACATACTGAATTCCGATCAGTTAAGAGAAAAGTATTTAAGCTACGGATATTCTGAGGAAGATATAAAAAATATAAACGACTATACCAGGAAATCAGGAACGTTGGGGGGAAAAACCTATGGTGTCGGAAAGCTTGCCTTTGACAAACTCAAGGTTATTGAGACAATAGATGGAAAAGACAGTATAGACTGGGATGTTTTTAACAGTGGAAACTATGTCCTCATGACAAGGTTTATGACGGATAAAGATGAGCTGGATTTCCTTAAACCCGGCGCCAGGGTACAGATCAGAAGCTATGATCCACAGTATGAAGAAGCTGTGACAGCTGTCGGAGAAGACGGAAAAGAGTTTGAATACTATAGTTTTGAAAATGCTCCCCTAAAAGAATACGAAATCTATGGTATAGTGGAAATCCCGCTCGCCATGGAGCTTAGAGCATATGGAATATTCGAGTGTAATTATATTTTACCCGAGAAAGAGTTTTTGGCGCTCAATGGTTCTGACTGGGGCGCCATGAGGCTTCTGATGAATGTGGAGGATTCAAAAGAGGAAGCGGTAAATGAATGGCTGAAGAACTATACAACAGAAGTTGACACCAATATGGATTATGATTCGAAAGAGAGCATAGTGGCAGAATACTCGTCTTTTGGCGATATGATAAGGATTGTGGGAATAGTGATCGCAGGTATTCTGGGACTTATCGGTCTTATGAACTTTGCCAATACCATGATAACCTCTATTATCGTCAGAAGCAGAGAGCTTGCAATGCTGGAAGCAGTAGGTATGACAGGAAAACAGCAGAAGACGGGGCTGATGAAGGAGGCAATGGTTTATTTTGCTTGGACGATTTTGTGTTCAGTCAGCGTATCTGCCCTGATCAGCGTTACGCTCATCAGAATGCTGGTAAATGCAATACCAATGTTCAACTGGAACTTTACACTCGTCCCGTTAGCTGTTTGTCTTCCGTTTATCGCTGTGTTGATAGTGGTAATACCTGTGATCGCTCATGACAGACTATGCAAAAAGAGTGTTGTTGAAAGACTTCGTGTGGAATAAAAAATGAAGACAAAACTGATCAGATATAGTATGATATTGTCATTGAAGATACCGGCGTAAAGACGAGGAAGACAAAGATGAAAAAAATAATTCTTGTAGTATCGGCAGTTGCTGTGATGGGTCTTGCATTTCTTATATCAGGCTGCGGTAACAAGTCTCACGAAGATCATAAGGAAGCCGTGGAACTTGCGGATGCATCTGTGGGAGACGTTGTAGTATTTGGCGATATCAGGTGGTACGTGATAGCCAAAACAGAG
The DNA here is from genome assembly GCA_024680835.1 of Lachnospiraceae bacterium. Taxonomy (GTDB): domain Bacteria; phylum Bacillota; class Clostridia; order Lachnospirales; family Lachnospiraceae; genus RGIG6904. The sequence continues at coordinate 1,418 of JAILBP010000277.1, read as the reverse complement.
ACAGGCTATACGCTTTTGAGTGAAAAGCCTGTGATAAAGCAGGCATTCAGAAAATCAGGATATGGTATTTTCACCAGTAAATGGGAAGATTCCACTGTGCGGGTCTGGCTTAATGAGGAGTTTTATAACACCTTCACGGAAGAGGAAAAGGAGCTGTTCGTAAAGACGCACAATGTCACTTCCGACAGTGCCGAATATGGCACCGACGGCGGAAATGACACGGATGATTATATTTATCTGCTAAGCGTGGAAGAAGCAAATGCCCTGGATGACAGTGTTCGAAAATGCGGAAGCTGGTACGAGCTTGATTACCAGTGGTGGTGGCTTAGGTCACCGGGTGTAAATGCAGACTATGTAACATATGTCGGTAAACGCGAGGATGGAGTAATTGATCCCCATGGAGATATTGCGGGTAATAATTACGGTGCCGTCCGTCCTGCACTGAATATTCGCATTGAGGATCATATTGTTCCGACGACGATAAACAGAACCCCCGATGAGGTGGATGCAGAGCTTCAGGCGATATCCGATTCGGAGGTCAATGATGTGGTGACTTTCGGCAGATATACATGGTATGTAACAGACAAAGCGGACGGTATCTGCACACTGCTCTGTCAGGGACCGGTTGCATATATGCAGTATAATGACACCAAAACGGATATCACATGGGAAAACTGTTCTCTGCGCAGATGGCTCAATGAGGATTTCTATGACAGTAAGTTCTCTGACGGAGAGAAAGCGGCGATAGTGACCTCACATAACACATTTACCGAAGACGATTATCATTATGAATCAGACTGTGGAAATGACACTGATGACAGGGTTTATCTGCTCTCTTATACTGAGGCATTAGCCGTCAGCGACGACACAAGGGATTGCGGTATCACCTGGTGGCTGAGGACACCGGGAAAGTATCAGTATGATACGATGATTATCGGGTTGAGATCACCGGATATGATAGGCAACTATGTTGATAGCCATGCCGCAGTCCGCCCTGCAATAAGGGTCAGATATGCTGACGGGAAAACTGGTTAATGAGTCATGACAAGTAAGTAAATTCGTATATAACTTACCATCACATCAACCCGGCGAAGCTTAAATTTGAATAAATTACTACCTATACTTTTTTCGGACATACAGAACCGAGATTACCAAAACAATAGGAAAACCGATTCCTGCTAAAACCCCTACCTGCAGATTATTTGCTGCTTTCTGAGAAACATTGCCAATGATCGCAGGCCCTACAGCTCCACCTAAATCTCCTGCCAACGCAAGAAGAGCAAACATTGCTGTACCACCCGTAGGAAGTATCTGAGATGAAATACTGATGGAGCCGGGCCACATAATGCCTACAGAAAATCCGCACAAAGCACAACCTATTAATCCCGCCAACGGAGCCCCTGATAATCCTGCAATCA
>JAILBP010000216.1:0-3684 GCA_024680835.1 Lachnospiraceae bacterium | reverse complement strand
TAATGGTTCCGACCGATAGGGCAGCGTATATCATGCACGAGGCACGAGTGCATGATGCCATCCCGGCGAGGGATCGCGAAGCGACAGGTGATTCGTTTACGAATCGTGCCATTACTTAGCACACACGAACAGCAGTGTATATGTATGTGATCGTTCCGGAATATACATAAAACCAGCTGTGAATAGTAACTGAGTATTAACTGATAATAGAATTTTTTAAATAAAAACATTGTCTAAATCAAAAAAATGTGAGATACTGTATTTTGTATGTGGAAATCTGTCAGGAATACAGGGCTTCCGCATCGGAAACATCGGCTTTAGCAGGCACAACGGTATCTTTTCCGTAACAACCTGTAAAATCAATAAGCGAAAGGAGTCAACAAATGATTTACACAAAAGAAGTTGAGAACATGTGTCCCGTAGCAAAGGGCGCAAAGCATGAGCCGGCTCCGATCCCTGAGGAGGGACAGTGGGTACATGCAAAGAAGATTGAGGACATTTCCGGCTTTACACATGGAGTAGGCTGGTGTGCACCGCAGCAGGGTGCCTGCAAACTTTCCCTCAATGTTAAGAACGGTGTTATAGAGGAAGCTTTGGTCGAGACTATCGGTTGCTCAGGTATGACACATTCAGCAGCTATGGCTGCCGAGATCTTACAGGGCAAGACGATCTTAGAGGCTCTTAACACTGACCTTGTGTGTGATGCTATCAACACAGCTATGAGAGAGCTTTTCCTTCAGATAGTTTACGGACGTACTCAGTCTGCTTTTTCTGATGACGGACTGGCAATCGGTGCAGGACTTGAGGATCTTGGCAAGGGCTTGAGATCACAGGTTGGTACAATGTATGCCACCAAGGAAAAGGGCGTTCGTTATCTCGAGATGGCAGAAGGATATGTTACAGGCATTGCGCTTGATGCGGATGACTGTGTTATCGGATATCAGTTTGTTTCTCTCGGAAAGATGACAGACTTCATCAAAAAAGGTGATGATCCCAATACTGCATGGGAGAAGGCTTCAGGTTCATACGGACGTGTTAAGCCTGAGCAGGGCGCTGTAAAGATCATCGATCCTCGTACAGAGTAACATTGAATGAAGGGAGAAAACAAAAATGGCATTATTTGAATCTTATGAGAGAAGAATAGACCAGATCAACGCTGTACTTAACAGCTATGGTATCAGTTCTATCGAAGAGGCTGAGAAGATCACAAAAGACGCTGGCCTCAATGTTTATGATCAGGTAAAGGGCATTCAGCCCATCTGTTTTGAGAATGCATGCTGGGCTTATACAGTAGGCGCAGCCATCGCTATCAAGAAAGGCTGCAGAAAGGCAGCTGACGCTGCAGCAGCTATCGGTGAAGGTCTCCAGGCTTTCTGTATCCCGGGATCTGTTGCTGATCACCGCAAGGTTGGTCTCGGACATGGTAACCTCGGCAAGATGCTGCTCGAGGAAGAGACAGAGTGCTTCTGCTTCCTGGCAGGACATGAGTCGTTTGCCGCTGCTGAGGGCGCTATCGGTATCGCAGAGAAGGCTAACAAAGTTCGTCAGAAACCTCTCCGCGTTATACTGAACGGTCTTGGAAAAGACGCAGCTCAGATCATTTCACGTATCAACGGTTTCACATATGTAGAGACCAAATATGACTACAAGAAAGCAGAGCTTAATGTAGTATTTGAGAAGGCTTATTCAGACGGTCTTCGTGCGACTGTTAAGTGCTACGGCGCTGATGATGTTCAGGAAGGTGTTGCTATCATGCACAAGGAGAACGTTGGCGTTTCCATTACAGGAAACTCTACAAATCCTACGCGTTTCCAGCATCCGGTTGCAGGAACATACAAAAAAGAGTGCAACGAGCTTGGTAAGAAATACTTCTCTGTTGCATCAGGCGGCGGTACAGGCCGTACACTTCATCCGGACAACATGGCTGCAGGCCCGGCTTCATACGGTATGACAGATACTCTTGGCCGTATGCATTCAGATGCTCAGTTTGCAGGTTCTTCTTCAGTTCCGGCTCACGTAGAGATGATGGGACTTATCGGTATGGGTAACAACCCGATGGTAGGTGCTACTGTTGCAGTTGCAGTTTCTGTAGAAGAGGCAGCAAGAGAAGGCAAGTTCTAAAACAGATCATTTAGTGTGAAGTATACTCCCTGTAAGCTTTTTACAGGGAGTTTTGTGATTTATGAAAGAAATACGGAAAAACCTCTCCGATAACGGACAGGGTAATGATAAAAAACAGAATAAACATAAAAAAGAGAAAAAACCTACAGATACCAGATTAAAGACGGTATTATATTTTCTGAAAGGCAGCAAGGCAGTGTTTTTTACTGCTGTCTTATTTTCATGCTTTCTTGTGTTTTTTGATCTGATGAATCCGAGGCTCATAGGATATTTCGTTGATATCTGTGTGGGAGACAGCAGTGCGGTACCAGGATTTCTGACGGATTATATCGACAGAATGGGTGGTGCGAGCTGGTTTTTCGGTCATCTGTATATACCGGTCCTCATAGTCATCGGTTTCGGACTCTTTGGCGCTGTGTGCAGATATCTTAACAAGCTTTTTGTGTCAAAGGGTGGTGAGATCTTTGTGAAACGTATCAGGGATCTTCTGTATGATCATGTGCTGAGCCTTCCCTACAGCTGGTATGACAGCGTCAGGACCGGTGAGATAATACAGAGGATGACCAGCGATGTGGAGACGATAAAGACCTTTATAGCCGATCAGCTCACGGGTCTTATCAGGATCCTGGTTTTGATAAGTATAGCTTTGGTGTTCATGTTCAGGATCAATGTGAAACTGGCTTTTACAGCATCTGCATTTATTCCCGTGATACTGTTGTACTCCATCATGTTTCACGGCAGGATCAGTTCTTCTTTTGAAAAGGCCGATTCAGAGGAAGGCAGGGTTTCAGCCATGGTTCAGGAAAACCTCACCGGAGTCAGGGTTGTGAGAGCCTTCGGAAGGGAGGAATACGAGAGACAGCGCTTTGAAAAACTGAACGGAAAATACACGGATCTCTGGGTTTCCGTCATGAAGACTTTGAATATTTTCTGGTGTTCAAATGATCTGATAAGCGGACTCTCCAATATTCTCATTTTGGCTTACGGCGCTTATCTTTGCGTAAATGAGGGCTTGTCGGCAGGTTCGTATATAGCTTTTATCTCTTTCAACAGCATGTTGATATTCCCCGTAAGACAGCTTGGACGTATGGTGACGGAACTTGGTAAAGCGGGTATTTCCATAGACAGGATCATGTTCATACTGAACTCGCCGGAGGAGACCGATGAGAACGGGGCTCTGGATTACCCGGGGGCAGGGGACATTGTATTTGAAAATGTCAGCTTTGCCTATGATACGGATAAATATGCTGAAGATTCAGGTGAAACCGAAGGTGTACAAAGCATACAGGGCTCCGAAAAACAGGAAGTTATTAAAAATCTTTCACTAACTATAAAAAAGAATACAACTGTGGGTATACTGGGATCCACCGGCTCCGGAAAATCAACATTTACAGCTCTTCTGGACAATATGTATGAGCCGGGTGAAGAGAACGGGCGGATCACATATAACGGCATTGACATAAAGAAGATAAAAAAACGGGAATTGAGGCGTCATATAGGCATTGTGAGACAGGATGCTTTTCTCTTCAGCGGCACCATAAAAGAAAACCTTCTGCTGGGATC
>JAILBP010000192.1:0-6129 GCA_024680835.1 Lachnospiraceae bacterium | reverse complement strand
GCTACCGCAATGATAACGAGGGAAATGACGCTGTAGTCCGGCTTTTCAGGATGGATGATCTTCTTGACCGATTCCACGGCAGCCGTGATGCCTGCATAGAGAACGATGCCCGAAACGATCATCGCGCTGAGATACTCGATCCTGCCGTATCCGAGCGGATGCTTCTTATCAGGAAGTTTACCGGCAAGTTTCGTCCCAACGATCGTAATGATAGAGGACAGGGCGTCCGACAGATTATTAACGGCGTCCAAAGTGACGGCGATGGAGTTGGATATAATGCCGATCACTGCCTTGAAAGCCGCCAGTAACACGTTTGTCAGTATTCCAATGATACTGGTCCGAATAATGACCTTGTCACGATTTTGTTCTGAAGTGACAGGCGTTGTCTTTTTCTTCATGTTCAATCTCCTTTTTAAACTCCGATTTGTCATCGTCTATAAAACTGTAATATAATTATATACCGAGTTTATCATAATACTTGATGAAATCAATGGGATTAGGTATAGCCGAAACGAGTTGGACAACGGTAATCTTACCGCCATACAGATCGTCAATTATCTTAGGATATCTTATTTACAGAAAAACTTTCACACACTCCGTTTCATACACTCATTCTTTTTGCGAGCATCATAATAACTCGTTTTTTCTTTTGTTCACATATTTCCACCAGATGTTTTAGCAACGGAATAAATATACCGTTATAAATCGCTTTCCATTATCGTCAGTTTTCTTAACTTTGCCGTTCTTGTAGTAATAGATAAAATAAGACCCCGGATCACCGCCGATTTCAGTGCAAATCATTTCTGTCCTCATTCATCATATAAAAATCCTGCATACGAGAACTTATAAAGTACTACCTCTTTTCCAAATACATTAACTATGTTTCCCTCAGCCTTCTTGTCTCTGATAAGCTTTGCGCCTTCTATCAGCTTTCCAACAAGGTCACTCTTTACCGGAAAGGAACCGTGCATGGCATAAACATCATCAAAGCTATCTGTGTACTTTTGCAGATGTCGCATGCTATCTATATACTTATTAAGATCCCTCATAGGACCAAACATGAAGATGTTTCCGTCTCCCACGCTGTCTCCACTTACTAAAACTCTGTTCTTCTCGTCAAGTATCGCTATACTCCCCGGAGTATGTCCCGGAATATCTATGATCCGAAGGGGTCGGTCACCCAAATCTATAATATCGCCTTCATGAACCGGGTTAATCTTGCCTTTTCCGCCACATGCTCTGTAGTTTTCCTCTTCATTTGGGCTCATATAAACAACATCAAACGCACCATTTCCGGAAATATGGTCCGGATCCCCATGTGTATTGATGAGGATCAGCGGTAGGTCAGTCAAGCCTTCGGCCATAGCCTTTGCATCCAACACATTCATTCCCGTATCTATAAGTGCAGCCCTTTCTGTCCCGGAAAACAGATAAAATCTCACACCGGTATCCTCAAATCTCCAGGTATCATCATTGATCTTAAAAATCTCAGCCATACTCACCACCCCTTCAATATAGCCTTATAAAATCATACTATCCTCTTCGTATTCTGAGCCAGATTATAAATCTTTCTGCATTTTAATGCATTCAAAGGTTCCGCTCTTTATAACCTCATCGCTGACAATCCTGTATCCATTCTTCTCATAAAACCCAACAGCAACCGTTCGACTGTCCACTTCTATTCGTTTGTATCTCAACGTGCGGATCCACGCCTCTGCTTCCTCTAGCACCTTTGCACCCAGTCCCTGACCACGATAATCTGGCAACACAACTACCCGCCCAACTATCACGGTTTCTTTGTCTTTTTCATAAAATCTTGCTGTTGCAACGGGATATCCCTCATCCAACAAAACAATATAACGTGTTCCGTCCCCATCATGCTCGTCGAACTCATCCCTAAGAGAAATCTGATGTTGCCTGTTCATTCCGTGAATCCGCACATAATACGCCCCTGCGCGCTGCCATTCATTATCTGCACGCATGACCTCTATATTTTTCATTTCACTTTATCCTCGCCTATTTTAGCCAAATACAACTCTACCAGTTGAGCTACGTCCGGATGTAAACAAATTAAAACTCGTACCTATACTACTCGTATATAATGGATCCCTCTTATCTTCCGGTATAAGGGTAAGTCCGGAGCCTTGCGCCATCTCGATCACAACTTCATCGCCAAAAACTCCATAATATGCTTTTATCTCGTTCATCAGTGGATCATGAACCGTGACCTCTACCTTTTGTCCGTCTCTCACGGACAGAATGGAATCCAGCGTTCCTTCGCCACCATCCGCCAAAACCACAGCCACTGTCTCACATTGTCCGAACACCTCTACTGCTGCTTTCGAAAGAATCTCCGATATCTTTTCACTTGTCATCGATCCCTTAAAAGAATCAGAGGCAAATATAAGTTTCATTTATCTCTATCCTTCTTCACCTGACATTTCTACATACCAAACTCAGCACACAGCTTATCGTACCGAACCTGCTCCTTTTCTTTGATCTCTTTCGACAGATCATTCATACAATGATGGATGACATCCGCATCCTCTATTTTATTCAGTTCCACATCCACGTATTTACGAAGTTCTTTTAATCTGCTCATATAGCCTTCCTCCATCGTTTTTTTCGTTGTTAAATCGCTAACTGAATAATATGTTTATTTTCCTACAATAATCTTGTAACCCATTCTTTTTCCAAATAAAAGCAATTATTTCCGACTGTCGATCTGCATGCTCAATCCCCTGTTCGATTGTCATCTCTCTGATAGTCCTGCTTTTTTCAATTGAATGCCACTCTGTCAAGCCCCAGCTCTCAAATATCGTATCACAAAAGCACAAAAAAAGGGAGAAAAAACTTGTAGAAATCTCTCCGCTTTTTATATGTCCCGAATTGTTCCAAAAGTATTATTTATAGGATCGTCAATGTCCTTCCGAAATTACATGTTTTCAAGTGTCAGGTTGCTTGTAAAAGCAACAGGATCATGATATTATCATATTGTATATAAGTGCACGTAGTAACGGAGGTGCCGAAATGAAACTGATGAGTCTGAATTGTCCGAATTGTAACGGGCTGGTAAAGCAGATCGGAGAAGGCAAATTTCATTGTGAAAATTGCGGTACGTCTTTTCTGGCGGATTATGACTGGGATGATGTGGAATACGAGCGTGTCAAATCGGAAAGTGAATTTCGCAAACAGCAGATTAATATGCAGCAAATGGGAATGGCTGCAGCGCAGCGTCGGCAGAAGCAGGCAAACAAAGCCAAAACGATCGCAATCGCTATTGTAGTGGCATTCTTTATTCTGATCACAATCCCTGTGGCAATTGGTTCGATCTATATGCAGCAGGTCCGGGAGCAAGCTTATGCCGAACAGCAGAGAGTACGAGAGGAAGAACGCGAGCAGAAAAGACAGCAGGAGGAAGAAAAGCGCCGGCAGGAAGCGGAAGCGAAGGCAGCTGCAGAAGAAGCGGCGCGACAGGCGTTATTGGCATCTTACAAAGTAACCCCGGAAGATCTCCTTGCGGATTCTTTCTTTCTGGAAAATGCGAACAAAACAATCGAAGGCCAGCTGGAGAAGAATACGAATCTGTACTATACCAACTGGGTATTGGGAGAACCGGAATACATTACCAGTTATCTCCTGATCGCAAAAAATGAGGATAACAGGGAGCACAATATTGTAATGAGCATTTATAAGCTGCATTGGGACAAGGTCTATGATGACCGTACCGAGCATTATGTAATGTATGACGGAGCGTGTCTTAAGAATGTTTCGCTGAATGATGACGGTACGATCAAAAGCAATTATACGCCGTATTCCTTGTCCTATAACAGTGAGATCGTGGCAAACCAGCTTTTAAGAGGCTATGCGGATTACGATCAGTTGATCCGTCAGGAGATCTATGGAAATGCAGACTTTGACTATACTGAATTTAAAATGATGAAGACTAACGGGACGGTAGATACGACCGAGAATACCGGTGCGGACGCGGACCCCATCGAATAAAAGCCAAAAAGCTCAGCGGTGTGCTGAGCTTTTTATCGGCTGTTTATTCCATATGTGATCAGGTATTTTCAGACAATTAATTGTTAGTTTGATTATGTTTTCCTGCTTTATACAAGATCACCCATAAATATATCCCGAGAAAAACTGTGGCTGTAGTCATCCCAACAGGGTAAGCAACGGAAATCGGAAGCCGGAATCCCTCTTTTGCCGTCAGTATATATGTCACCGACACTGCCGTCATAAACACAGCCGGAAGCGCCGTAATAAGCGATGTAAACCGATTATGATTTTCTCTGATCAGGTAAGATGTTGCAACCCACAAAGATATCATGGCCAATGTTTGATTACTCCATGAGAAATATCTCCACAACACATTAAAATCAAGCTGTGTCAGCACTGCACTTATGCCAAGTATAGGAATGGTGATGAAAAGCCTGTTTTTTATCTTTTTCTGATCAAGCTTTGTCCACTCCGCAAGGATCAAACGTGCACTTCGAAAAGCAGTATCTCCGGAGGTGATCGGACAAATAACCACACCGACAACCGCAAGTATCCCACCTATACTTCCCAGCATTTCGCCGCTGATCTGATATACAACTCCCGACTGTCCAAGATCTGTGATCGCAGCCGACAGCATCTTAGTGGTTCCATAAAACGCAACGCCTGCCGCTGCCCATATCAGTGCAATGACAGACTCTATGATCATGGCACCGTAAAAAACCTTTCTGCCTTCTTTTTCGCTTGTAATGCACTTTGCCATCATGGGAGACTGGGTTGCATGGAAACCGGAAATTGCTCCACAGGCAACGGTTACAAACATGAAAGGCCATATGGGAAGATTATCCGGATTCAGATTTGCAAGTGTTATCTCCGGTATTTGATACTGCGGGATCAAAAAGATTCCGCCGGCAACGGAAACAGCCATGATTATCAAGATCACGCCAAATATCGGATAAAGCCTTCCGATGATCTTGTCCACCGGCAGCAATGTAGCCAGCACATAATAAAACAGAATGACCACTATCCAAAAAGTATTACCCAAAGCATCCGGCGTAAGCCTTGTTAAGAGAGCCGCCGGACTGGTAACAAAAACCGTACCGGTCAAAAGCAGCAGGAGGATTGAAAAGATACGCATTATATAAAGAGCCGGTTTTCCGAGGTATACTCCTGACATCTCCGCTATAGAAGCCCCTTTATTTCGTTCCGAGACCATACCGCTCATATAGTCATGAACCGCTCCGCCGAGAATCGAGCCGAAAACGATCCACAGGAAAACCACCGGACCGAAACACGCCCCCATCAAGGCTCCAAAAATCGGTCCTGTTCCCGCAATATTCAAAAGCTGTATCAAAACAGCTTTCCATGTTTTGACCGGCACACAGTCCACACCGTCGTTTATTTCTATCGCAGGAGTTTTCCTGTCATCCGGTCCGAATATCTTTTCAACAAGGCGACCGTAGGTCATATATCCTACAACCAGGATCACTAATGCTATTACAAAAGAAATCATGCTTTTCCCTCACGCAAGTCTGATTATTTCATCAGTTATCGAACACAATATTACACCGACAGCATGTTGATGTAAAGGGCTTTATCATCATTAATGTAAACCTCGGAGTTTTATGTATTTTTACCGATATTACTGAAAGATAACGTTTTCAGATTTTTTGTGTAAACATTATAAACAATGCTCTTTTCCCATGTGGACAGCTTATATATAATAATTGCATTCTCTTGAACATCCCGGAATTTGAATACGTTTTCATTACAATTGGTTCTATTATTTCATCTATTCTGATAGCATGTACACAAATATATTTCAGCAACCTATAGAAAGGAGCATTGCATGAAGATTGCTTTACTTTCCATAAATTTACATACAAAGACATTAAATTTTGCATCTATGCTGCATTCGTATGTTTTTCAGCAGTTTTTGAAAAAGAATGATATAGACAGTACGGTTATAGATTATTATCCTCCGTATTTTAAGGGATTTGACGTTACTCATCCTTTATTCTGGTATGCCGAACATCCTTCGAAAAAAATCCGGAAATGGAAGGAAAAATTATCCAGATATAATAAGATCTTTTATGAACGCGAAAAACGCGCGGTACTGTTTGAAAA
>JAILBP010000180.1:0-9230 GCA_024680835.1 Lachnospiraceae bacterium | reverse complement strand
TACATGATACAGGCAGCCGCGATAGCGGCAGTAGAGCCCGACAAGGCAATTCTGCCAGCTTGGCTTCGCAGATTGCCGATGTCAGGGCGAGCCTGTAGAATGTATGTAAAGTGGCTGTGAATAGTAACACTCTTCTACCATTATCATTGGCTCATCAAACCATCCTGCCTTCAAATCACATCAATTCCCTTTGTATCTGGTTTCGCAGTATTTACATCTGTAAACTTCTTTTTCTTCGTCAGTCAGTACGAAGATGTGATCCAGCTCCTGCTCTATAGATGTGATACATCTGGGATTTTTGCATTTAATGACATTCTTGATCTGTTTGGGAAGCTTTAAGACCTTCTTTTCTACGATCTTGTCGTCCTTTATGACATTCACCGTGATGTTATGGTCGATAAAGCCCAAAATATCCAGATCCAGCGCCTCTATGGGGCACTCCACTTTTATGATGTCCTTCTTACCCTGCTTGTTGGACTTAGCATTTTTGATGATGGCGACGGTACAATCCAGATCCGAAAGACCAAGATCATCATAAATCCTGAGACTAGTACCTGCTTTGATATGATCCAACACAAAACCCTCATGAATACCGCTGATGTTTAACATAACACTCTCTCCATCTTTTATAACTATACCGTATAATAACTTCAACCAACATCATAATGTCAGAGAATCGACAATCCCCCTGACTCAAATGATCAATTCCGAACATCAGGAAACACCTGCAGGTGCAAGCCCCAGCAAAGTAAGTATCAGAGCCATCCTGACGTAAACTCCGTACTGTGCCTGCTGAAAATATACTGCTCTCGGATCATCATCCACTTCCACGGAGATCTCGTTGACACGGGGCAGGGGATGCAGCACCAGCATATCTTCTTTTGCAAGTGCCATCTTCTCTTTATTCAAAACATAGAAATCCTTCATGCGGACGTAGTCCTCTTCGTTGAAGAATCTCTCCTTCTGAACTCTGGTCATGTACAGGATATCCACATCACCTATGGCATCCTCAAGGCTGACAACCTCAGTGTAGGGAATATTATTACCCTCTATGACATCGCTCTTGATGTATCCCGGAACTTTCAGCTCCGGCGGCGATATCAGGACAAACTCAATGCCTTCATAGCGAACCATGGCTTTTATCAGCGAATGCACGGTGCGCCCGAACTTAAGATCGCCGCAAAAGCCTATCTTCATATGGTCAAGGCGTCCCTTCAATGAATAAATAGTGAGAATATCGGTCAGAGTCTGTGTCGGGTGGGCATGTCCGCCGTCACCGGCATTTATGACCGGGATCTTTGATTTTGAGGAGGCTACTAAGGCAGCACCCTCTTTGGGATGCCTGATAGCACAGATATCAGCGTAGCAGGAGATGATGCGTATAGTATCCGATACGCTCTCACCCTTCGCTGCCGAGCTGGAATCAGCCGATGAAAAGCCGATGACCGAGCCTCCGAGATTTAACATTGCCGATTCAAATGAAAGCCTCGTGCGGGTTGACGGTTCATAGAAACATGTTGCCAGTTTCTTGCCGTCACAGATATGTGCGTATTTCTCACGGTTTTTCTCGATATCTCCGGCGAGCTTTAAAAGGTCGTTAAGTTCCTCGACCGACAGATCCTCCGGTGTCAAAAGATGTCGCATGGTGGTGATCCTTTCTTTGAAATAATGCTGCGCCCTTCGGACTTCTGATTATGAAAAATCACATCCGACGCCACTAAACTCACACTTCGCATTCGCTCGTGTTCGTTAAGTGTCCCTGTATGGATTTTTCTAATATCCTGTGCGTCCTTCGGACTTCAGGATATAAGAAAAATCACAAGAGGAACTGTAAGCCGGGTTATGTCATTTAAAATGATCATCTATCTAGGACACATGTTACCATGTGCCTCAAGCGACCTACCCGGAGCAGACGGGCCATCTTATGCTCCAACTCGGTCTTGCTTCGGATGGGGTTTACACAGCCTCCTCCGTTACCGGAGAAGCGGTAGTCTCTTACACTGCCTTTTCACCCTTACCTTTCGGCGGTTATTTTCTGTTGCACTTTCCTGGGAGTCACCTCCACCGGACGTTATCCGGCATCCTGCCCTGCGAAGCCCGGACTTTCCTCACCCCGTAAAACGGGCCGCGATCATTCATCCCTCTTGCGTTTAATACTCTATCACTTAGCACTACGTTTTTCAATAGTGACAATTACCAATATCGATGAACATCAATTGAAAAACCCTCAGATCCGGCCACGGTTCAGTAGTACTCCGATATGATATTACCGTCATCATCATATACCACATGCTGGCCTTTTTCATTGTAATGGACCCAACCGTCCAGAACCTTTTGATAATCATCTGTGCAGGAACCGTGATCCCCGGGAAAGACCATAAAACAGTTGCCTTTCGAATCTATCACAACCTGTCTGAAAACATATCCCTCATAATCCGGCAGTCCGGCACCACCGGTCTCTTTCGCATACTCCTGCCAGACCTTCACCGTGAATGTCTCGTCCGGATACTTTTGGGCCAGATAGTTTTCAAACAGCTCTTTTCTGGCTTTGATCTCATCCTCACTGATCTGCTTGTCAGAACGGACCGTACATGCACATAGTATGAATGCCAGCCCCAGGCAGATCAATATAACTGTCAGTTTTCCCTTCATATTCTCCACTTTCCCGATCATAACTCACTGTTCACAATCAGCCGGAATAATCACTGTATCCGCACTTAGGTTTCCGTATGTACATATCTTCATTTTTCACCACCGGGTATCTCACCAAAAAACTTTCGGATCATGACTTCGTCATGACAGTACTTCTCTCTGTATCCTGTTTATGACATGTTTCTTATCACCGCTCCACAGGGGCGCGATGAGAAGCTTTTTATCACCGTCACCGGTAAGTCTGTGGATCACCATGTCTTCAGGTATGATCTCAACACACCTCTTTAGAATATCAATATATTCATCCTCTGTCAAAACATCGAACTTTCCGGCCTCGTAATCCGACGCCAGATCCGTGCCCTTTAATACATGCAGCAGCTGCAGCTTTATGCCGGTCGCTCCGCTGTCGCAAACATATTGAACTGTTTTTATCATATCTTCCGGCGTCTCACCGGGAAGCCCTAAGATCACATGGGTGATCACCTCGATCCCCCGCTTTCTTAAGCTCCTTACCGCCTCATCATAAACACTGAGCTTATAACCGCGACGGATATACTCCGCTGTTTCCGGATGTATTGTCTGAAGCCCCAGCTCGATCCACACAGGTTTTATCCTGTTGAGCTCACCTAAAAGCTCCAAAATATCCCCGTCCAGACAATCCGGTCTCGTGGCGATGGACAATACCGCAATATCCTCGTGTTCTATCGCTTCGGTATATAATCTTCTCAATCTTTCAACATCCGCATATGTGCCTGTGTAAGCCTGAAAATAGGCTATGTATTTACCATCTTTTATCTTAGCGGACAACAGCTTTTTGCCTGCTTCTATCTGATCGCGGATACTAAGGGTAACGTCCCCGGCAAACTCTCCGCTGCCACCGGTCGAGCAGAAAATGCACCCTCTCGTATCGACGGTGCCGTCGCGGTTTGGGCAGGTGAAACCGCCGTTCAGCGCAATCTTATATACTTTGCATCCGAATTGTCTACGCAGATATTCATTCAGTAGCATTGTATCTCCTCAACTACGGCAAAAACATTGCCACAACAGGTATAGTCAGCACCGAAAATAAAGTGGACAATACGCATCCCCTGGTGCACAGTTTTTCGTCCGCCCCCTGATCTGTGGCTATCAGCACCACGATACTGCCCACTGGCATCGCCAGCATCAGACCGAAAACGCCCATGACCTGTCTGTCCAGATGCAATGCCGAAACAGCAAGCGCAGCCAGTATCGGTATGATCAGAAGCCGCAGTGACAGGAAAGCATACATTCTCTTTCCGGTGATGATCTCCTTAAAATTCTGTTCTGCCATGGATGCGCCGATCAATATCATGGACAGCGGAACGGCGGGCTGCCCCAGACCGGTTATGATATCGGCTACAGGTCCCGGCACAGGCGGATGGAATGCGAATATAAGGATTGCCACAACACAGGCTATAACTCCGGGATTTATTATCTTTTTGAGTGAATCGGTAAGGCTTCCCACACCCTTCTGCTCACCTTCCCCGTTTCCTTTTCGCACAAGATGTATGCCGTATGTATAAAGCATGACATTATATCCTATCATATAAAACACGATGTATACAGTGGAATCACTGCCGTACAGCCCCGTTATCACAGGAATACCCATAAATCCCACATTGGAAAACATCAGCATGACCCTGTACACCGCAGTCTTATTTTTTTCTATTCCCAACAGCTTCACCACCGGGAATCCCAAAACAAAAAGCAACAGAAAATATACCACCACCATCAGTATGTTCAGCCATACAAGTGTTACATTTCCGCCGCTTTCTTTTCCGATGACACCATCTATCAGTAACAGTGGATTTAAGATATTGACCACCAGCTTAGACAGATGTTTACACGCCTCTTTGTTTAACAGTCTTTTTTTGTAAGAAAAGAAGCCCACCATCATCATGGTGAGCAACACTATCATTTTCTGAAATACTATGATCCCGTTCGACATCTCTGCCCTCTTTTTCCCGTAAATAATCTACTACGGAATGATCTTACAGTCCTCTTATGGCATCCTTCATGCTCTTAACATATTCACCCACGTACCGCGGAGAATCCTTGCCGTATTTTTCCATGATCTTGATGATGGCACTGCCGACGATGGCGCCATCCGATATGGATGCCATCTGTGCAGCCTGTTCCGGAGTTGAAATCCCGAACCCTATGGCGCATGGAACCGTTGTGTTCTCCCTTACGGTTTTGATGATGGAGCCAAGGTCTGAGTCTATAACGCTTCTGGTTCCCGTGACACCGAGACTAGATACGATGTACAAAAAGCCTTCTGCTTTCTCCGCTATCATGGCAACTCTCTGCTCTGAGGTGGGTGCCACAAGGGATATGAGATCCACTCCGTATTCTGAACAGACCGGAGCGAACTCCTCCTTTTCCTCAAAAGGAAGATCCGGTAAGATCAGCCCGTCTATACCTATCTCTTTACATGTGGAAATAAACTTATCCGCATCATAGGAGTATACCACATTTGCATAGGTCATGAAAACAAAAGGAATCTTTATATCACTTCTGATCTCACGCACCATATCGAAGATCTTGTCCGTTGTGACTCCGCCCTTTAAGGCTCTCTCGTTGGCAGCCTGTATCACTGGGCCCTCTGCGGTGGGATCGGAAAAGGGAATGCCAAGCTCTATAAGATCCGCTCCGTTTGCAGCGGTTTCGCGTATTATGTCTTTGGTAGTCTCCAGATCCGGATCACCGCATGTAATAAAGGCGATAAATGCCTTTCCGTTCTCAAAAGCTTTTCCTATATTACTCATGGATATCCTCCCCTCTGTACCTTGCAATTGCAGCGCAGTCCTTGTCGCCTCTTCCGGATATGGTGATGACTATTGTCTTGTCCGGTGTGTATTCCTTTGCGATCTTCATGGCATAAGCCACTGCGTGCGCCGACTCTATAGCGGGTATTATACCCTCGGTCTTCGAAAGATACTCAAAAGCATTAACCGCTTCATCATCTGTCACAGGCACGTATTCAGCTCTTCCGATATCGTGAAGATAGGCATGTTCAGGTCCTATGCCCGGATAATCCAGTCCCGCGGAAATAGAATAAACCGGCGCTATCTGACCGAACTTATCCTGGCAAAAATATGACTTCATTCCATGGAAGATACCCGATCTTCCGGTTGATATGGTGGCTGCAGTCTCAAAGGTATCTATGCCTCTTCCGGCTGCTTCACAGCCTATGAGACGCACCTCTTTGTCCTCTATGAAATTATAGAAGCTTCCCATGGCATTCGAGCCTCCGCCAACACATGCGATCACCGCATCCGGAAGCTTCCCTTCTTTTTCCAGCATCTGAGCCTTGATCTCTTTGGAGATCACAGACTGGAAATCCCTCACTATAGTGGGGAAAGGATGGGGTCCCATCACGGAGCCGAGACAGTAATGAGTATCAGCTATCCTGCGCGTCCACTCTCTCATGGCCTCCGAAACCGCATCCTTAAGGGTAGCGGTACCTGTGGTGACAGGTATGACCTCCGCCCCCAGAAGGCGCATACGGTAAACATTCAGCGCCTGTCTTTTTGTATCTTCCTCGCCCATGAACACAACGCACTCCATACCCATGAGAGCCGCTGCAGTGGCTGTTGCCACTCCGTGCTGACCTGCGCCGGTCTCAGCGATGAGTCTGGTCTTTCCCATCTTTTTAGCAAGAAGAGCCTGTCCTAAAACGTTATTGATCTTATGCGATCCGGTGTGATTGAGATCCTCCCGCTTCAGATATATCTTAGCTCCGCCCAGATCCTCTGTCATCTTTGCCGCATAATAAAGCCTCGAAGGTCTTCCGGCATAATCATTGAAAAGCGCCGTAAGCTCCGCATTGAATTCCGGATCTTTTTTGTATTTCTCATATGCCTCTTCCAGCTCTATCACAGCGTTCATCAATGTTTCGGGAATATACTGTCCGCCGTGTTCACCGAATCTTCCTTTTGGATTGCTCATATTCTGCCTCCCTTTAGTTCGTTAAGTTTCTCTGTCTTATCCTCTGCACGCATCAGGGTCTCTCCCACCAGAACGGCGTCCGCTCCGAATTCTCTGATCCCTGCTATATCATCTGCGGATTTCACTCCGCTCTCAGACACAAACACCACATCCTGAGGGATCAGCTTTCTAAGCTTTGCGCTGAGTCCGGTGTCAACAGAAAAATCTTTAAGGTTTCTGTTATTGACACCTATCACTCGTGCACCTGCATTAAGAGCGGTCTCGATCTCTCCCTCATCATGAGTCTCCACCAGAGCCGACAGCCCCAGCTCATCGCAGATAGCCATGTAACGCGCAAGCTCCTCCGAAGACAATATGGATACTATGAGTAATACAGCCGAAGCTCCCAGGAGCTTTGCCTCATATATCATGTATTCGTCCACTGTGAAATCTTTTCTGAGAACCGGGATATTTACTTCCGCTGCTATCTCCCTCAGGTAGTCGTTACTACCCAAAAACCATTCCGGCTCTGTGAGCACGGATATGGCATCCGCTCCCGCCGCCTCGTACTCACGGGCAATCTTAAGATAGGGAAAATCTTCTGCTATGATCCCCTTTGAGGGAGACGCTTTTTTACACTCGCAGATAAAAGCGATATCCTGCTTTTTCAATGCGCGCTCAAAAGCGAAATTCCCCTTTTCCATGGCGTAGGCAGCACGTTTTATCTCATCTGTGCTTCTGATCTTTTTTGCCTCAGACACACGGACTCTCGTGTGCTCGGCTATAGTGTCCAATATTGTACCCATCATTTTCACCTGTTGCTGACTTCCACAAACCTCTGCAGAGTCTCATAAGCCTTGCCTGAATCTATGATCTCTGCCGCAAGAGCGACACCCTCCGCAAAACTCTCTGCCTTGCCTCCGATATAGAGAGCCGCGCCGGCGTTTAAGAGTACTGCGTTTCTCTTATGACCTTTTTCACCCTTCAGTATGTTCACTGTGATGTCTGCGTTCTCCGAAGGCGAACCACCCTTAAGATCTTCCTTGCTGCAGCGTTCAAAACCGAAATCTTCGGGTGTGACTGTCACTGTCTTAAACCACCCGTCTTTTATCTCGCAGATCTTTGTGGGTGCTGACAGTGATATCTCATCCAGCTTATCCATGCCGTATACCACCATACCGCGCTTAACGCCGAGGCTTACCAGAACCTGTGCCAGGGGCTCTACCAGGTACTCATCATAAACACCTAAAAGCTGCATAGACGGTGAAGCAGGGTTTGTGAGAGGTCCCAGTATGTTAAACACGGTCCTGAATCCAAGCTCTCTTCGTATGGCACCCACATACTTCATGGATGTGTGATATTTCTGTGCAAAGAAGAAGCACATGCCCACCTCATTCAAAAGCTCGATACATTTTTCCGGGCTCTGATCGATGTTGACACCCAGTGCCTCGAGACAGTCTGCGGTGCCCGAGAGGGATGAGGCTGCACGGTTTCCGTGCTTTGCGACCTTGATACCGCCTGCTGCCGCTATAAGCGCTGATGTAGTGGAGATATTAAAACTTCCTGCGTTATCTCCGCCCGTACCCACGATCTCCAGCACATCCATCCCGGTCTCAACCTTGGTTGCGTGCTCTCGCATGGCTGCGGCGCAGCCTGCGATCTCGTTGGTAGTCTCCGCTCTGGCGCTCTTGGTGGAAAGTGCTGCCAGAAATGCAGCATTCTGTGTTGCTGTGGTCTCTCCGCTCATGATCTCATTCATCACGGCGTAGGCCTCATCGTAGCTCAAATCCTCCTTGCTCACGATCTTTACGATTGCTTCTTTGATCATCTTGCTATCCTCCTCTTTTTTAAATAATACATAAAAAAATCCCTGACAGAAATATACTGTTTCTGTCAAGGACGAATAAACTATCCGCGGTGCCACCTTGATTCACGTAAAAACGTGCTCCTCGCGGGATACCAACATATCCCCGGCAATTAACGCATGCCTCACGTCACGGATACTGAGGTTTCCCTGTTCCCCATGCCCTCAGCGGCCCATATAAGGGTTTTACCCACGCACCCCTCATACCATCCGGCTTCCACCGTCCCGGACTCGCTGTGGAGATCCATATCTGTCACTCCGGCGATAAAATGCTTTTTCTTCCGCTTCACTGGTTTGTTTTGTTTTCGTATTATGCCACTGATTTTAATGCGTGTCAACAAAAAAATCAATTTTTTATACAGGAGCTTTCACCGCCCCCTCTGTCTGCTTTTTGCTTCTTGTCGATACCTGATCCAACAGGTTCCATATAAAGCTTGTAACCTTTGTTATTTGCATAATTGAGGTAGATCTTATCTCTGAGCCGGTTAGCTTTCGATACTCTTTTCTGTAGCAGATTTTTTTCCAGACCAAGGGCTTCATTGCATTATGTTTCATGCCCGGTGTGAAAGAAGCCAAAATGCTGATAGCATCAAGTGCATCCCCAAATCGCTTCTGACCATTGGTGGTAGTTCTGACCTTCTCCTTACCACTAACGTACTCTTTCACCGCATAATACAAATTTATATTCAATTCACCGATCAGAGCGTCACGGGCAGCTCTGTCAGCAGGCAGTGATTCATCATAAGCCCCCTTCAGATCACTT
>JAILBP010000170.1:0-3336 GCA_024680835.1 Lachnospiraceae bacterium | reverse complement strand
TTTCCAAAGAAAACAATTTGAAGTATCGAGATCTATTAAGATCCGAATATCGTTATATCAAAATGATTGAAGAAAAAATATGGAAAAATGCACGGTTATTGTACAATCACAAAATCAAGAACAGTAATTAAACTCCATTAGCAAAAAGGTGCAATGATTTCAAACTGCTTGAAGAAAAATGTCTCGAGTATTCAAAATAACAGCTTATCATGCTCTATTGACCTTTAGGCACACGTCCCCTGAAGTGTTCATGGAAGCTTACTCCCAGTGAACAAAATCTGTTATAATGTTCGTTGTTTTCGTCGACGGTGGGATCTTCCCACTCTATGCCGGTAGAAACCTGCAGATAATCACAGCCTGCTTTTACATATTCTTCGGCAATATTTATCGCTGTGGCGACATCCGGTTCAATGCCGGCTGTCCTGACCGAAATCAGAAAATCTTTGCCGCATCTCTCCCTAATCTCACGTATTATCTCCGCTCCAAATCGCGCTCTGTTTTCATCACTGCCACCATATCGATCGGTCCTCAGATTGGTCTTTCGTGAGATGAACTGGTTTATCAGATAACCGTGACAGCCATGCAGCTGCACACCGTCATAACCGGCTTCCTTTGCACGAACAGCTGCCGATATGAACATCTCCTGCATTTCATGTATCTCATCAACACTCATCTCTTTTGAAAGAACCGACGGATCTCTGGCTGGCACAGCAGAAGGCCCAATAGCCGGTCCGCAGTCCGGGTTTGAAATAATGCCCGTATGATTGAGCTGGATGATGACGGGAACTCCGTTTTCGTGACAGACTGCGGCAAGCTTTTTATGCCCTTCGATCTGTCCGTCTTCCCACAATCCCATATGATTTTTTGCAAACCTTCCCCCGGGAGCAACTGCTGTAGCTTCCACGCAAATGAGCCCGTAGCCGCCTTTGGCACGCTTTCCGTAGTGTTCGATATGCTTTTCCGTAACACGGGCGTCCTCGCCGGCATAATCAAACTTTACCGTCGGCGCCATCGTAAGCCTGTTTTTCAGAACTGTCTTATTTACAGTTATCGGATCAGAAACAATGGCTACATTCATGTTAGTCTCCTCCCGTGCTTCCAAATTTACTGTATGCCCTAAATGTCACCGACTTCGGTGTTCAAATTTTTACCTCAAACATATTCGCCTCCTATATCAACTTAAGTGCCAGTATATGTATGGCCTGAGCAAATTCACCGCCCCGTATCAATTCTTCTATTTCTTCTTTGGTATGTAACTCTGTATTCAGATATTCCGTTTCATCCAGAGACTGCTCAGCAACTTTGCGGCAGTTTTTTGCTTCGTAAATATATGCGTAGTTATCTGCTATAGTCGCATTTGAAGGAACTTTCAACAGAAATCTCCATTCATCCGAACTGTATCCCGTTTCTTCCAGCAATTCACGCTTGGCTGCTTCCAATGACTGCTCTGAAGCGGTGTCTCCTTGTACTCCATATTCTTTACCGTCTGTTCTCTCAATACCACCTGCCGTGAATTCTACGGTAACTCTCTTTATTCCCTGTCTAAACTGTCGTACACAGATATAGTTACCATCTTCATCTGTTGCAACTATCACAACGTAATCCCTGCGGCTGTAGCTGTAATAAGGTTCAAACTCCCTTCCATCCGGGTACCTGTATCTGGATTTTCTGAAATCTATCCATTGATCCTGTACCACATGTTCAACGCTTATTTCTTCCCATTCCAACTTATTGTTTGCCATTATGTCCTCCTAATATTGGGGTCAGACCTGCGGTTTTGCGGATGAAAACAATCATCAACAGCCTGTATCTCCTCAACATAATCTTTGTACCAATCCGGCATCTCATATCAGTTCTCCACTAAAGTGCTGTATTTCGTGCTGGATGATCTGTGCAGTAAAATCAATAAATTTACCATGCTGTTTTCGAAAATCCCGATCCAGATAATCAACCTCAATCTCCCTATATCTCGTACAAGGTCTGACTCCGTCCAATGATAAACAACCTTCCTCTGTCTCAAACCTGCCACTCTTCTTCGTAATGACCGGGTTTACCATGGGAAAAACAAATGGTCCGGCAGCAACGACAATGATTTGTTTTTTGACCCCGATCATATTTGCCGCCATGCCGACACACCTGTGCAAATTAGCCTTCAATGTATCCATCAGGTCAATTATCACCTGCTTATCAGCCTCTGTCGCAGGCTCCGATTTCTGTCGTAAAAACAAAGGATCTCTTACTATTTCCTTTACCATTATTATACATCTCCTGTAATATTATAGTTCACACTGACAGGCACCAATGTGGTCCCGGCAAAACCCTTTTTATCTCAGTATCTTCTCAATCTGCCTGCGATCCGCCTTCGGCAGGATCTTTCTCAGCTGATTGATAACCCGCTCATAAGATTCTTCCGGTGTGTGCTTATAAACTGTATCTGTAAACTTCTCTCCCATAAACTTCTCCGGCGTGGAGTATTCCGCAATCCCCCATCCGTATTCGTTTCCAAGCTTATCCGTTGCATATCGGAAATCGCTTGTGATCACATAGCATTGTTTCTGCAACCTCGTGATCATGGTATCATAACCTGGTTTTCCTTTTTTCCCATATCCGCCGGCATGTTTCAAATCCTTTGAAATGATCGGAGCATTTACATCCAGTAACTCGTACAACTCCTTATCTTTAAACGGTGCAAGTCCGTCCTCATACCTGGCATCAAAATCATATCCGTCCCTCCGATAATTCGCAAAATCAGGAAAAAACTCAGAGCTAATGTACATAGCCTTGTTACGCAGGAACTTCCCGTACGCACACTTCGTCTTTTTAATGACCGGCCCCTTCCATTCCCAGGCAGGCCAGAAACCATCGCCGGCATCATCATACCAACATCCGGGAGCGATATGCTCCTCTATAGAGAATCCCTCTATCTCATTGGTAAAGAACGGAACAAAACCCATCTCATCTATCAATTCTATAAGTTCCTTCATGGAACCGATCTTGAAATCATCTGAAAACGTCATAACTTTCTATCCTCTGTGTCGGGGACCCCCATTTTGTTATCCACACATGCTGCTCATTTGATCAGTATAATTCCGGAAGTCTGTCTTTTGTGACGGCATACGGACTTTCGTACATTTCTTTAAGTACGTCTACGGTACTGTATTTTCACTCAGACAGAACTCATTTGACCAGGTCATATAAGACACCCAGCCTATACCCTCTTTTACAATGTCGGCTGCCGACGACAAAGTTCCTGTTTCTCCGATCAAAACAATCTTTTTCCGCAATTCACGGTGACTGGCACTTTTTCTCATCACTTTATTGCTCCATTAATAAATT
>JAILBP010000138.1:0-9581 GCA_024680835.1 Lachnospiraceae bacterium | reverse complement strand
ATCTATGCACTGATCAATAGAAAGCTGGATCTCAGGCGCTTGACAGGAGATGGCGGCATGCCGTCGGCACATTCTTCTACGGTGTGCTGTATGGCTACTACCGCAGGTATTACATGCGGATTGGATTCACCGGTCTTTGCGGTCGCAGTGATATTCGCCTTCGTCACCATGAGGGACGCCCTGGGCGTTAGACGACAGGCGGGAAAACATGCGGTTGTTCTCAATCAGCTCATAGAAATATTCGATCCCACGAATGAACTTTTGCCGGAACAGCGCCTTAAAGAGTTTGTCGGACATACACCTATGCAGGTTCTGACAGGTGCGGTGTGGGGGATCGCGATGGCGATCGGTCTGAATTTTTTTGTATATTGACGGCAGAGTGACTGTGAATAGTAACGATTAAAGTATAAAAATCATAGTTTTTTCACAAATTAAACACAAAAGAATATTATTATATATCTGTCAGTTGGTTACAGGCTGACGGTAGTAATTCCCTATTATGTAACATTTTCATAACTAAACTCCTCGACGAGAGCTCCGGTTTCGGAGCTCTTGTCAATTTAAATCCCTTTTTCGTTGCGATTTTGGAATCTATGTGATAAAATACTTGAGTTGTGCAAGGTGATGATTTACAGGTTTAAGGTGAGATTTTATGAGGAAGAGTGTGATCATCGGTGCGGCTGTATTGGCCGGTAGTTTGTTATTTTCCGGGTGTACTAAGATGGATTCCGGATACCGTTATGCCGATCCGGATTCGTATTCATCGGGAGATTTTTCGTATGATGAAAGTTCTGTGGAGGCTGTGGAGATAAACTGGATCGCCGGTAATGTCTACATAGACGAGAGCGTTATGGACACACTGCAGGTTTACGAGGAGAGCGATCAGGAACTCACTGACAGCGGAAACCTCAGATACAAGATCGAGGACAGAAAGCTTGTGATCCAGTTTTGTCAATCGGGTTCAGATATCGATAATATGTCAAAGGATCTGTATGTAAAGCTTCCGATCCTGCTTAAAGATGTGGATATAAATGTTGTTTCCGCAGACACACAGATGGTATCCTCAGCAGCAGACATACAGTATGATTCGGTGAGCGGAAAGCTGGATCTGGCGGTGGATCAGTGCGAAGATCTCACTATTAACACTGTGAGCGGAGATTTGTGCATTCTGCTGGATTACGATCTCGGTGCGAAGGTGGAATTTGATTCCGTATCGGGTAAATATTCCTGCGTGGAGAAGACTGCAGATAAGATATGTAATGTAAAATGTCACACGGTGAGTGGTAACCTTGAGGTTGTCAGCGAATAAGCTGTGGCGTAGCGTACAGTATGAGAAAAAAAATACTCAATATTTTTTCAAAAATCGACAGGATCATTCTGCTGAGAGTTGAAGTGATCATGATAATGGCGGTGGGCATGTTTGCGCTGACCGCTATTTTGGCTGTTTCCTTTACGAAGAGGTCCGAATCTGCCTTGAGAAACCAGGCACTGAGTCTTATCAGTGCCACAGGCAAACAGCTTCAGGTGAATATCGATCTGTACCTGAGGGAGATGGAGGAAACATCGGCACTCATGTTTTCCGACGAGGTGTATTACACATATGATGCCACGGATAAGAGTGTGGATGAGTATGACGCTATACAGACAGAAAACATGATATATAACAGGATCATAGATCTGGCCATCATGAAGAACTTCGCCGATTTTTGTATTGTGTACAAAAACGATCGCAGCGTTGGTCTGATAAGTCATACAACAGAAAATATGTTTCCTGACGGAGGCATATATGACGATCTTGTCTCACATATTTCCGACGAAAGACAGAATGACGGATGGTTTTTTGAACAGAAGGGTAATTTTGAGCGTATTCATTACGTTAAGCGCATTAATAAAAAGGCGGTGCTGACCGCGAGTGTGTACACCCGGGAGTTGTCCAATGTTTTTGAATACCCAGAGCAGATAGAGGATTTTGTGATACGTCTTGTAAATGAGGACGATAAGATAGTGTATTCATCCGAGGAAGGAGAGGGCGGAACGGATCTGTCGGAGGATCTGAGAAATCTTTTTTCACGCCGGATCGATCAGGCGGTCATGGACAATTCGCATCTGGCAACCTGTAATTACCTCGATAACGGATGGAGGGTGATCTGCGCCATCCCATCAGAGACCATCATCAAAGAGACTAATGCCATACGTAATTTTACAATAATACTGGCTTCCATCATTTTCCTGATACTGACGGCGATATGTATCACGGGTATGTTCAAGGTTACGAATTCTGCCGGCGACATGATGAAAAACCTTGTGAGAAAAGCGGACTACGATAAGTTGTCCGGAGTTCTCACAAAAACGGCATTTCAGGAGAAGGCGACCGGGGTTCTGAATGACACAAGATCGTCGGATGTCATCATGTTCGCGATGCTGGACATGGACAATTTTAAGAATATAAATGACACTAAAGGGCATGCTTTCGGAGATGCAGTTATAGCGCGTATGGGTAAGCTCCTTCAGCAGAGGCTTTCTGATGATTACTGCAGGGGAAGGCTCGGCGGTGACGAGTTCGCTGTTTTTGCAAAGTTTATGACAGAGGATATTGAACTGATGAAAAACAGGGTGGAGTCGGATTTTACCGTTCTGCATCAGGCGTTCAGACAGGAATTCAGGGATGAAAAGGAACTTTTGTCCACTTCTCTCAGCGTGGGGGTCGTGGTGTGCAAAAAAACCGACAATGATTTTGCTGCGATATACAAGATGGCGGATTCCGCTCTCTATATTTCCAAACGCAGCGGAAAAGACCAGATAACATATTACGAAGAAGGCATGGAGGGGAGCGGATCATGAAGACTCTTCGACGATTTAAGCGTTTTGTGGCGCTCTCCTGTGTGGCGGCTCTGACTGCGGGACTTTTCGCGGGATGTGCGGGGACTGACAGTGTCACAAAATATACGCTTGAGAACGAAAAAAAGACAGAGATCAGTTTTTCGTGGTGGGGTAATGACATCCGTCATGATTACACCATGGAAGCAGTAAAGATTTTCCAGCAGGAGAACCCTGATGTTAAGGTTGAGACGGACTACGGTGTGTGGGGCGGATATGAAAAACGCTACAATCTCAATATGATGTCGGACAATGAGACCGATGTCATGCAGATCAATTTTGCCTGGCTTTCAAAATATTCGCCCGACGGCGAGGGCTATTATGATCTGAACACACTGAAGG
Source organism: Lachnospiraceae bacterium (assembly GCA_024680835.1). Taxonomy (GTDB): domain Bacteria; phylum Bacillota; class Clostridia; order Lachnospirales; family Lachnospiraceae; genus RGIG6904. The sequence goes on along the minus strand of JAILBP010000138.1, from coordinate 6,362 downwards.
ATTATATCAATTTTGCCGGATACACTAATGAGATGCTGAGTTACGGCTATATGAACGGCAAGTTGAACGCGATCCCCATAGCGCTGAATACATCCACGTTGTACTATAATGCGGATATATTCAAAAAATACGGTCTGGAACTGCCGAAAAGCTGGGATGACCTTTTTGCCGCCGCCGAGGTCATGTCGGAGGATGGGATATATCCTCTGGGCATGTCAAAAAAACAGCTCTTTTTATTTTTGATAACCTGGTATGAACAACTCACGGGGAAAGAGCCTTTTGATGAAAATGGCAACTGGATATACGAGACCGAGGATGTCCGGAATATGCTGGATTACTATGGCAAACTCAGAGCGGAGAACGTGATATGTTCGGTGGATGATTTCGGTACGGGTATGTTTTCCGGCGGTCAGGTTGCCGGAGTCATGGTCTGGGCAAGCGATGCGGAAACTTATTGCGCCTTCCTGGAAGAAAATAAGATCGATGTCAGGATAGGTGAATACCCTGTGATGGAAGATGCGAAGATGCTGGGGTGGTATCTTAAACCTGCCACGATGTATGCCATCAGCAGGATTACGGACGAGCCGGTGGCAGCCGCAAGATTTCTGGATTATCTCTTGAACAGCGAGGAGATGATCGTGCGGCAGGGGACGGAAAAGGGAGTGCCCTGCAACGTCATAGCTATCAGGGTCCTGCAGGAACATGACATGTTGGACGGTTTGGAATACAGGGCAAATCAGATGATGGAGTCCCGCAGAAGAGATATGAAGGTCATGCCCGCACAGATGGAAGATGAGGATATCATCAATATTTTCAAGGACGGAGCGGATAAATATCTTTTTGACAGAGCAACGCTTAAGGAGGCGGCAGAGGAGATACAAAATCTTATCACTGAATTCAATATTGAGTAGACTATAAGGCTGTTTGGTGGTATACTGTACAGAAGGTTGACAGGCGAGATCCGGATGAGGGTGAAGACAGAATCCGGATGAATGATTTGTGTCAGGAATATACAGAGACAGATCAGACTCATGAAAGGAGATATCCGATATGAAGACTAAGAAGATATTGGCGGTAGTAGTGTCATGCGCGATGGTATGTGCAGTTCTGCCTGCTGTTCCCGTGAATACCAATGCAGCGGAGAAAGCGGCTATCACATTGAAGAACGGTAAAAAAGCCCCCAAGAAGATCAATGCCGGTAAGAAATACAAGCTCGCAGTCAAGGGAGTTAAAGTGACATTTTCTTCCAAGAATGAGAAAGTGGTTAAGGTCAGCAAGAACACCATAGTGGGAGTTGCTCCGGGCAAGGCTAAAATAATGGCTAAAAACGCCGATGGTAAGGTCGTTGCCAAAAAGAAATTTGTGGTTTTGAAGAGAGCAGATAAACTCACTGTAGCGAAGACGGCAGTCACCATAGGTGTGGGTGGAACGGCTTCGGTCGGTGCTGTGGTTTCTCCTGCAGATTCAACGGATGTGCTCTCTTATTCAACTGATAATGCAAAGGTTGCGAAGGTGGATGCATCCGGAAAGATCACCGGTGTTTCCGAGGGCAAGGCTATTGTCACGGTTTATGCCAAAGCTACCGGGAAGACAAAGGACAATGATAAAAAGAATTTGGTATCAGCAGTTCAGGTGACCGTATCCGCAGAAGGCGGTCAGGAGGAAGAGACTGTTGAGAAGACAGTCAAAGAGCTTATCCCGGATGTAGAGAAGAGTGCTGAGGTGCTCAGCTCCACATCCATCGGTTTTATTCTTCCGAACCTGAAGACCGATGTTTCCGCAACTACGGTTTCGATCGTATCCAAGAAGACATCCGCAGCACTTAAGATCAAGTCCGTGCTGTACAGCGCAGCAGGAACAGGCATTGTGGAGCTTGAGTCAGCGCTCACCGATGGCAATTATCTTTTCTATTACAAACAGGGTGTCAAGGGTGAGGAAGTTAAGATCCCGTTTGAGTTTGAGGCTGAGGAGCCTGATGAGGATGACGAGGAATCAGCATCTCTTCCGGAGGGCGCTGTGGAATGCGATATAGCTGTTTATGTTGGATCTGCGGATGTTACAAACAGTAGCGCTTCAGTTAACGCTTTATCAGGACTTGATATCACCATCGGATTTGACCCGGCTGATTATTCCGATGACGACGGCGAAGGTTATTCTGACGAGGATGACGGATCCGATGACGATGAAGACGATGAGGATCTGGATGAAGAGTATGATGAAGATGAGCCGGATGAACCCGATACAGAGGGAGTGTTCGGGTATTCAACATGGTCTAAATATTTTGCGGTAGTATGTGTTGACGGTGAGGCCACAATCAGCTCGGGCAAGGTTACGACTGTATCCGATAGTGCTTCTTTCGTAGTCCTTGACAGGACTTATTCATATACCATTGCTTACTTCACACTTACAAAATAATAACACATGAAATGCTGCTGTTCCCCATGGCGAAAGTCATGGGGAATTTAGTGTTATCGGCATTAGGATACAGACATTGTGAATATAGTCGTATGTCACAGTGTCCGAGAAGGAGCGAAACTTTGAAAAAAGCATTGATGGTGGCGACGGTCGCCAGTGTTATCGATCAGTTTAATGACAGAAATCTTAAAATACTGCAGGATATGGGCTATGAGGTTCATGTGGCGGCAAATTTTGAGTCCGGAAATACTACCAGTCAGGAACGGGTGTATGAGTATGAGAGGTCATTGAGGGACAGGGGTATAATCGTTCATAACATAACATTCCCCAGGGATCCCAAGGATCTGACTCAGATGAGACATGCATATAAAGCCCTTAAGGCAGTGATCCGTTCGGGAAGATTTGAACTGGTACATTGCCATACTCCGGTGGGAGGGACACTCACGAGACTCATATGTGCGCCATACCGCAAGCGCGGGATGAAGGTTATATATACGGCTCATGGTTTCCATTTTTACAGCGGATCATCATTGAAGTGCTGGCTGATGTATTATCCTATCGAGAGATTTCTGGCTCATTTTACGGATGTTCTGGTGACTATCAATGACGAGGACTATGCCAGGGCAAAAGGCAATTTTGCCTGCCGGGAGATAGTGAAGGTGCCCGGCATAGGGATAGACCCGTCCAGATATCGTTTTGCTCCGGAGGAAAAGGCGAGGATCCGGTCGGAAATGAGGCATGAGCTTGGACTTTCCGAAAAGGATTTTGTGATCATAAACGTTGGCGAGCTTTCAATACGAAAAAACCAGCTTCTTCTGTTAAAAGCCATGCGCCTGATACATAAAAAGAAAGTAAAGCTCGTGCTGACCGGAATAGGTGTCTGCAGGCGGGATATCATGAAGTATGCATATGATCACAGGCTTTCGAAGCGCGTCATTTTTACGGGCTACAGGGAGGATATACCGAAGCTTTTGGCTATGGCTGACTGTTTTGTATTTCCGTCGATACAGGAGGGACTTCCGGTGGCTCTTATGGAAGCGAAGGCAGCAGGGCTTCCCTGTATAGTATCACGCATCAGGGGCAATATCGATCTAATTCTTCATCACTTCGGAGGATATTGCGTCGAATCCATGTCGGCGGGAGACTGGGCAGGATATATAGAGAGAATGGCCGACAAAGATGAGACGGAACGCATTGACATGGGAAGGCGTAACATGGACGACATGGAGGCGTACAGCTGCGAGGCGGTTGATGATTGCATGCGAAAGATCTATGATGACCTTGCATGACATGATACCATGAGGGTACAATATGGAATCTACGGTTTTTTCCATCATAATACCGGCATATAACATTGCCGGTTACATAGAGAAGTGCGTTAAGTCCGTGTGCCCGTTAGAATCTAATGAGGAGGTCATCATAGTGGATGACGGCTCAACGGATGAAACGGGAGAGATATGTGACAGACTTGCACGCAGTGATGAGAAGATCAGGGTGATCCATAAGAAAAATGGGGGATTGTCATCGGCGCGAAACAAAGGCCTTGAAGCTGCATGCGGTAAATATGTCATATTTATCGACGGTGATGATTACATTGACAGGAATGTTTTGGCAGGCATCAAAGATTGCATCGACTCAGAACCGGATGTTGTTTTTTGTGATGCTGTCAAAGTGTGGGAGAACGGCCGTAAAAAGCCCATGAGAGATGGTGTGACAGGTGAGATAGACGATCTTCGTGGTGCGGAGCTTTTCAGATATCTTTCGCAGCTGAATAAGTTTCCCGCTGCGGCCTGGGGAAAAGCGTTCAGACGTGTTTTCCTACTGGAAAATGCCCTCACGTTCAGGGAGGGCATCTTAAGCGAGGATATAGAATGGTCACTGAGGCTCTATCCAAAGGTGGACAGAGCGGTTTACTGCGATGGTGTAATGTATTATTATAGACAGGACAGAACCGGTTCTATCACCTTTTCGAGAGGGGCTCGTCATGCGATGGATATTTTGAATACCGTAGAGGAGTATTCAGCAGGATTGAGCAGGATGAAGGCAGATGGAGCTCAAGATGACCGCGGAAATGCGCTCGTAGAGCTTTATGGGAGTTTTTTGGAATACGAACTCCGGGTACTCTTGTTGAAAAGAAATGACGTGAAGCCCGCGGATTCATATGATTTCAGGAAACGACTGAAAAACCTGAAAAAACTGACAGGATACAGAAAAGATATTAAGAGCAGAGTAGTGGCGTTTTTATACAGAGTGTTGATATGAGTGATATAAGACTGTCGGTCATCATACCGACATATAATGCAAAAAAATATATTGAGCAGGCAGTACAGTCTGTGATATCAGGATTATTTGGGGTTCCTGTGGAGGAAAAACCGGTTGAGATACTGATAGTGGATGACGGTTCTACAGACGATACGGGACAGGTTTGTGATGAGCTGGCAGAGAGGTTTGCTGACGAAAAATGTGTGATCAGAGTCATCCATCAGGAGAACAGAGGCCACGGAGGAGCCGTAAATTCCGGAGTTGAGGTTTGCGAAGGAAGGTATCTGATGGTGCTGGATGCGGATGATACCGTTACGCCGGACGGATTCGGGGCTCTGTTGGAAATATTAAACTCTGCATCAGCTGATATGATAATATGCGGCGAAGACAGAAAACATGAAGATACTCACGAGATCGATCATTTTCGTATACCGGCAGATATTTCAACCGGAAGAAAAAGCTTTCAGGCGGATCTTAGGTTTGTGACGGACAACTGGAATACCGGTCTTCGTCATCTTTTTTCCATGCATAACATGGTATTTGACACACAGTTTTACAGAACGACGGGACTTAGACTTCCTGAGAGAGTATTTTTTGATGACGCATATTACTATGTTATGGCGGCTGCTCTTGCAAAAAGTATTCTGTTTTTGGATACAGTTGTTTATGTTTACCGGCTGGGAGATCAGGACCAGAGTGTTGCCGCCGATAACAGAGTGAAGCGGATCTCACAGCATGAAACGATCATTGACGCTATCCTAAAGGAATATGGCAGGATGGAGGCTTTGGGAAGTGAAGCGTTTCTGTACTACAGAGCCAGACTGTCCGGCGTTGTGACGGATTACCTTGTGACTGCTTTGCTGAGAGATCGAAACAGAAAACAGGGCAGGGAGAAAGCCCGCCTTATGATGGATAAGATGAAGAATAAAAACATACCTAAGCTTAAGAGAAATTATATGGTTTTGTATGGTATGAACCTATTGCATATGGGAGAAAAACACTTTGGCAGGCTTATCGGCAGGAAATGACGGCAGATCTAAGACGATCGAGATAAACTTAATATTGAACATACTGCTCACGGTGTCCAATATAGCGGTTCCGTTTATCACGTTTCCGTATGTTACCAGAGTATTAGGTCCGGAAGGCGTTGGCAGAGTGACTTTCGCAAGTTCTGTGGTAGAGTATTTCGGAATGTTTGCAAGTCTTGGCATACCAATATATGGTATAAGGGCTGCCGCAGAGGTAAGACATGACAGGAAAAAACTTGGGCGTCTTGTGGAAGAGCTGCTGATCATGAACTTTATCACCGCACTGGTGTCTTTTGCAGCTCTATATATCATGATACTGACTGTGCCAAGGTTTTATTCGGAGACTAAGCTGTATGTGATACTGAGTACGGAGCTTATATTTACTGCATTTGGCGTAGAGTGGCTGTATAAAGGCGTTGAGGAATATGCATATATCACCAAGAGAAGTCTGGTATTCAAGATATTGGCAATGGTATTTATCTTTCTCATGGTGAGACGGAGAGAGGATTATGCGCTCTATGCCCTCGCTCTTGTGATCTCCAATTACGTATCTTTGCTGATTAACTTCTTTAATATCGGCAGGCATGCTGAGATGAAGGAAAAGGTCAGCCCGAAGGATATCGTAAAGCACATCAAACCGGTTGTGGTGTTTTTCGC
>JAILBP010000113.1:0-10219 GCA_024680835.1 Lachnospiraceae bacterium | reverse complement strand
CGTGAAGTCCCCCCCAAGATGAGATATCCCTTCCTTAAGGAAATAAGACCCCTGAGAGAGTATCAGGTAGATAGGACAGGAGTGTAAGCACAGTAATGTGTTAAGCGGACTGCCACTAATCGGTCGAAGGCGTGTTTATGTGAAAACGTGTTACTATTCACATGAGGGCAATAAATGGTGCGAGTGCAAGCTTGCTTGCAAACGAAGTAACATTTATTGACCGTACCTGCGAAGCAGGAACCGAAACATCATGAGCAGACTTAGTGCGTAGCACGGGAAAGGTCGCGAAGCGACCGTGTGCGAATGATGGTGAGGTAATGTGAATAGTTGGTTTGGGAGATTATCTGTGTGAAATTTTTAGGGTATGAGTTTTTTTCCAATGTAGGGGATTGGTCAAATGGTATGATAGGGGTCTCCAAAACCTTTGGCGGGAGTTCGATTCTCTCATCCCCTGTTTAAGCCGAAATCTTGAGAATTCAGGATTTCGGTTTTTTATATTTGAGGGAAATACATTTTGATTTAATTGCGAAAATATGCTATTATTTTAGTGTTTTATTGTTTTTCGAAAATATTGAACAGATTTTTTTTCACTATGTGATGCTTGCAGGAGGATAGCGATGCCCGTATTTGATTTTAATAAAGTAAATGAGACAAAGGCACCGGCAGTGTGTACGTTTACTACATACAGATCGGACCGGAATGAGGCTTCGGATGATTATCCGATCCTGCTCATAGATAACAGGGAAAAGCAGCACAAACATCATTCTACAGGCATTTTTACCAATCCGGTCAAACGCACGACCTTCGAATTTGAAGGTGATGATGGAGTTTTTTCGGCGGATATCATAAAGGTTGACGCAAGGTTTACCAGCCTGTTGAAGTGGCTTGGGGAAAACCACGTGAAGGTAAAATTATCCGGACATAACACTGATGAGGGTTATGCGGTATACAGGATCCGTGAGATGGGAGTTGGAGGCGGTTCCAAGCTCTCCGCGGATGATGGTTTTTTGCAGTACATGATAGAGCGTCTCTTTGCCAGTGATGCTCCCGATGAGTCTGAGATCGATGAGGATGCGGAGGAGACGGGTGACGATATGAAGCTCACCAGCATCCAGAGCATTACCGATTTCATAACCTGTGCCGGCAGGACCTTGCCTGACAATATCAGGCTGTGGGCCAGGAGAAATCTGGCGGTGGCAAGGGCTGCGGAGGTTACGCCTGAGGAGAGGCGTCACGCCCAGAGAGCTCTTTCCATCATGATGAACATTCAATGGAAAAATGATTATTTTGATTCTATAGATCCGGTGAGAGCCCGGGAGATCCTGGATGAGGAGCTGTACGGCATGGAGCGTGTCAAACAGCGCATCATCGAGACCATCATACAGATCAACAGAACACATATGCTGCCTGCTTACGGAATTCTGCTGATAGGTCCGGCAGGTACGGGCAAATCCCAGATAGCATACGCTGTAGCCCGGATTCTGAAACTTCCATGGACAACATTGGATATGAGCTCTATAAATGATCCCGAGCAGCTCACCGGAAGCTCCAGGATATACTCAAACGCAAAGCCCGGCATCATAATGGAGGCATTCCAGATGGCCGGAGCATCCAACCTTGTGTTTATCATCAATGAGCTGGATAAGGCCAATTCCGGAAAAGGAAACGGTAATCCTGCGGATGTTCTGCTGACCCTGTTGGACAACCTTGGATTTACGGACAATTACATGGAGTGTATGATACCTACATCAGGTGTTTATCCAATAGCTACCGCCAATGATAAGTCGCAGATATCTGCACCTTTAATGTCCCGCTTTGCGGTGATTGAAATTCCGGATTACACTCCCGATGAAAAGAAGATCATATTCAAAAACTTCGTCATGCCGAAGATCTTAAAACGCATGGAACTGAAACCGGATGAGTGCGAGGTTGGCGAGGATGCGCTGGATGCCATCATAGATATATGTACGGGAACATCCGGAGTGCGAGATATCGAGCAGGCTGCGGAGCATGTGGCTGCGCATGCGCTGTATCGCATTGAAGCCTGCGGCGAGGAAAAGGTGGTATATACTGCAGATATGATAAGAAAACTTTTGGAGTGAGAATATGTCAGAAAATGCAAAATATGTACAAAAACTCGATGCGGTGCGCGGAGAGATAAATAAGGTCATAAAGGGTAAGAGCGAGGTCGTTTCGGATGTTCTGGCTGCCGTGGTGGCAGGAGGACATGTACTGATGGAGGATATACCCGGAGTCGGAAAGACAACCCTGGCTACCACCATGGGAAAGGCTCTTTCATTAACATACCGACGTGTGCAGTTCACTCCCGATGTTTTACCCAGTGATATATTGGGATTCTCCATGTATAACAGCAATACCGGTGAGTTTGAATACAGGGAGGGTTCGGTATTCGCCAATCTTTTTCTGGCTGACGAGTTGAACCGTACATCTCCCAAGACCCAGTCCGCTCTGCTGGAAGTCATGGAGGAGGGCACTGCAACGGTGGATGGTGTCACAAGACCGCTACCAAACCCCTTTGTGGTGATAGCGACGGAAAATCCCATGGGATCTTCCGGAACACAGATGTTGCCTGAGTCACAGCTTGACCGTTTTATGATCTGTGTTTCCATGGGTTATCCTTCACATGAGGCTGCCGCTGACATCCTGAAGGAAGAGACGGTACGCAAGACCGTTGATATAAATGCTGTTATGACCGCTGAGGAGCTTATCGAGGTCAGATCTGCGGCAGAGAAGGTGTTCGTGCATGACAGCCTTTATGATTATATGGTGACGCTGGTGGAGGAGACCAGGAAAAATGTGATGTTTGACGCAGGAGCAAGCCCGAGGGCTTCAATTGCACTGCTTCGTATATCCCGTGCTCTGGCGGTTATGGATGGCAGGGATTTCGTTACGGCAATGGATGTTCAAAAGGAGCTTGTGAATGTGTTGAGCCACAGGGTAAAGCTTAGCGGACGTGCAAAGGCAGAGGGATTTGATGCAGCCAGGGCTGTGAGAGAACTCTTGCAGAGCGTACCTGCTCCCCGTATGTGATAAACATAAGATAATTGCAGATCTTAAAGGAATCCGGTGTTAAAAATGCATGAGTCAGGAAAGGACAACAGAAAATACAGTGTGGGGACATATCCGCTTGCAATAGTGGGATATGTCCTTTTTATGCTTTTTGTTTTCTTTCTGTATGTTTTCTTTCAGAGCCGTATGATCCTGATATTTATGTGTATTCTGACTCTGATGCCCTTCATATCCGTATGCAGCGCCCTTTTTGCAAGATCTTTTGTGGATCTGAGGATAACGGGTAATTCCGGCAATACCGAAGTCGGAGCCAAGAACCTGTGGAGGATCGAACTTCGAAACAGGAGTATCTTCACGTCACTGAACTGTGAAGTAAAGGGCAGTATAGAGAATACATTTATGGGACTTAAGATGCCGTTAGTGGTGGATATGCCTATGTCTGCGATGGGTACCGAGCATTTTGACATGGACATGGAGAGTGAGTACTGCGGCAGACTCAGGGTTTCCATAGAGAGTTTTACTTACAGGGATCTCTGCGGGTTTATCTCCGTGACAGTACAGGTTAACAGTGACAGTACGGCATTCGTGATGCCTTTGTACACCGTTACAGACAGAGATGATATGGACACATTTCGCACAGGGGTGACCGAGTCCGTAAATTCGGTAGGTAAGGGAAATGATTTCTCGGAAGTTACTGATATGAGGGAATATATACCCGGTGACAGGTTAAAGGATATTCACTGGAAGCTCTCTGCCAAAAAACAAAAGCTTATGGTGAAAGAATACACAGCAGTGTCCCAGTCGGAGGCAGTGATCTTCTGCGATCTGGGTGCCAACGCGCTGGCAAATAACGATATTATGGGTTATGCATACGGGCTTTCCCTGGCATTTATCAGGGAACTGGTACCTGTGCGTATTTTAATCAAGACAGGAAGGGACATGGAGTTTGAGGAGGTTACGAGCGCTACCGTGCCACAGCTGGAGACAGCTTTTAAGGAGCTTATGACTTCCAGTATAGAAGGCGTCACAGGCGGTAATCTGAACCTTTTGTTTAAGGTCAGACCGGAGCTTAGATCGGTGGTCCTGGTTCATGAGAACGGCAGGGAGATCGTAGGGGAGGTGACTGAACGTGCTTAAGTTGCTTTTCCAAAGAAAGAAAAAAAACACGGTTAACACCGGTATAAAGATCAATGAAAACTCTGAGCGCAATCAGTCAGAAAACAGGGTTTTTACGCTGTTTGCCAAGGCTCTCATAGTGTTTTTCGTGGTGGGAGGAGCTTTCGGGGCATTCCTGTCGGCGGTGTCGGTAAACTGTAATCTTTTTCTGATAGAGCTGGTGCTTTTGGCGGTATCTTTGTTTACGGCTTTTTTGTATTATAACGCCATATCCGAGAATGTGGGTTATATTTTCCTGTTGTTTGTGATGGCTGCCTGCGGTTCGTCTTTTATGCAGTACATTAACAGCGGTTTTTACACTATTCTGAATAAACTGAATGAAAAGACTGCAGTCTATTTTGATTCAAACGCAGTCAGGGTATATACAGTCATGAACGGGGATAACCCTGCATATGTGACCATGGCCATGATATATATAGGAGCCGTGTGCTGTATACTGACCAATATTTTCATATCCAGAAGAATGAGGATATGGCCCTGTGTCGCAGCAGTGATCTTTGCGATGTTCATGCCTTTGTATATCGGGCTGGAGCCTTCCGGTATTTTCGTGGTGATGTTACTGACCGGCTTTCTGCTGGCGGTCATGATAAAGAAGGGCGGTCACTACAGGCTTCACAGACAGGATAATAAATACGAATACAAAAAAGAGCGGTATACCTATATTTATTCTGCTAAGACATTGTTTGAAACATGGGCGCTGGTGCTGGTTCCCACCATTGTGGTGACAGCGCTGATAGCAGCCATATTTCCGGGAAATTCCATCCATAAAGGGACAAAGGACAGTGAGATAAAGACTTCGAGCAATGACGTGGTACAAAACTTAGCTATCTACGGTTTGGCCGGGCTTTTCAATTACTATGAGAACAGCGGCGGTCTCTCCAGCGGACGGCTTGGGGGTATCAGTTCCGTAAGGCTTGACTATGAGACGGATCTGACACTTGTATACACACCCTTGTCTGAGAACAGGATCTACCTCAGACATTTTACCGGTGGACCCTATGAGCCGTTTTTTAACAGATGGACGGTTGATAAGTTTTTGAGTAATGAGACAGCGATCTCCGTGAAAGGTTTTGTGGAGAGCGGGGGCGAGTATTCGGGAACCGGTAAGATGTCGGTCAGGAATGTGGCTGCCGAAGGTGGCGGGTATCTTCCCTATTTTTGCCCGGATGATCCTGTGTATCAGCTGGCAGGCAGCACCACGGAATATACTTATTATACTTCTTTTGCCGCACCTACTAAGATTGCCGAATCCCGTTATGCTCTGAGAGAAAAGAACGATCTGACTGAGGAAGAGAAAGCAGTCTGCCTTCTGGTGCCGGAGGATAACACGGCAGCTCTTGATGCCATCATAAAAGATGCGGGTCTGGATCCGGCTTTGAGTCCGCCACAGAACGCAATGCTGTTGGCATCATATTACCAGGCGAACATTCCATATACATACAGACCGGGATATACCCCCCGCAATAAAGATTTTGTCAATTACTTCCTGATGGAGAACAGGAGGGGGTACTGTTCCCACTTTGCCAGCGCCGCAACGCTTGTTTTCAGGAGACTTGGCATTCCGGCAAGGTATGTGGAAGGCTATGTTGTGGATGCCACGGATGTGGTGGAGGAAGGTAAGATCAGGGAGGATCTTAACACTGATGATTACTACAGCGGATACAAGATGCTGGCGGACACCGCGGTGGTAGAGGTCAATGTTTCGGACTCCGGAGCCCATGCCTGGGTTGAGATGTGGATTGAGGGCATAGGGTGGCAGATCGTGGATATCACTCCGGCGTCGGCGGAACAGCCTGATGCGAACATGTGGAGAATGTTCTTAAACTTCTTTAACGGCACAGGAGCCCAGAGCACCATAGCAGAAGCAGACGATGCAGCTACGGAAGCAGCAGAGCCGGGAATGGCAAGCAGGGCATTTGTATTAATGTTTGAGATCATCCTGGTGGCAGCGTTTGTATGTTTTGCGGTCTATATGATCTATAAGTACGGTGGTCGTTATGTCATGGAGTCACGTGCCAGAAGCAAGAGTGTAAATGACAGGGTAATACATCGATATGGCCGATATATCCGTAAGCTTTCAAAAAACATAGAAGAGCTTTCAGGCTGTATCAATTACAGGGAGCAGCTTGATGTGTTGAGTAAAAACGGATATCAGGACCCGGAGGAGGCAGAGCATATTGCGGAAATACTGGAGCGTGCAGGTTTCTCCAATGAAGATATATCCGGGGCAGATGAAAAACTGATCCTGAGTATGATAAAGAATACCAAAAAAGTGAAGTGACTGTGGTTACCGGCAGATACTGTGACCAGTAATGTATCGGAGGAGCAGGATGAAAGATAATTCCGGGAAAGCAAAGAAACAGACTAACAAAAAAGAAGGCGTCAGGAACAGTATCCGCAGTAAGCTCTACAGGGTTGCGGTGCTGCCTCTGTTACTGCTGACGGTCGTTCTGGCAGCGGTGGGCTATACCAGTATCAGAAACACCATCACCGAGCAGACCGAGGATGAGATGATAAACCAGAGCAAGCTGGTGGTTCATATGTATGACAGGCTGTACCCGGGAGATTTCTCAGTGAAGGTTGTGTCTGACTCCTATTACAGATTATATAAGGGCGGTTTTGATGTGACATCCAGCGTGGGCACATTGGATGTCATGAAACAGGCTTATGATGACGAGTTCACTATTTTCGCAAACGGTGTCGGTGTTCTGACTACCATGTGCGATGATGAGGGAAACCGGTATATACTGCCGGAAGTGGCTGCCGTTGTGCAGCATGATGTTTTGATGACCGGCAAGCCGAAGTTTTACAAAAATGTGATATTCAAGGATCAGAATTATTTTGCATATTTTTCTCCGATAGTGAATTCGGACGGACTGATCTTCGGAATGACGGGTGTCTACAGATCAGCAGAGCAGGTAAATATTCGTGTTATGAAGACCTTGCTGCCGGTACTGTTGGTGTATTTTGTCGTGACATTCATAGTGGGACTGGTGTCGGTGGCTTATTCAAAGACCATCACTGACAGGATAATGTGGCTTGAGCGTTTCCTGGGCACTATTGCGGGAGGCCGTTTTGATGTGGAGCTTCCCACAAAATGCACCGGCGGAAATGATGAGATATCATCTCTGTCAAGATCAAGTCTTACCATGCAGAGCGAGCTGTCAAAGCTGGTGGAATACGATGCGCTGACTGAGCTTTATAACAGAAGATACGGCGATAAACGACTCAAATACGTGATCGAGAATACCAACTACAAGAACAGCGGTTTCTGTGTCTGCATCGGAGACATAGATTTCTTCAAGAAAGTAAACGATACATACGGGCATGATGCGGGAGACGAGGTTTTGCGTGTTGTTGCCAGAACCCTGAAAAAACATATGGCCGGTAAAGGCTTTGTGGCAAGATGGGGTGGTGAGGAATTCCTGTTCGTATTTGAAAGATATGCCATTGACGAGGCGGCTGCCGTTCTGTGTGAAATCCTGGAAGAACTGCGGGAGACGGTCATAGTGAGCGGAGAATTCGAGATAAAGGTCACCATGAGCTACGGCGTTACGCCGGGCTGGGAAGGCGCCGATACGGACTCACTGTTGAAAGAAGCAGATAACAGGCTGTACTATGCCAAGGAGCACGGCAGAAACCAGGTCATTTCGAGGGATGTTTCTGCCGATGAAGAGGCGCAGGAGAAATCGGTGGTAATGACGGAAGAGCAGAGACAACAGGAGATCGAAAAGACTCTGCAGCAAACGCAGGAACAGAATGGGTGATGCGGTCATCCTGTAGATAATTTGATATTGATTTTAGTAAGGCAGCGGATTAAACCGCTGCTTTTTATTTGGCATTTTTTGTTGTACAACCGGATAAAAACGGAGGAAACTAAAGTTATGTGCAAGGCTTACGGTTATGCAAGGGTGTCATCAAAAGAACAGCATGAAGACAGGCAGATGATCGCATTGAAAGAGCAGGGGATACCGGAGAAAAACATTTTCAAGGACAAGCAGTCAGGAAAAGATTTTGACCGGCCTGAATACAAGAGGATGCTAAAGAAACTCAGGCAGGGAGATTCAGTCTGCATAAAGAGCATAGACCGTCTGGGGCGGGATTATGATGAACTGATCAGACAGTGGAAGCTGATCACTAAAGACATTGGTGCTGATATTTATGTGATAGATATGCCGTTATTGGACACACGAAAGGAGAAAAACCTGCTGGGAACCTTCATCAGTGATCTGGTACTGACTCTGCTATCTTATGTTGCCGAAAACGAACGCATCAACATAAGACAGCGACAGGCTGAGGGTATTGCGGCGGCAAAGAAAAGAGGCGTAAAATTTGGCAGACGCAAGCTGCCGCTTCCGGAAAATTTCACGGAGGTCTGCGAGCAGTGAAGAACAAAACAGATCACATTAACCCGGGCTGCTGCGCTGTGCGGTATGGCTAAATCCACTTTTCATGACAAAGCAAAAAGATTGCGAATTAAGACAACAGAATAATGATCATACAAGCAAAAATCCGAAAAAGTGTACTTTTTCGGATTTTTGTTTCTTCCTATGTTATGTCTGAAACATAGAAAATGTATCATATAAGAGCTTGAAAGTCAATGGTTTAATTGACTTTCGGGCTTTTTAGCATGTGTGTATACTCTCAATATAGCTGTCCGAAAAAGTACACTTTTTCGGACAAATCATTCCTGAGACAGAAAAGAGGACGTGACTTCAAATTGTTGCTACCAGCACGGGAATGTAAAACAATACACTCAGCACATACGATGAAGGAGGGAAAAATGGCAAAGAAATTTTTGGCACTGCTGCTTGCTGCGGTATGTATGGTATCGGTCGTGGCAACATCAAATCCGGTCGAGGTTTCGGCAAAAGATAAGTACAAAAAGGGTGACTATATTACCTTTGGGTCATATGAGCAGGATGGCAATAAAGAGAACGGAGCCGAACCCATAGAGTGGGAGATTTTGGATGTAAAAGATGGGAAGCTGCTTGTAATAAGTAGGTATATTCTGGATGCTAAGCCGTATAACGAGAAAAATGAGGATGTTACCTGGGAGACATGCACATTGAGAAAGTGGCTTAACAAAGACTTTTACGACAGCGCATTCAAAGCCGGTGAAAAGAAGAAGATTGTAAAGACAAAAATCTCGAATCCGGATAACAAATATTATGGCACAGATGGCGGAAAAGCAACAAAAGACAATGTGTTCCTGTTAAGCGTGTCTGAAATACGAAAGTACTACAAGTTTAATAGGTGGGATAATTATTATATGTCCGGTTCTTCACAAGCACTAATGACTGAGGGAACACAGTATGCCAAAGTCAACGGATTAAGTATGTGGACCATAATCGAATCAGATTATAATGAATACCTTAAATCTAGTGGTTACAAAAAAAATTGTATAGGCCGCACTTTTGGCTGGTGGTGGCTGCGCTCCCCCGGCTGCAATAGTGATGACGCCTGCCGTGTCAGCAACAAAGGTAGCGCGGGCGCGAGCCTCTACTTCAGCGTAGCTTATGATTATGTCGGTGTTCGTCCCGCTTTATACATAGAGTATTGAACTAATGCGCAGCTTGCTGCGCTATCCGGGCGGTGTAGCCGCCCTATCTTCCAATATACCTAATCCAAAGTATCGGAGTAAGAGAAAGCTTTGACGAACATGTGGCTATAACAGACACATGAGTTTGCAACACGGTATAAAAATCCAATAGATTATTCAGGGATGTATTGATCAAAATATATGGTAGAATCAGGAATTTTGGATCGATGGAAAGCGCAAGACTGATAATTTTTCGAATTAAACATTTAACGTGTGCGAAAATGACAAAAAATCAAAAACGCACACGTTAAAATTAAAAGTTTTTACCTTTTCTCATGAAGTCCACGAGGTTAATGTGTTCAATACCGTTGCGCTTTTGAAGAAGTGAATCGGCAGTGGCAACATATTTCGGGTAGTTGTCTTTTATAGATTCAAGAGGTCTGTATTCGCGGTCTTCCGTATCTTTGGACA
>JAILBP010000107.1:0-8568 GCA_024680835.1 Lachnospiraceae bacterium | reverse complement strand
GTGGAAAGACGGTGGGCGATTATCACCATGGTCTTCTTGCCCTTAAGCGAATTGATGGACTCCATAATGGCGGATTCCGTCT
The DNA here is from genome assembly GCA_024680835.1 of Lachnospiraceae bacterium. Taxonomy (GTDB): domain Bacteria; phylum Bacillota; class Clostridia; order Lachnospirales; family Lachnospiraceae; genus RGIG6904. The sequence continues at coordinate 8,486 of JAILBP010000107.1, read as the reverse complement.
CGTTATCAAGGGCCGAGGTGGCCTCGTCAAAGATCAGAAGAGACGGATTTGAGTACAGTGCCCTGGCGATGCCTATTCTCTGTCTCTGGCCGCCGGATAGTCTGACACCGCGCTCACCAATAGTGGTATTTAACCCATCCGGAAGCTCTTTTACAAAATCATAGAGCATGGCTTCGCGAATGGCATTCTCTACAGCCTCATCATCTGTTTCTGCCTCCGAAATGCCAAATGCAACATTTGCCCTTATAGTATCATCCAGCAAAAATATCTGCTGCGGGATATAACTGATGTGTGAAAGCCACTCCAATCTGTGACCTGCAACCGGAAAACCGTCTGACAATACCTCACCGGCAGATGGCCTCAAAAGCCCCAGCAGGATATCCACTGCCGTTGTTTTTCCCGCTCCGCTGGTTCCCACGATGCCCACGGAACTTCCTACCGGGATTACCATACTGGCATTTTCCAAAACGTTTTTTTCGGAACCCGGATAACTGTAAGTTATATCTTTAAGCTCACATTTTTCGTTCAGTGTCAGATTACCTGATTTTCCGGATCCGGCCGTTTTATTGTCAGCCGTACCCGATCTTACATTGTGTGAGCCGGATCTGCCTTTTCCCGATGATACAGCATTCTCTTCCTCAAGCGCCCTGTCCGAACATTCCATCTCATCCACTGTTTTGAGGTTCTTTATCATGCTGTCCAAAAAGGGCTCTCCGGATGCCGCCATACTGAGGCTGGTGCTGATCCTGTTGGTGGAGGGCAGGAGTCTTACTGCCGCAACACCGAATGCGGAAAGCTGTGGCATCAGATCAGCTATCTGTTTTCCCATCAGCATCTCTATGATCACCAGACCGAGCATAGCTGCTATAGTGACAGCCTCAATGATAAGCCTGGGGGCATTACTGAATACCGTTGTGCGCTTTTCCGCAGAAACACCGCGTCTTGCGTAGAAAAGATACCTGTCCACAAAGAAATCTTCCTTCGTGCTGACCTTTACATCCTTGATGCCGTTCAATCCCTGCAGTATCCACTTGTTTGCGCTGGAGTTGGCCTTCATGAGCTTGAGGCTCGCATTTCTCATGACAGGTTTTATCACAACATAGATAAGCCCCAGTTCCACCAGTAACACCGCTGTCGTTATAGCCGCCATAACAGCATCTATAACGAATATTGCGATGATCAGCGCCACACTCACTATAGCTTCCGTAAAAAAAGACAGCACTGTGGTGAGCAGTGTAAAAGTTCCGGAAACATCATTTAAGATGACACGCATTATCTCACCGGTGCTGGAATTCAAATAAAACTCATACGGTCTGTTCATGTATACCCGCATCATCCGCTCCTGTGATGCCAGCCTGTTATTGCAGATAAAACGGGTCTGAACATAGTATTCAAAAAACAAAAATGCATCCTTTATGATAAATATAGCGATCAGGGACAGCAGCATGAACATCATAAAAGTATTCTGTGTCTGCAGACCGAAAATATCACAGACCAATACCGCATACCGGTTAGTGTTGAAAAAGTCCTCTTTCAACATTGCAGTCAAAAGCGGCACGATCAGGGACACTCCGACAGTCTCCAAAAAACCTCCGATCAGCATCAGGAGTACTATTACCAGAATCCGGAGTTTTTGTCCGCGGGTCAGTATTGATCTGAATTTTTTAACTATCCTTATCATAACAGCACCTGCTAAGCTTCAACATTTATTTCCCTGACCTTTTTCAGCACAACACCTATCGCTGTCAGAACACAAGGTGTCACTACGATCAAATTGGAATTAATGAGACCGGTCGCAAGATATCCCGCTATCACCAGGATACCTATCATGATAAAGGGATTTTTTGATGCAGCCTTTCGCATTTCCGTAAGGCATGCGATCAGGAAAGAAAAATATGCCATATTTCCCACGATACCATGCGCTAACAGCATGTCAAAGAACACATTATGTGAATCCGCCAATATATTTCCGTCCATCAGCTCCAAAGTATCGGGACGAACCGTATATATTACTCTGCTGTAATTGTTGAATCCGACTCCGAACATCTTTGTGACTATATCCTGTGCCACAAATGTATCCCATGTTATGTCTATGATCTCAAAACGGCTTTTGAAACCGCCGACTAATGTCAGCACCAGCTCATTTTGCGAATGAGAATTGTACAGTATCGCTACAGCCACCGCACCTGCTGCCAATACCACGATGATCAGGGCTATATACACTACATGCAAGATTTTTAACAGCTTTTCCGGTGCCTTTGACGAATAAAACGATAAAATGAGATACGCTATGACCACGACGCCAAGAGCGATCAGCGACGGGATCTGATATATAAATCCTGCGCCGCTGCTTTCCATAAACGAAAGTCCAAGGCTCGATTCGAAAACAGAACCCAGTACCAGCATGAATATGATACCCACATAATACAGCGCCATAGCTAACGCATTGGAGAACATATACTCCCTGTGCCTTATGGTGTAACCCACCATGATCAGCGCAGAGGCAGCAACTCCGAAAAAGAACGTATCAGACCTGACAGAGATACCTGCAGCCATGCAGAGCACTATCAAAGCACCGTAAACGATCTTTTCCTTTTTATGCTCATCCCGGTCCGTGAATACAAATGCAGCTGTCAGCACACCGATAGCAATACCGTCAAACATACCGTTCTGGTCTATATTGGCGAGACAAGCCACAAGATTCGGATATGTGCCGTCAAACTGCCAGTTTCCGGGACATACACCGAAAAGATTTAAAAGCTGCCATACAAACACGATCGCCAATACACACATACATACGTATGTATTGATCTTTTTCCAATCGCTGAGATAACTCATCAGAAACAGGATCAGCATTGAAATACCGATAAACGACAATCCCGTCATCCTGTATGTGTCTCCCCAAAATCCGCTGTTTTTATCATCACAGAGCAGGAAGCTCACTCCCCACACCAGAAAAACACAGTATATCAAAAAGTCGATCTTATTAACGTTAAGGCTGTAATCAAAGTGCGGATGGACCCTGTCCTCCAGACACATAAACCACATCATCACTGCACCGACTACAAACACAAGACCTCCGGCCAGCAGGATGTTACGCTTATAAACGTCATATTGTACGTACCCCTTGTAACACACCAGCACATATATTACCGACATATACATCAAAAACAGGGAACAAAACCACTGAGTATACCCTGTCCACTTGCCTGTCTTTCCGGTGGTTTTTTTGCCGGTACCTGTACTCTTTGCGCTTGTTTTTGATCCCTTAATCTTCGCCTGACCCATGATATGTTTCCTTCTTTGTATAGATTAATGCTTATCTTTTTCTTCTCTTTCCAGCCTTGGACTTACTGCTCTTTTGGGGTTTTACCTCCGCCCACTCCATCTTATCGATACCGGCTTTTTCCGTTACCGGCTCTTCGGTTTTTTCTTCAACAGTCTCAATCCCGGAGTCCGTTCTGTCATTGAGTCTCACCTGATACAGCATAGCTCCCACTCCGATGTACACCCAGGGTGTTACGATGATAAGACTGGTATTTACAAGACCGGTTGTGATAAAACCGGCCATCAGCATCACACCCACCATAGCCCACGGATAATGAGATGCAGCTCTTCTGAGTTTTATTATGATACATATCAGCAAAACGATCCACGCGACAGCTCCCACTATACCGGTAGCAACATACATGTCGATAAAAAGATTATGAGCATCGGCAAGCTCGGCATACTCCCTTATGGTATAAACCACAGAACTGTACCGGTCCATAATGCGGTTGAAATTACCGAATCCGACACCGAACAGACGGTGTGCCGTATCCTGATATCCCATATTTATAAATGAGTACTTCCAGATCGGCGCACGGGAAGCAAAAGCCTCTCTTACAAACAACGCCAGCTCGCTCTGCGATTCCGAAAAGTAGAGCTTTGTAAAATAAACTGCAGCAGCGGCTGCGCCGCCTCCCATCAAAACAAGGTACGCAATATGAACGAACTTAAACACCTTTTTGGGAAGCATGGGATAAAAAACAGAGATCACAGCAAACGCAACCACCAGGCACGCCAGTATTTTTATGGTATGTTCCGAACATATCAATGTCGAGCCCGCGCTCTGATAGTAGATTGAAAAGATAGCTCTGTATCCGTATCGCGAATCCAAAAACCGGATCAGCAGTATTCCCACCAGATACAATGCCATGGCGACAGCTGTGCTGCGTATGTATTCCGCATGTTTCAGACTGTAACCGACTATTATGACCGTTCCTATGGCCAGACCGAGGAAGAAACTATCGCTTCGTGTTGTGATGGCTCCCATGACGCATAAAACATTGATCACGCCCCACAATATTTTGATGATCTTGTTTTTACAGAAAACAAATGCCGCTGTTCCCGCTGCTATCGCCACTCCGTCAAAGGCCGAATTCTGGTCAATGTTGGCAAGACAAGCCACCAGTAACGGATACTGTCTGTTCATCTGCCAGTCAAAGGGGACTATACCAAAGTAATTGAGCATCTGCCATACATAAATAACAGCCAGTACCACCATGAGTATGCCGGTACTGACCTTATTCCAACCTCCGATGTGGCTCATCAAAAACATCGCCGCAAGAGCGAGTCCGAAATACAGAAATCCCTGATATCTGTAATTATCACCAAAAACAGCCATTGTGCGATCCGAGCTTATAAGAGTACTGACAGCCCAAACCGCCAATATGGCAAACATAACAAAATCTATCTTGTCTTTTTTTTCTCTGTAACCGACCTTAAAATGATCCGGTCTGTCCAATGAAACCGCCCAAAGGATAACCTCACACAAAGCAAACACAAGAGACGGGATCCAGAACATCCTGCTCTTAAGTATGTCATACTCTATGTAACCTTTGGGACATACAAGGCAGAAAACTACTACGATGTATGTAATATACGCAAAGGAAAGCCATTGCATAATGGCTTTCCAATTGATACCGATATTATTAGCTATTCCGCTTCTGGCTCTTTTTGCCTGACCCATAGCATGAAACTCCGTTCTATTAAATCTTCAAAACCTTTTACTGCTTTACATATTTGATCTTTTTTGTCTTAGTCTTGTTGCAGGCTTTCGTCTTTTTTGCTCCGCTGTTGGGATTTCCGAATTCCTGAACCCAGTATTTGTCCCCGTTGATCTCAAAGCAGGCAATACCGATACAGCTGAAACCATCGGACAGCATATTTCTGCGGTGACCCTGTCCCTCGTATCCGTAATCGTTCTCCTGCCACATTTCAAATGCAGCATCAACCGTCATATAAGACCCTGTACCCATGGCAATATTTTCGCCTATCATGTTGTACGTTGACTGTGGATAGAGAGAAAAACATGACTCGCCGTTCGGTCTCGTGTGGCTGAATAAAACCGATATCTCCATAGCTCTCTGCATAGCTATCTTTTCAAGCTCATAGTCGTAGGTGTATTTCTTCAGGCTGTCAAATTTCAACTTTGAGCCCTGTTCGTCATAATACCATGCTTCTTTTCCTGTCCTGAACTTATTGACCTTCTTTAACATTGATCTGGCATCGGTCTGGTGGAATTTACCGGTAACCGTGTAAGTCTGTGTCTCCGCTGCCTGTGCGGGAATACTGAACACTGTCGTAACAGCAACCGCGCATATCATTATCAATGTTGCCAGCTTTTTGAATGTACTATTTTTATGCATGTTGATCTTGCCTCCCCTTATTCACAAAATATATATTTTATTGTACCACATTCCCTTTTATTTGTCAAAAAAGCGCCCGGTCTTTGTTTGATCAGCATAGCTTCTCCTCCGGAAGATATTTTCTGATGATATTCTCCAGCATGGAGGGTCTGAATGGTTTTGACAAATGGTCTGAAAAGCCCTCCCCGATAGCGGCATCCCGGATGTCATCCCCATCGTCTGCCGTAAGCAGGATGAAAACAGAATCTGAATTCAGTCCCCTGCCGTCAGCCCGGATCCTCCTGAGCGTCTCAGCTCCATCTATCCCCGGCATCCTGCGGTCCAAAAATATGATGTCATATTTCTTTTTTTCAGCCATTTCCACGGCTGCGAAGCCGTCAGCAGCCGTGTCTGTCTCTATCCGGCTGTCTTTCAGCAGCAGACCTATAAGATGCAGATTAATGTGCGCATCATCCACTATGAGTATCCTCGCGTCCCTCGTCACAAGCTCTCCCCCATCAGCATCTGCCGTAGCACGGCTTGTGGGCATGCTGCTTTTACCGGGATTTTCCGGCACCTGCTGTATCACGGTGAAATAAAACTCGGAGCCCTGCCCGTAGGTGCTTTTGATGCCAAGCTTTGAGTCCATCAGCGATAACAGCCTGTTTACTATATTAAGACCGAGGCCGGTTCCTTCAACGCCGTAATTTCTGGTCCTGTCAACTCTTTCAAATGGTCTGGTGAGGCTTTCTATGTCCTCTTTTTTTATTCCTATTCCTGAATCCCTGACGCTGATATTGAGCGCGACGTTGTCTTCATCTATATAATGTGATCTGACCCTGAACACAACCTCGCCATGCATGGTATACTTGACCGCGTTGCTGAGCAGGTTCAGTATGCACTGGCGTATCCTTTTCTCATCTCCCTTCAGCGCGATAGGCGCCTTGTCATCCGGCAGATATCTGAAATCAAGCCCCTTTTCCCGCGCGGCGTATTCTATCATCCCCGCCAGCTCATCCATGACCTCGCGGACATTATAATCCACCGGAACTATCTCCATTTTGCCCGCCTCTATCTTTTCCGTGTCCAGTATGTCATTGATCAGTTGCTGCAAAAGCCTTCCGTAGTTCCTGATATTCGCCGCGTATTCCCTGACGTTCCCGGTGCCGCACTCTCTTATGATCATCTCGTTCATGCCCAGTATGGCATTGAGCGGCGTCCGGATCTCATGTGACACAGTGGAATAAAAGACTGACTTTGCCCTGTTTGCATCCTCCGCATCCTGCAACGCACGGATCAGATCCCCCGACATTTCCTTGAACAGCCTTGAAAACCGGTCTCTGAAAGGCACTATCAGCCCCTCCGCCGTTACAGGAGCAGCCTGATGTACGGGAGTATCCTGTATGTTTTCGGCCTCACGCCTGCTGCCGCCGGCTCCGTTTTCCCTGAAAGCCACTGAAACCAGCGCGCTGTTTAACTCACCGCCGCATCCGTCAAGGTAGAACAGCTCACCATATCCGTAAACAGACACCAGTTCCTTTACCCGGCTTCTGTACAGCTCTATCTCCTCCGACTCACGCTCCTTTAACAGCATCACTCTGTTTGCACACACTATCAGAAGCCCTGCCTGCGCGCCAAATGCCGTTATATCTTCAACATCTCCCCTGACCTCGGCAAACAGGTCATCAGGATTTCCGTAGCTTAGGCTTATCCTGTCATTTAGATACACCGGAGCGCCGAATATAAGCTGTCCCGGCTTCGGACCGGAGATCCCGATACGCGATACCCTTACCCCGTTTCTTTCGATTATCAGCGGAAATTCGCTGAGATTTTGCGGGATTATCTGCGCATCTGTCAATCCGAGATATTTGTTGTAAACGCAGGATGCCGGGCGTCCGTCTATCTCATCCACAAAGAAGGGGTTCTCCTCCTTTGTCACGGTCATAACCTTTCCCACAGGAGTCCACCCCAGGTTGTACCGCACTCTCACCTCCAAGGGATCACCGCAGAATATAAGAGCGAGAAGGCAGTCCCTCAGCATTCCGCCGCCCGGAGTATGACCGAAGCTGCAATATCCGGCATGAAGTGAGGTTTTGATACCGAATATGGGAATCCCGCGAATATCCTTCAGCTCTCTCAGGATTTGCTCCGTTGAGCTGTAATAGTCCGGCGGTATCAAAAAAACACCCTTGGCAGACCCCGAAGCCAGTATGATGTCCCTTAGCTCGCGCCCTTCCCTTTCCTCCTCGCGAAAGCCGTGTCTTATGGCATGCAAAGACACCTGTGAGCTCTCAAAAAACAGGAATGACAGTATATATTCTTTTTTCCCGCTACCCCCGCTCAGATCGTTATCCAGTATATCCTCTATACTGTGACAGTTTGAGCCTGCTATGATAAATTCCGGGAACCGCTCCGCCAGCTCATGCGCGAAGGCAGCGACCTCATCCTTGTCCCAGACCTGCGCCCATGCCAGCAGCAGTCTTCCCGAATCAGCCGCCGGTATCTGAGCACCGCGTATCTCCCCGGCAATCTTCCCTATATCATCTATACTATCCAGTCTGTATGTTTTCTGAATCATCCCTAAACCGCCCCCTGCTGCAAAAAAGACTTGATCCGGTTGTTGTATCTGTTACGTATATCTGTGTAAATTTTTTGCCTGTACATGCAACGCCTTCCCGACACCGGGTATTAAGCAGTGGCAGGGTTTGGCTTTTGCATGATATAAGCCAAAAAACTCCGGCTAAAATTCGATGCAATCTTATTTTAGCCGAAACAGCCTGACCCGGATCCTTTACATATCCGTGTCAGGCTGTTATG
>JAILBP010000029.1:0-3148 GCA_024680835.1 Lachnospiraceae bacterium | reverse complement strand
TTTCTCGGTTCCGTCTTCAGAATCAGCATTTTGCAGGTAGTGCGAAAGATATTTTCGCAGCATGGCGAGAAGCTCGTTCCTGCGGATCGGTTTTGAAAGATAATCTGTAAAGCCTTTCTCTATGTACATTTCTTTGGCGCCGACGATGGCATTGGCTGTCAGGATTATCACCGGAGTGCCTGTGTTGGGGTGATTGTCTTCGGATCTGATGTGCTCAAAGGTTTCTATACCGTCCATATCGGGCATCATGTGATCTAACAGGATCAGGTCATAGTGAGTGCTGCGGATCTTATTAAGACATTCAGTGCCGCTTGTTGCAGTGTCTATATGGGCTCCGGTATGTTTTAGCATGCCCTTTACCACCTGAATGTTCATGTTCACATCGTCCACGACGAGGATTCGTGCGCCGGGAATATTGATCTTCAGAGCGGTTTTGTCTTTCTGGTCTGCGAGTTTTACATATCTGTCGTGGAAATTGCCTACGGGAGTGGGGTCTATGACCTTCTGTGACAGTATGACGCTAAAGGTTGAGCCTTTGCCGTATTCGCTGGAAACATGGATCTCTCCGCCCATGAGTTTCACAAGCTTTTCAGTGAGGGAGAGACCGAGGCCGGTTCCCTGGATATTGCGGTTACGCTGTTCTTCGAGTCTGGTGAAGTTATTGAAGAGCTTGCTTAAGTCTTCCTCTTTGATGCCCATACCGGTATCTGTAACTTCCACGAACATCCTGACGTTGTCATCCTCCTGTGACAACTCCTGAATACGCAGGGAGATTTCGCCGGATTGCGTATATTTTACGGCATTGGACAGGAAATTATTGATGATCTGCCGGAATCTGACCTCATCGCCGAATAAAACGGATGGGAGATTTTCATCGACATCAACGACGAATTTGAGTCCTTTTTCCTCTGCTCTGGACAATGTCATGTTGTAACAATCGTTCAGCACGGAGAAAATATCATATTTTACCGGCAGAAGCTCCATCTTGCCGGATTCGATCTTGGAGATATCCAGGATATCATTGACAATGGACAGAAGAGTCTGGCTTGCACTGTTGATGTTATTGGCGCTTCTGCGCACTTCTTCGAGATTGCCGTCATCAAGCTCGTCCAGCAATATAGAGTTCATGCCCATAATACCGTTGATGGGGGTTCGGATCTCATGAGACATGTTGGCCAGGAACTGGCTTTTCGCCTGACTTGCAACGGCATATTTATCCGCCAGCTCGATCTCCTCCGTGACATCGGCGAATACCATCAGAGTACAGTATGGTTCGCCGTAGGTATCTTTTACGGAATTGAGCTTTATGGAATAAGCTTTCTCACCTTTTTTATCCCAAAGGTTGGTGGAATAGATCTCATTGGCGCTCTTTTCAAACATTGTATTTATATCTGATTCGGTGACGTTGAAAAGATCATGAAGTTCACATTCTGCGCCGTTTCCGATGCGGGCTTTGGCATAGGTATTCATGATGGAGATCTGTCTGTCCCCGTCAAATGCGATCACACCTGCCTCGATAAAATCAAACAGTCTTCCGGATATGTTGCCGACGCTCACATCAAAAGAATTGAGGACGATGGAGCCGTACCACATGACGATTGTGCAGACGGCCCCGCCGATACCCGAAGTCGGGATGCCCGGCAGACCGATAAAAGGAAAAACGGAGTCCGGGATCGTGAAAAATATTATGGAAAAATTTGCCACTATCAGTATGGACAGAAATTTCTTGGAACGTTTCAGCTTCGTCTTTTTGTACCAGATAAGAGCCAGTATGAACAGCTGGAAAAACATCAGGATCTCATAAACGCTTTGTACGGAACGTAACGGAATATAATCGGGATTTGCGTAAAATCTGGTGTATCCGTCTTCACGAACGAAAATATCAAGATTTATATTGGAGTATACTATCAGCGTGACAACGGAAGCAACACACCAGAATATGCGTATGACCTTTGTGACGGGTTTTGGAAGACCCACCATCTCAGTCGCAAGGAAAAGCTCATTTATGAGAAAGCCGTATATTGCCGTAAGGCCGGGTATCCTTATATAAGGACAGAGACTCAGATCCGTCATGAAACCGATCATCGCGTAACTCAGGCACCATAATGCTGAGAATATGCCGTATAACAGAATATAGTACCTAATGTGTCCCGTTGCTTCTTTATTTCGCCAGAAGAAACTGATGCCCATGATGGCGGCAACAGTTCCTGCGATCAGAAGAGCACAGTTATTTAATACCCAAATCATAATATATTGAGATCCTTTCTTGCATCATTGACCGAATGCTCACATTCGTGCTATTATATAGCAATTGCGGGATTATGGCAAGGCAGAGTTACTATTCACAGCCAATATCATGTAGTATACAGGCTGCCAGCTTGCTGAGCAGACTGTATGCTATATGATATTGACTGGAATCAGTCACTTTATATACATGATACAGGCAGCCGCGATAGCGGCAGTAGAGCCCGACAAGGCAATTCTGCCAGCTTGCTGAGCAGATTGCCGATGTCAGGGTGAGCCTGTAGAATGTATGTAAAGTGGCTGTGAATAGTAACGTTTTTTGATCTGTTAATGAAAATGATAAGTGGGAAAAATATGACTTCAATAACATCCAAACACAGTTATGACGTAGCGGTAGTCGGAGCCGGCCCCGCCGGCGTTATGGCGGCGATCCGGGCGGCCGGAAAAGGCTTGCGTGTCCTCATACTGGAAAAAAATGAAAAGCCTCTGAAAAAACTGTATGCGACAGGAAACGGCAGGTGCAATTTCTCAAATTTTGTCATGGACGGGGATGTGTACAGGGGAAGCAATGCGGCAAAGATACGTGATATAGTGAGTAGATTTGACAGAGACAGCCTCATAGCTTTTTTTGAAAACATTGGTATGATGACCAAAGACATAGACGGATACTTTTATCCGTATAATGAGCAGGCCAGAACGGTTGCGTCGGCGCTTCTCATGGAGGCTGAGCGCCTGGGGGTTGAAGTCAGATGCGATGAGCAGGTAGTAGAGATATGCAGGATTGTGGAAGATGCTCCGGAAACGGTTAATCCGGATGGAGAAAATCTGTCTCTAAGATCATCAACCGGCAGGGATAAAGTATTCAGATACATTATAAAGACCGGCAACACGGAGTACAGATGCA
>JAILBP010000227.1:0-2965 GCA_024680835.1 Lachnospiraceae bacterium | reverse complement strand
ATAAAATGGTTTGCGGCCTGGGGAACTCTCCTCGGAGCAGTGAGGCACGGAGGATTTATCCCTTGGGATGATGATCTGGACATCATGATGCTGCGGGAGGATTACAATCGTTTTCTGAACATAGCACAGGATGAATGGCCGGATGGACTTATCGTGCTGAACGAGAGAAATAACCCGGGATTTGAAGAGATGTTGAGCCGTGTGGTCAACACTATGTATGTCAGCTGGGCACCGGATTTTTTGGACAGGTATAAAGGGTGCCCCTTTCAGGTGGGGATCGACGTGTTCCCGTTAGATTACATACCGAGGGAGCCTTCGGAACGGGAACTCATGAATGCGCTGATAGAGATGATATCACATACAGCGTCAATGTACAGGGAAGGAATGGCGGGAGTGAATGTCGAGGAACGTGAAGCGGTCACTGCCCAGGTGGAAGCCCTGGTCGGGATGAATTTTGACCGTGACGGCGACATGAGCCATCAGCTTTTGGTTCTGCTGGACAGTGTATGTGCAATGTATGGTCCTTATGATGCGGACGAAGTGGGTTTTGCGGTACATACGGGGAACACGCTGCATGAGCCGGCGGAATATTACAGAAGTACAGTGGAGATACCTTTTGAGAATACTACCATCCCGGTGCCGGTAGGATACGGAAAGATATTGCGTGACAGGTACGGCGAGTATTTCAGATTTGACAAAAGACACCCGCACGATTATCCCTTTTACGCAAAACAGCAGGATATGTTGAGAAAATATACGGATAAGGATCCGGCACTTGCCAAGAAGTTGGAGTTGTATATCTGATGACATCATAAAGAGTTAGGAGCTGGTATGCTGGATTTTTCACCGGAATACTTTGAGCCGGAAGTGAAGAACGGCTATTTTATCTCAGAAAAAATGAAAAGATTCCGGGCGGCGACACTGGAGGTTTTTTATCTGATCGATTCCATTGCGTGTGAGTATGGCTTTACTATCTATGCGGATTTCGGAACCCTGCTCGGAGCCGTGAGACACGGCGGTTTTATACCGTGGGACGACGATATGGATGTTTCCATGTTGAGGGGGGAGTATCAGCGGTTTTTGAATATCCTGAAGGATGAGCTGCCGGAAGGATATGTTATATATGACCATCAGGGCGGCATCGTGCCGGATAACTCAAAGGCTTTTATCACCAATTCCGTGCGGATAGAGACGGCCCCGGATTTCATCAGGACATATCACGGCTGTCCGTTTCCCACAGGGATCGATATTTTTCCCATAGATACGGTGTCGGACGATCCGGAACTGTGGAACAGCCAGAAGGCACTGTATAACATTGTTTATGACGCTGCCCATCATTTTGATCAATATGTGAAAGAGGGCAGCATGGAGGGATATCTTCGGTCAATAGAGAAATTTCTGAATCTGACTATTGACCGCTCAGGAGATGTCAGATCCTATCTGTGGGTGTTGGCGGATCAGCTTGCAGCACTGTCGGTGGAAGATAAGGGCCGGAAACTTGCATATATAGCTGACGTTATCACCGGAGGCGAGGGAAAGTTTAGGGACAGGAGCTGGTATGATGGCTCCGTTCGTCTTGATTTTGAAAACATAACCATCGCAGTTCCGGCGGGATATAACAATGTCTTGAAGACGATCTACGGTGAGTATATAAGATCACATCGCGGTGGTGCGAGGCATGATTACCCCGTTTATAAGTTGATGGATCCGGATGACAGATACCTGGAAAGAGGTTTTGGGGAGAGAACCGATCCCGGCGCGGGATCCGAAAAACATCAGCGGGTTGAACTTGTGTCTGCGTACCGACCGGGGTCAAAAGCCGGAAACACACATGCAGACGGCGAAGACCATGCTCGTGAGAAAGTTGTGTTTTTGATACGGGATGTTTCAAAATGGGAATATTTTGAAACGTTGCATTTGATGGAGCAGGAACTTGGTAATGATATAAAGGTTATCGCTCTGCCTTATCAATACAAGGATGAGTTCGGAAATAAAATCGGAGAGGTTCTGACAGGGGTTTTGAAAGAACGGTTATCGGCCTCTCCGGCAGAGGGATATGATATCAAAAGGGAACAGCCTGACAGGGTATATATTCAAGATCCCTTTGATGGGTACAGTCTTATTACGGAGACAGACAGCGATTTTTTTGCGGAAAGAATACGTGACGACGTGAGGGAGCTTATATTTGTGATCCCGTTTGATATAAAAGTTACGGGACGGGATGATGAAATGTCTGCGGAAATGCTGCGGCAGTACATGCATGCGCCGGGAGCATGTTTGGCAGATGTGATCTTGGTGAGGAACGAAAAACTTCGGGAATTTTTGGAGTCATTTTTGGATTGACGGGATGAAGGAGAAAGAACATGCCAAAAGTGTCAGTCATAGTGCCTGTATACAATGCCGAAAAAACGTTGGTGGCATGTATTTCAAATTTGGTAAATCAGACACTTGAAGACATAGAGTTGATCTTTATAAATGATGCATCTACGGACGGAAGTCTCCGTATTCTGCTGGACTGTGAGAAACAGTTTTCAGATAAGGTTATCATAGTCAATCTGGAGGAAAACAGTGGTCCGGGCGGAGCCAGAAACGCAGGGCTTGCTTATGCGTCGGGAGATTATATAGGTTTTGCGGACAGTGATGATATGGTGGATGTCACCATGTACGAGAAGCTGTTGAAAAGGGCGGAGGATGAGAATGCGGACATGGTGGATGCAGCGTATTTTGATGAAGCTTCGGATACCTGTATTCTGCAGACGTCTGACGGGTTGTGCGGAGAGCTTGACGATGCAAAACGAAGTGCGCTTATAGCCGGAGGTGGATATCTCTGGAGCAGGTTGTTCAGACGGGAGCTCTTTGACGGCATTACGTTCAGGGAAAAAGCAATCCTGGAGGATCTGGAAGTCATGATGGAACTGTTCATGAGGACAAGAGTTCTTGCAAATATTCATGATGTTTTGTACAG
>JAILBP010000089.1:0-3201 GCA_024680835.1 Lachnospiraceae bacterium | reverse complement strand
TCATGTTCATAGATTTTAGCATCTACCAGAAAGCGGTACCAATATCCCTGTAAAAAATGAAAAATCCGGCCTTCGGGTCCATCCAGAAATCCCAGTCTGATATAGTATCTGTAGATAAAATACAGGCGCGCCCTTAAAAACAGAGGTGTGTTGTAGTAAAACGCATTCTTTAGCCATCTGCGTCTCTCGACCTGGGTCCCGAAAAGACCGGGGCTTACGTTTGTGTCCTGTTCATTTGTGCCCTGTTCATTTATATCCTGTTCTTTGCCTTCACTGCGTTCCGGCTCCGATTTACAGTTGCACTTGCAGGCACAGCCTTTTTTTACCGCATCTCTTCCTATAAGGTAGTTTTGCAATTCAAGATCCGAATACCGGTTGTGCTTGTCTGTCCACCATTCCAGCGTCTTTGTGTTCTTGTCGATGAAATCATTTTTCAGCGAAATAGCCCTGCCGTCCGTCAATACCAGGTGTTCATCCATGATATTCTGCTCACAGTGTGCATGTCCGCGCCTCACAACCCTCAGCATATATGTGGGATAAACCCCTCCGTGGCGGATCCATTTTCCCATAAATATAATGCGTCTTCGCAATGAAAATCCGTTCACACACTCCGGATCCATATGTTTCCTGTCCTTATCTGCCTTCTCGAAAAAAGACAACGTAGTCTCAAGCTCATCACGAAGCTTTGGCAGCAACTCCTCATCCGCATCCATCCTCATGATCCACTCAGTATCGATACCTGTATTATCCATCGCCCAGTTTATCTGCGCCGCATAGCCCTGCCACTCATGGAAATACAGATCGCACCCCAGCTTTTTTGCCACGGCACAGGTTCTGTCTGTAGAACCCGAATCCACTACCACTATCCGTTTTGGCAGCTCACCCAGCGATCTTACGCATTTGAGCAGGTTTTTTTCTTCATTCTTAGTTATGATGATGACTGTAAGATCCTGCATCGAATCTCCTCCTATTCAAGATGCTCCCTTGACATCCATAATAACATTTTCTAAACTATCAGTAAGACTATTTGTTACTATTCACAGGCAGCCTGTTCAGCAAGCTGACAGCCTGCCTATTACATAATATTGACTGTGAACAGTAACATTATTGTATCATAATTACACAAAGGTGCACACAATGAAAAAAAACATTTTTATATCATTACTCATTATAGTATCTGTGTTATGCACATCATGCAAGAGCAATCAGACATCATCCGCAGGAGCCCCCACTTCCACAGACAACTCAACGGTTTCTGCCGACACTACAGTATCGGGCGACACTATAGCTTCCGTATCAGACAATGAGGCAGCTTCCACAACTGTGCAGGACGACCAGACCAACGCGTCCGACAACACCGTATCAGAAACACAGATCAGTGATGACCCACGCATAAAAACATTACGCCACTCAGACGGAGCAGATCTCAGCGAACTGTCATCGATGGCATATCATGCAATGTTCAATACTCTGTGCAACGAATGCAGGCTTCCCTACGACAGACAGAATCTTTATGACGAAAAATACGGCTCAGACTATTTCAAAAATGCCATCAAAAGATTCACCATCGAAGACGTGGACGACGACGGCTTTCAAGAATTTATCCTTGCATGGCGCGCAAAAGACACAAAGGACATGATGGGTGTTGTGTATTCCTACAGCGACTACACCTTCAAATGGTCCCTGAAACGCGAAGGCATACTCATAAGATATGAAGATTACGCCGACGTTTCCGAAACTTCCCCGTATAACGGGGACGAAGCAGACGACGATTCCTCCGAGGCCGACGATCGGACCGGGGATACCGGCAATACCGGAGAAACCGCCGATCAGACCGAAGACGCCGGCAGTACCGGAGATTCCGACAATTCCGACGATAAAAAGGAAAACAAAAAGGAAAAGGATAAAGATGCGCTTCCATATATTGAACTTGCTCACCCCTTAAATCTTGAAGATCTTTACAGATTATCTGCCGATAATGCAGATGCGCTCATCAAACTGAAGGACGGAACCCTGTCTCCCGAGGATATACATGTTTTCCGGGATGTGGCCGGAAACAGTCACATAGAGATCCTGAACCAGGATGCAAACCCGGTCCGCATTTCTTCCGATGTCTACCGGATCACGGACAACGGCATAGAGATAACCGGCACAAAACACAGGCTCGGTATAGATGTCTCATTCTACCAGGATGATGTGGATTTTGAGAAGGTCAAAAACAGCGGCATTGATTTCGTATTTGTACGCGCAGGCTTCAGAGGCTACGGCACCGGAAGCCTGAATGAAGACAGCAAAGCCGTAGAAAATATTAAAAATGCCCTCACCGCAGGACTGGATGTGGGCGTATACTTCTTCTCCCAGGCCATAAATGAAAAAGAAGCCGTCGAAGAAGCCGAATATGTATTTGATATACTGGAGAAAGCCGGTATCACTTCACCGGAAGAACTGAAGATGCCCATAGTATTTGATCCCGAGAGCATCATGAACGATTCCGCCCGCACCGATGGTGTCACCGGTGAACAGTTCACCCTCAACTCCATCGCCTTTTGCGAGACCGTAAAAGAAAAAGGTTACGACCCCTGTGTTTACTGCAACATGCTGTGGCAGGCATTCAAGTTGGATCTCGGCATCCTGAAGGATTACAAAATCTGGTACGCCGACTACGAAGAGCTGCCCCAGACTCCCTACGACTACACCTACTGGCAGTACTCCGACACAGGCAGTGTCGACGGTGTCAAAGGTCCGGTGGATCTTGATATCGAGATACTGTATGACTGAAAACACTTATTCCCTCCATCTCATCCTCAAACATCACCCTGTAAGCCGCTTTAAGGCTGTCTATGTCGATCTTTGAACGGATGTAAGAAACGCAGTTTTCGGAAACCTCAGCGAACTCGTCAGCGGACATTTCCGCATAGTGTTTCAGCGCATCTGTCCATTCATGATAGTCTTCTTCCGCATTTGGTAAGCTCAGTGAAAAGCCGACACCGTGCTCAGACAGATCGTTCCACGGCGTTCTGTCACTCGTGATGACAGGGCAACCTGCGCAAAGCGCTTCGCTGATCACATGCCCGAAGTTTTCTCCCATGGTAGGGAACAGGAAAACATCATTTGCGGAAAAAGCCCTGAAAACCTGATTTCCGGTCACTGTACCACGATATGTCCACTCTATACCGGAATTGTCCAGCATGTTTTTACATT
>JAILBP010000212.1:0-9092 GCA_024680835.1 Lachnospiraceae bacterium | reverse complement strand
CGCATGTCAAATGACTATTGTTTTATAGTGGATCCTCTGGACGGCACCAAGGAGTTCGTCAAGAGAAACGGTGAATTCACGGTGAACATTGCCCTGGTATACAGGCAAAAGCCCATACTGGGCGTAATATTTGTGCCGGTGACAAAGGATCTTTATTATGCTTCAACAGAGACCGGATCCTTTAAGCAGAGCGGAAGCGATGGCAGCGTTACGAAACTTGCTGTTTCCGATAAGCTTGAGGAACTCGTATGGGTGGGCAGTAAATCTCACTCTTCCGAAAAAGAGGCAGCGCTTATAGAGGCTCATAAGGACATCATCTCCGAGACGAAATCTGCCGGCAGTTCTTTGAAGGGCTGTATGGTGGCGGAAGCAAAAGCCGATGTTTATTATCGTTTCGGACTCACCTGTGAGTGGGATACCGCTGCGATGCAGTGCATCACCGAGCAGGCAGGGGCGGTGTTCATGCAGATGGACAACACGCCAATGCTCTACAACAGGGAGAACACCCTCAATGAAAAGGGATTCTATATTGTGAACAGAAAAGAAAACATCTGGGTTTAAGCAGTGATTCTGTTTTACGGCAAGATGAAGTTCAAGAAAGCAGTCAATAAACTGAACAAGGTAATTAAAACCGATAAGTGGTAATCAGTTATGTTAAATATCATATACATGGTCCTGATCAATGTTTTTTCTTTTTTCCTGTACGGTTATGACAAATTGATGGCCATAAAGGGAAAGAGAAGGATTCCGGAGAAGAGGCTCATATTTTTTGCGGTCATAGGCGGAGCTTTTGGAAGTCTGCTCGCCATGCTGATCTTTCATCATAAAATACGGAAGAAAAAATTCTATATTACAGTACCCGCGATGGTGCTGGTCTGGAGTATAGTTATTTGGTTTTGTCTGACTCAGAACCTGCATCTTACGGTGTCGCAGTACGATTATTCCTGTGCGGATGTGCCGGCGGAGCTTGACGGTTATAAGATAGTCCAGATCTCGGACCTTCACAATCAGTTCTACGGTCCTCATGAGCAAATTCTGGTCAAAAAGATAGAGTCGCTGGAGCCGGATATCATTTTCGTGACGGGAGATGTGGTGGACAGCACATTTACAAATTATGACCGGGCATATGATTTTTTTGAGGGTGCCATCAAAATCGCACCTGTTTTCTATGTGACCGGCAATCACGAAGCAAGGCTTTCGGGTGAGGATTTTGATGATTTTCTGACGAGAATAAAGGCACTGGGTGTAAATTTTCTGGATAATGAAAAAACAGAAGTTGACGGATATACGCTCATAGGAGTTGCGGACAAGAGCCTTGCGCTGCCGCCGTCGGAGCTTAAGGAAACGCACCCGGAAAGGCTGACCGTCTGTCTTGCCCATGAGCCCGGTTATGCGGATTCATACCAAAGACTTGGAGCAGACATTGTTTTTTCCGGTCATATCCATGGCGGTCAGTTCATCATCCCGGGAAAGGGCGGATTTATCTCACCGGAGTTTGAATTTTTTCCTGAGTTATACGAGGGAATGCATGATTTCGGAGACGACGGGGAAAAGATGACGATGTTCATCAGCAGAGGTCTCGGCAACAGCGTCATACCACAGAGATTGAATAACTTCCCCGAAATCGTGGAAGTAACGCTGCACAAGTGAATCGAGTGAGTAGTTCCGACAGAAGTGAATGCCTGTAGTTATTGGCGGTTGCTGATAGCTATGGGCATTTTTATGCGAAAGTGTGTTTTTCTGCGAATTGTTCGCACTGATTATTGATTTTCCGGCTGGTTTTGCTATTATATTAGATAGCATAGGCTCAAGAAAAGAGCTAAAGGACAGGAGAGGTAGATGCAGAACCATCACCTTTTTTGCTTTTAGGCAGAAAAAGGCGAGATAGATGAGGAGAAGTTTTATGTATATCAAAAAGTGTTTTAAACTAATGAAGGTTGGTGTTCAAAATATTGTTGTGGCAACCGGTGACGAGGAAGAGAAATTTGGTGGCATTCTTCGTTTGAATGATACAAGTGCTTTTTTGTGGGGAAAGCTGGATGGGAAATGCCAGGAAGAGGATTTGGTTGCCGCCCTAATGAATGAGTATGGCATTGAACAGGAGGTTGCGCAAAGGAGTGTGGATGCATTCTTAAGCTCGTTGAGAAATGAAGGAGTTTTAGCGGAGAATTGAAAGAGTATAGTTTATATTTTGCATTTTGCAAGTTATCCATTTCCTGTGAAAAAGAAAACTTTGAGCTGCCGGAATATCTAAAAGAGTTTCTCTGGCCGATCGACTATCATGATGGATTTAATCTGGTAATCCGGGAGTTTGATGAAGTGCCAAAAAGGTACTATGATCTTGATCCAAAATCTATTGTATGCCATACAGAAAGATTTGACTTATACGATGTTTCTGACTACTGGGTATTTTGTGAAAATGAGCATGAGAGCGGACAGAATAGCATTCTGGTATGTGCCAGGGATTATAAGAATATGACTCTGTATATGGCAAATGATCATTTTCCGAGTTCTTCTCTAATAAGGGTGGCTTGTGAAAGCGGTATTACGAAAATATCTGGGCTTCCTCTGCACGCTTCACTTGTTGAAAAAGACGGTCGGGGAATCGTTTTTCTGGGACCGTCAGGAATGGGAAAGTCTACCCAGGCAAAGCTTTGGAAGCAATATGAAAATGCGGATTTTTTCAGCGGAGACCGTCCGGCACTTTTCAAAATAGACGGGATATGGTATGGATGCGGAATGCCATGGGATGGTAAAGACGGGTTGTTTCGTCAGAAAATGGTGCCGGTACGTGCACTGATTTCTTTAGAGCAGGCAAAAGTTAATAAGCTGACGAGGTTAAACAGCATGGATTCTATGAAGGTATTACTCAATCAGGTAATGATGCCGATGTGGGATCAGGCAGCGATGGATGATACGAGCAGTCTGATGTGGCAACTTGCAAATGATGTGGAGTTCTATCATTTGCAAAACAGAGCAGATCAGGAAGCGGTAGATTTAGTAAGAGCAATGACGCGGTAAATGAAAACATGATAAATATATCCAACAAACAGTTTTTAAAAAGAATTATTGACAATGCAAATGAAAACGCTATTCCGGTTTTTGGGGCGTTTGAACTGACGCCATATTGTAATTTGGACTGCAAAATGTGTTATGTGCATTTATACGATCCCCAATACAGTGAGAGAATGCTTGACGGAAATCAGTGGATTGAACTTATGGATGCCGCCATTGAAAAAGGAATGATATCTGCGCTTCTTACAGGTGGAGAAGCCATGACTCATCCTGACTTTTGGGACATTTATATGCATTTGATCGAGAAGGGCATTCAGGTTCGGGTAAAGACAAATGGTTTGTTATTAACAAAGAATGTAATTGAAAAACTTAATCAGTATCAGCCGTTTATGATTGATGTGTCATTATATGGCTGTAATGACGATTCTTATGAGGCGGTTACTGGGAAGCGAGCATTTCAAAAGGTAAAGAGCAATATTGAAAATCTGATCGCAAATCAGCTTCCGCTCACATTAGAAATTGTTCCAAGCAAATATATGATGCCGTATATAAAGGATATCATGTCATTGGCAAAATCCTTTGATGTGCGCACAAATGTAAATAAAATGCTCATTGAGCCAAATGATAACACAGATCGAACAAAGGAAGAGTTCGATCTGACGAGAGAGAATCATCGAGAGATTATAAAGCTTACAAAGGAGTTCTTTGAGCAAAAGCAGGCGGAAAATGAGGATGAGTTTGTTTATGAAACAGGGTTTACAAAGGAATTAAAATGTAATGCAGGAACATGTACATTTGCTGTCAGCTGGGAGGGCATAATGAAACCCTGCCTGAACTTTCCGGAGGATCTGATCTCTGTCAAATTAGAGGATATGGGCTTTGAGAGGGCCTGGAAACACATAAATGATAAAATGGCTCATTATTCGATTCCCGAAAAGTGCCATACCTGTGAGTATCATGACGAATGCAGGTATTGTCCAAGAGAGCATGGACAGTATGCAAAGAGAAATCAGTGCGACGCATCAGTCTGTGAAGCCTGGAAATACTATTTTGATATTGAAAGAGAGTTTGGGCAGGTATAAGAATGATAAAAGTATCTGTTGTTATGGCCGCATACAATTGTGAAAAGTATATTGATCGAGCGATAGCAAGTGTGCTGAACCAAACATTGAAAGAGATAGAATTGATTGTGATAGAGGATGGTTCTACTGACCGGACGGCAATGATGGTCGATAACTGGACAGGAAAGGATAATAGGATCAGGGTTTTGCATAAGGCCAATTCCGGTCATGGCCATTCAATAAATCTGGGAATTGAGATGGCTCGGGGGGAGTACATAGCCAACTTGGATGCTGATGACTTCATGGATCCGGATATGCTTGACGCCTACTATAATGTGGCAAAGGTTATGGAAGCAGAAGTAGTCAGGGGTGATTTCATGCGGTTTATTGAGGGCGAGAGCAAAGATGAAACCTATTGTAACTGTACTGAATATCGAAGCCTTTATTATAAAGTCTTAAATCCCCAGAAACTAGAAGAAGGATCTTTTAAATGTTCCCATATGATATGGACGGGAATCTATAAAAGAGAATTCTTAAATAACTATCATATTCGCTGCAATGAAGCATATGGTGCGACCTATGATGATAATGGATTTTATTTCCAGGTTTTATGTAATTGCCGGCGAATGGTCCTGGCCAATCAGGCGGGCTGCCATTATCAGTCAGATACACCCGGTTCCTCCACAAGCATAGCGAATTATCTGGCTATGGAGAGGGAGTACGGCTTTATCTATAGTTATATCAAGACCAGGGAGGAGTTTCATAAGTTTTTACCGGTTTATTGGTATTACTATTATGTGAATAACCAATTTATTCTATGGAGGATACCTGAGAAAATAAGAAAGGATTACATCAAACATATCCGGGCTTTGTTTTTAAGCGCAAAAAAACGAGGGGAATTGCAAGAGTTCTGCTTTGGCAAGCATGATTGGGATATGGTGCTGACACTTATGGATTCTGCTGATGAGTTTGAAGTCAAGTTGCACAGTCACATGCGTATAGAGAAAAGAGGGTGAATAATATTAACATTTTAGTGGCTACGAATAATAATTATCTTTTGCCTACGATGACGATGCTATATTCTTTAATGGTTCATACAAAGGAGAAGATCGTCGTCTATGTTCTTCATTCGGAACTAACCGAAAACGAAAAGAATAAAATAGATGCGCTTCTTTTGAAAGCAGGACATTCCAAGGCTGAGTATATCAGAATCTCTGAAAAAGAGTTTGAAGGCTATCATACGGAAAAGTGGATCAGCAAGGAAACCTATTACAGACTTCTAGCACAAAAATTATTGCCTGAATCTGTCGAGCGAATTCTTTGGCTGGATGGAGATACGATTGTACGGGGTGATTTGAGCGATTTTTATCATATGGATCTAAAAGGTAAGCTGATCGCTGCATGCGATCTGGGCTTTTTAAATGAAAGTAATAGGGCGGATGTATTGAAAAGACTTTTTTTACCGTCAGATGCCAAACCATTTAACGCCGGCGTGATCTTATATGATATGGAGGAAATACAAAAACACATAGATCCGGATATTTACATGCAATATGTACAGTATCTGGGAAAGCATTTGTTTTTTGCAGACCAGGATGTATTAAACGCGGTATTTTACAATCAAGTGTATTATGTGGATCCGCATGTATATAACTGGATCAGAATATTTGAACCGATTGAAATGACAGGAAAGAGGGTGGATTTTCGGGCAGTGAAGATTCTTCATTATAATGGATCTAGTAAACCCTGGAATGCGGATTATTGTGGTTTATATTCGCATGTGTTTTGGAGGTATGCAAAACACATTGAAGGATGGGAGTTATGTTATGAAGATGTCAAAGAATCACAAAGAAAGAGCCGGAGAAAGCGGTTGAATATATTGAGAAAAAAGGAGCAGGAGAGGAAGGAGAAACCTAATGATTAAGGAAGGCTTTGTTCTAAGAAAAATGCCGGGAATGAATCTTGTTATGCCAACCGGCGTCCTTGTAAAGGAATATAACGGCGCTGTCATGTTAAATGATACAGGTGCTTTTATTTTTGAAAAGCTGAATGAGAAGAAAACAGCAGAAGAGGTGGCCGAGTGTCTGACCGAGGAATACAATATCGCTCTTGATAAAGCGACAGAGTCAGTGAAAAAAACGATAAAGCAGCTGGATGAAGCGGGACTCATCACGGCCGGATAGGCACTCAAATCGTGTGGAATAAAGGAGATATAATTCTATGGTAAGCTCTAGTGGTGATGGCATATTGTAGTTTTATATAAATAACAAAGGAAGGAGGAAAAACCGATGGAAGAAATTAAGAAAGAATTTGAAGAGCCGGTAGTGGAAAAGGTAGAGTTTGACTTTAGCGATCGCATTGCTGCGTCTGGATGTGGTGGTGTAAGTGCTGGAACTGTTGTGCCATGGAACTGATTTCACAGTATTAAGATGAGGTTCTGATGCCGGTTTCAAGATTCATGAGTGAGCCCTGAAACCGGCTTTATCCGGTTATTTAAGAAGGAGTATCGGGTTATGATTTCGGAAAAAACAGCAGAAGGCGTATTCTTAAACCTTGTGCGATTGATGATAAATAACAAAAAGCCATCTGCTTTGCCGGATGGAATAACAGCAGATGACATATTTGAAATCGGTTCCAAACAGGATATGGCACCGATTACTTTTTGTGCGCTGAATACGATCTCACCTAAACCCTACAGCGCACGATGGACCGAATATCAGAAGAGATTCTTTGACGACTGTATGCGAAGCGAAGTGCAGATGTCGGAATATAAGAAACTGGTGGCATATCTGTGCCGGAATGGAGTAAAGGTGCTGCCATTAAAGGGATGCGTCATTAAAGATTTATACCCTGTGCCATATTTCAGGGTGATGAGTGACGTGGATCTGCTGTACGAGGGAGTAACTCCAAAGGAGTTGGCAAGGTTAATGGAGAAGGCAGGATATACCACTGAGAGCCTCAAGTGTGGATGCCACGAGGTATTCCATAAGTTGCCCTGTATGAATATTGAGCCGCACAGAAAGCTTGTTGCAGATGATAGTCCATATAAGGCTGTTCTCGAGAATATGTTTGAGAAGGCAGTTCCGGATGAAAATATTCGTAATCTGTACCACATGAAGCCGGAGGATTTGTATATTCATGTTATAATACATGCAGCAAAACATTTTTTGGAAAGTGGTCTGGGCGTAAGACCGATTTTAGATTTTTATGTATTAAATCAGAAGTATAGTGCGGATTGGGATAGTGAATATATTGAAAAGCAGGTTGCGTCTGTTGGGTTATCCAAGTTTGAAAAGAAGATGCGTGAAGTTGCTTATGCTTTCTTTGGAGATGAGAAAATGGAAGTATCGGTAGATATGAAAGAGTTCTTCAAGGGAAGTACATATGGAGTTTGCAGTGAGGTAGGACGAGATTATATGAGCAAGGGCGGTAATAGCCGAATTGGATTCTTTTTGCATCGCACTTTTTTGCCATATTCAGTTATGTGTGAGAAATTTCCAATACTAAAAAAATGCCCTGTTCTTCTTCCTTTTATATGGCTATATAGAATTATCGATATATTACTACACAAAAGAAGGAATGTTGCTAAGGTCGCAAAGGCAGATATTAGCAGGGAAAACGCCGAACAGATTAAAAAAACTATACAGCAATTTGGATTGGATTGTTTATAAAGTGGAATGCGATTTTTATGGAAAAGGTGTCCTTGAATGTTAAGGAATGGGCAGAAATGACATCTCAAAGTCCGGAAGATGACTGTAACATTCCGATATGGTTTCGAGTGACAGGGAATAGTATGTACCCTTTTGTGCGGGCGAATATTGATGATATTCTGCTTGTGCCTGTAAAACCGGAGGATTTGATGGTTGGAGATATTGTTTTATTCCCCGGTAAGTACAAGGGTGGAGACTATTGCCTTCACCGATTGATAAAGATTGATGATGAGCAGGTACAGACTTTTGGGGATGGTAATCTGAGACCGGATCGTCCATTTCCCAAGAAAAATATTATAGGCAAAGCTGTCCTGATCAAAAGAGGAAGAATAACAATTGACTGTGAGGATCCAAAGTGGATTAAACGTTTTAATAGGTGGAATTCACTTTGGAGAATCAGAAAGTTCTTATTGCTTCCATTTCGAATTATCCGTAAGATAAAGCGAATACTTGGAATAGAGGAGACAGTATAATTGAGATTGTAAAAAGGCGTTTTTTCAAGCCTTTTTTGAAGAAAGTGGTTAATCACGCCCGATCCTGATATCATTTTACAATGTTTTTTGCCCAGATGCCGCTTCTGACCATTAAAATGCCAATGAGACATTTGATGAGATCGAGAGACTGGATGACAAGCAGCATGTAAAAAACAGACAGGTCTGTGTAACGACTGAGGATAAAGGCCGTGGGAACGCATAAAACCCACATGAAGCAGCTGTCAAAGAGCATGGTGATAACAGTGTTTCCGCCTGATCGTATCGTAAAATATGATGCATGAAGGCAGGCACCCACCGGCATGAAAATACCGGTAATAACAATAAAACTTGCCGCCATGTTCCGTATAGTGTCGGATGTTTTGTACAGCAACGGAAAATACGGAGCTATTACTATCATACCGATTCCGAATAACACGCCCCAGAAGATCGTGAAAGCGATCATTTTGCGGGCGTGATCTTTTGCTCTTTCTATATTACCGCTTCCAAGGATCTGACCGACTACGATGCCGACAGCTTCTCCCATAGCCAGGAAAGAGACGCCCATCAGGTTCCAGATGGTAGACTGAATGTTCATGGCGGCTACCGCTTCGAGACTCCGGAAGGAATAACACTGATTCATCGTGGTAGTACCGAGTGCCCAGAGGGATTCGTTTGCGACCAGCGGAAGGGATTTGAGTACATATTTTTTTACCATGCGCACAGGAACCGAGAAATGCTTGAAGGCTCCTATGATAAAGGGGTAAACGGTTTTGTGGGATGCGGTATAGATTGCCAGTATGCCCAACTCCACAAAACGTGAGATTACGGTGGCA
>JAILBP010000172.1:0-14750 GCA_024680835.1 Lachnospiraceae bacterium | reverse complement strand
AATACCACTGTGAAAACGATCTTTGTAATACCCCATGCAGCTTTTATGGCAAACACGAAAAGCTCGCCGAATACGGCTATCAAACACAATACGAACAGTAAACTCAACATAATGTCCACCTCCTTATGACGCAGTCTTCATAACTCTCTGTGTATCACATGTATGCAACGGGAATGTATCTTTTATGATCCCCGAACAAGTATGTCCTGTTACCGCATATGTTATATCAGGCATATGTGACCATTCAAGTGCAAAAAGAGCGGAATAAGCGGTCCTAATTTGCCTCGTCACCATTTTCCTGTTGAGGTACCTCTGTAGCCAAACCTATATAATATACTATCTCTTCCAGTTTTTTCGTATCATAACTGTCATACTGCAGTGTATAATCATAATCCTCAGCAAGCGGCGTTGGAACAGACGGATCCTCCGCGATAGACTCTGCCATGGAATTCACCATGGATAAGCACTCTGCAAAATCTTCTCTTATATTCACAGCACCGTACTCTGATTTTTCATCAAGCCATGTATTGGTATTCAATGTGAGATACACCGTAGAGATATTTCCGCTGTAGGTCTCTGAAAAATCCAGAAGTTCCTTTGCGGCATATTCCAAACGAATACTGCTGCCTGCCGTACCCGGCGCAGCCGAATATATACCTTCCAGAAGATTTAACAATGCGCCGACAGACGGATCATCCTCAAACGGATCATCTGCTTTCGGTATGACACTTATGGCATCTTCCCCGTCTGAGGTATTCTCATCCAAACCGGAATTGGCCGCCACGCTGTCAGTCACGCCAAACAACTCATCCATAAGCTCTTTTTCACTGACAAAGTTCTCATCGGCTTCCGCATTTTCTTCATCTCCGGCTCTGTCGGTGCCGTCTCCGGAAACGGTGGCTTCTTCCGACGACATATCAATGTCATCCGCAACTTCAGCTGCCACCTGTGTATCTTCTGTCTGCGTGTTTTCAGCCTGTGCTCCCGTACCCACCGCCGAACCGCATCCGGTCACAAGCGAAAGTACCGTCAAAAGACATACAAATCGCGCATATCTCACTGCTCTTTTCATATGAAATCATCTCCCAATCCGTCATAAATATTTTTATGACACAAAAATTTCCGGACATCCGGTATCATTCATCAAAGAAACTATCGTCCAGCACATCCATATCAGTCTCGACCGAAACCGGTGTTTCTGTTGCCTTTTCCGTTTCCACCGTCATGTTATCCGTTACTGCCTGTTCTGTCACAGCTTCCTCGGCCGTAACCGCTTCTCCTGTATTATCCTGCGCCTGTTCGGCAGCGCTTCCCACTGCCACGACCACTGTATCCTTAAGATAATTCCGGAATTTTCCGGCTTCGGCAAGCCCCTCGCTGCTAAGGCTCACATGTATGTCAAATTCCCGGATAAGATCCAGATAAAAATTTGTGGTCGACTGCAGATAGTACGGCACTATCCAAAAGAACCCGATGCCAAAAGACAGTATTCCAAGTAAACACCACCCCACAAAACTCAGATCCATCAAAAGAAGCCTGATGCGGTTACCCTTCATGAGCGAAAAGCTCTTTGAGATACACGCCGTAACCGAGAGATTCGGGTTGTCTATCAGCAGATAAAACGCAGGAAAAAACGACAGCGTAATGTAAATAGCGGCGATCCCGCCGATGACCAGCAAAAACAGGACCATGCCGTTTGCATCCGACATTGCATCCTCCGATAAGAAATGGGCCGATCCGCTCATGCTCTGTCCCATGACCACCAGCTTCATAGACTCCGTAATAAGCGCCGGCAAAAACGGAATCGCAGTCACGACA
This sequence comes from Lachnospiraceae bacterium, assembly GCA_024680835.1. Taxonomy (GTDB): domain Bacteria; phylum Bacillota; class Clostridia; order Lachnospirales; family Lachnospiraceae; genus RGIG6904. Next base: position 12,932 of record JAILBP010000172.1, on the reverse strand, counting down.
AACATCACTGCTGACAGTCCCAGGAATCTGTTGGCATTCCTGAAGGGTTCGAACACCCTCTGCCAGTTGGAACGTCTTCGTCTTGCAATATCCAGATGCACCGTCATAAGACCGGCATTCAAAACATAATCCAGTATCGCTAACAGTATGTTCACTGCCAGAAACACAGCGGAATTCTCTCCCGCAACATATTCAAATATCATGGATATAGCCATGGTGATGGCTCCAGTCACACAAAGAGCCGCAATGGTCACCTTGTAATTGCCCAGCAGAAACGCCCTGGCCATACCTTTTAATTCACTGTTCTTTCTGTTCATAACATTCAAAATCCTAATACAAAAAATGTAATTATTCAGAACCAAGCTCGAAAATCAAAGATTTTCTCGCTGTTTGGTTCTCACCAAAGAAATTCATATAAAAAGCCCCTTGTGAATGCAAGCATTCAACGGGTCTTTTTACATAAATTACCTTGGTTCTGAATAGTTAACAAAAAATTATTCCTGACAGAAACAATTGATGTCTCTGTCAGGAAAAACTCAACTCATCCCGCAGTATCAAATCTGCCTCCGGATCCGAAAGCATTCACCAGTGACCGGTTATTCTGCTCATACGGATTCTTAGACTTGTCATCTCCCGTCTGCGTTGCAGTGACCGTCCGGGTCTCTCCTCCCGAAACATAAGTAGTACCGCACTCAGGACAGGTTGCTGTATGCAGCGAAACAGCAGCCGATAAAACTTTTGTCTTTCCGTCCGCTTCCTTCTGGTAGGCGTTTGCAACGTGCTCCATCTCATGAGCCATAACCTTGCCGCGGCTCGCAGCCGGAGATATATGGCCCGGAGCCTTGAAGGAAACATCGCCCTCATCGGATCCGTCCTGATATTTTCGGGTCCTGCAGGTCTCGCACTCAGCCGGTGAAGATTTTCTGCCGGGTGCCACTTGATGCGCCGGATCTGCGGAAACCTTGCCCGCATCCCCGTCTTTGCCTGCATTAGCGGCGGCGGCTGTCTTAAAAACATCGCCGAAATCGTACGAACCGTATGCACTGTATGGATTATAACCTGATATCGAACCTATCCTCATACCGGTCACCTCCAAAGAGATCCTTTTCCTCTTGAAAAACATGCGCTGTTCCTATATCATACCGTCATACAGCCACGTCAGAAGGACCGTTGATCCGTCTGACATCAGGATATCGGCTGTAACCCGTATCACTGCAGTACATGTCTGTCCGCGAGGCTAAAAAATGAATTTTCTGAAAAAACTGTATCTTTTATTTATAAAGTTAAAACCACCCTGTATCTTCAAATATGTCACAGGGTTCGATTGCCCCGGCTGTGGCGGAAGCCACGCGATCTGGGCTCTTTTGAACGGTCATATCATAAAAAGCTTTCTGTATCACCCGGCTGTGATGAGTTCCATCGTGATAGCAATATTCTGCATCATAACATCCATCATCAGGAAAAAGAGCACCGCAAAAGTCGGGTATGTCTACGCAGTGTTGTTCATCACACTGCTGCAGTGGGGCATAAAGACCATCCTGCACATAAAAGGTATAGACTATATCGCATATATAGACGCCCTGTAGCTCAAAACCCGTATGAACCGTACATTTCGCTGTATGCACCACCTGTGAGTTCATCCAGAGTGGCTTTGTAGCTTTCCATGAAAGCATCGAAACTGCCAAAGTTGGTCAAAATGTACGCCACATTAATCACTATAGTCAAAACCGTCAAAACTATTGCCACAGTTCCTAACGCCATGGCGATCTTTCCGGACGCCACAGGATGTTTATTCTGTCCTCTCGACAACAGTGCCAGTATTATGGCCAGTGCGCCGCAGATCATCCCGGGGTAGATACAGCATACACCCATTATGGCCACTACACCCAATATCATCGCACTGCCGGCCATAGACTCTCCCGGCGTGGGATTCGGTCTGCGACCTCTCAGGTTTCTGTTGTAATCGTATCTGTCCTCCATGATATGCTCCCGCATGCAATACTTATTGTGAGTAGTATACCACATATTCCCTAATACTACAATTCTTTTTTTTACGTCAGACGCAGTTTCACTGTCTTATGCCCCGTCAGACTGTGCCCGGCTTACGCCACGTCAAAAAGACGCCGGAATCATCCGCCGCCTTTTTCGAACTAATTTCGACATTATCATATCTGTCAGGCCGGGCAAGGCAGATCTGCCGCCTCGATGAACAGACTTCGGTGCCTTGCGAACCTTTGGAAAGTTCAGATAATATAATCTATGTCCTGATAGCTTGAACTAAAATAAATTCTTCTGAAAGTACCCGGTCTCAACCACCTGTTCAGGATCACCGGTTCGCTCACCTTGTCCAAAACCGAGTTGTCCGTCCGGAAGGCCTCCAGATCCTCCGCCGATCTGATGAGAAGTTCCATTCCGCGCCCGTTTACTACCGGAAGCCCGCCGTAAACGTAATTGTCCGCGCTGAATATGTCCTCCACTATACCGCGACGTATCTTAACTGCCGCGTTATCCTTCAATATCAATATGTCAAAATACTCCGGATATGCAAAACTCTCCCCGGACAGCTCAAGCCTGTCGTCCGGGCGATAAGTCTTAGTAACCGCCGATATTCTGTTTGCCTTCAGATTCTCATATACAAAAAACCATTCGTCCAGCAGTTCGCAGTCTGTTTTTATGCCGTTTCCCTCAAATATCGTGCCTTTATAAATCCTGTCAGCCATATTAACCTCCCGTAAGATACTATGTGGCGGTGCCTGTCATCGCCCGGTCTAATATTGATTTGACCTGTTCTTATCTACCTCAACGCTGATCTTTGAGCCATCCCACTTATCAACCTCCCAGACCAACCTGCTGCCCTCCTGTCTGGTGTGCAGGATACTGCCCATACCACCTATATCCGCACCCAGAAAAAAATTGATCGCCTCGTGTTTGCACTCCTTAAGGCAGGATGTGCATCCCCAGCAATCTCTGGGATACGGGATGACAGCTTTTTTGTCAGCATCAAGTTTTATGAGATTACCGGGGCACACCTCGATGCACCTTCCGCATCCCACGCAGTTAATTCTGTTAATCTGTATGCTCATAATATTCGTCTCTCTTTACAAGGTCACGGAATATGACCCTGATCTCTCCGTCCTGCAGTTTTGTGTTCACATATTTCAACCAGTGTTTGTCATCAGCATATGGATGATCCTGATTTTCGCCAAAGCTGTGCCATCTGGTCTCCTGCCTCGCTTCCATGTGGACGAGCAGGGTCTTGCACACTGTGATGCGCTCCCTTATCTCATAGATCTGCATCAGCTCATGCATATCTTTCGCCACCAGGGCAGGCATCAGCTTTTCCAGATTTTCAATCTTGTATCTCGCCGCTTCAAGACCCTTTTCGCTGTACTGATAATTGGATCCGATGCCGCCGGCATAGGTATCCATTATCTTTTGCATCGCATCTTCTATGTCATCTATCCCGTACAGGGGAAGCTTATCCGGCAAATACCCGTTAAGCTCCTCATCCAGGACATCAAATTGTCTTTCAACGGCCTCTCCGTCTCCCTCATGTTCTGAAAGCTCCTCAAGGTATCTGACTATGGAGCCCGATGCGATCTTCGCTTCTGCCATGGCACCGGTAACATATTTTTTCGGCGAACCGCCTGCCACGTCACCTGCGGCAAAAAGGCCCTTAACCGTAGTGGCCCTGCCCGTATCCACCCAGTAGCCGCTGGCAGTATGACCACCCACAATATATGGTTCCGTGCCCTCTATCTCCACATCCGCTTCCGATGCATCCTTTCCGGCCTCGATCCACTTGAGCGTCTGGCTGGGAGCCATGTTGAGGTATGCTTTTTTCAGATCGTCAGCAGCTGCTTTTCCTATACCCTTGGTATTTATGTAGCAGGGTCCTCTGCCCTCCAGAGTCTCCCTGAGAGTTCCGTACACCCTGTCACATGTCTTAAGACCGTATTTACCCTCATAGACCTTTCCCATGGCATTTATCTCTTTGCCGCCGACACCAAGCGCTATGGTTCCTGTGGGTGCTATAGTATCTTTGCATCTCAGCGCTATGAACCGCATCTCAAATGTGGTCATCTCCGCTCCGGCTTTTATGCCCATTGCAAATCCGGCCCCGGTGTTAAAGGGTGAATACCACATCTTATGCCTTGAAAAACCGGGGTTGTTTGGTCTGTAAAGACCTGCCGCTCCGCCGGTGCACATCAGCACTGCCTTTGCCGTGATCTTATATATCACTTTCTCAGAGACTCCGAATCCGTAAGCTCCCAGAACTCTGTTGTCCCTGTACACGAGATCGGCAATATTCACATGGTTTAACACCGTAACATTGTCAAGCTCCGCCACAGCCTTTGCCATTATCGGCTTTATGTTTTCTCCGTTGATCTTAACATTCCAGCGGCCCCTCATAGCGTAATTGCCCTCGGAATCTTTCTGGATCACAAGCCCCAGTTTTTCCAGGTGATGAGCAGCGTCATTAAAACCCTGTGCAACAGTATACAAAAGGTCTTCCCTTACGATCTTACATGCATCGTTCCTGGTGTAATCCACGTACTCGTCATAAGTTCTGTAAGAAGGGACATATGAGTTGATGGCATTGACACCTGCGGCAAGACATCCGCTGCGCTTGATGTTAGCTTTCTCTGCCACCAGGATCTTGAGGTTTTCATCCTGCGCCAGGCACATCGCACCGTAACAGCCGGCTGTCCCGCCACCTATTATCAATATGTCCGTGTCAATGCGTTTGGTCTCCATATGACTCCCTCCGTCCTGTAAAACATATCAGCGTAACCTGTCGCTTTTTTCCGGCATGTCTTTAGACGATCTTTTCCGGCCGGTTTCACCTACTAATGTGGTATGTTTTTGTATTCTAAAGGCAGAAAGTCAAAATGTCAATAATACGGGTTATATCAAAGATTTATATGTTGTTATAAGAAAAAATTATAACAGAGGGGCTCGACAATTTAAGGATAGCGCAGTTTATTTCGCCCACTGATAAAGGCCGGCGTAAACCCCGTTTTTGGCCATCAGCTCATCGTGGGTTCCTGATTCCTCGATGCCGTTTTCCGTGAGCACCAGAATCTCCTGCGCGTTTCTGATGGTGGACAGGCGGTGGGCGATGACAAAGGTCGTCCTGTTGGCCGCCAGCCGCTCCAGGGATTCTTTTACTATGTTCTCGCTCTCGTTGTCCAGAGCGCTGGTCGCTTCGTCAAAGATCAGGATAGGCGGATTTTTCAAAAATACCCTGGCGATGGAAAGCCTCTGCTTCTGTCCGCCGGAAAGCTTTACTCCGCGCTGACCGATGTCCGTCTCGTAGCCGTTTGGCAGATTCATGATAAAATCATGAGCGTTGGCAAGCTTCGCCGCCTCCACGATCTCCTCGAAGGTGGCGTCCGGCTTGCCGTAGCGGATGTTCTCATATACATTGCCAGAGAAAAGATAAACATCCTGCTGCACGATACCTATGTTTTCCCGCAGGCTTTTCAACGTAACGTCACGGATATCTTTGCCGTCTATGCGTATGCTGCCCTTTGTCACATCATAAAATCTCGGGATCAGGCTGCACAGCGTGGTCTTGCCGCCGCCGGAAGAACCCACCAGCGCCACGTAGGAACCGGCTTTCACATCCAGATTTATGTGGCGCAGCACCCTGTGCGCAGTGTCCTTATACTTGAACGACACATCGTCGAAGACTATGTTTCCCTTTACATCTTTCAATTCGATGGCATCCGGCTTGTCCTGAATGTCCGGCTCGATGTTCAAAATCTCCACAAATCTCTCGAAGCCGGAATAGCCGTTCTGGAACTGCTCCGTGAAATCTATCAGCGTCCGGACCGGCTCGGTGAAAACATTGATATACAGCAAAAACGCCACGAAATCCGATACCACTATCAGGTCTTTCGCTATCAGAACGCCGCCTGCCATGATGACCACCACATTTATCAGCATGGTGAAAGCGGTCATACCGGAATGAAAGAATCCCATGTAGAAGTAGCTGTTCTTTTTGGCGCTTAAAAAGCCGTCGTTTCCCACCTTGAACTTTTCTCTCTCGATATCCTCATTGGCAAAGGATTTCACAACGCGGATACCGGACAGATTGTCCTCTATCTGAGTGTTGATCTCCGCGATCTTCACACGATTCTGTCTGAAAGCCCGCTTCATGCGCTTATTCATGAAAAAGGCGAAGGCAAACATGAAAGGCAGCAGCACGAAGGCCGCCAGTGTGAGATAACCGCTGATGTTCAACAGGATCACAAAAGCACCGATTATCTTTATCAGCGAGATCGCTATGTTTTCCGGTCCGTGATGCAAAAGCTCCGTGATATCGAAAAGATCCGATGTGATACGGCTCAAAAGCTGTCCCACCTTCTGTTCGTCATAAAAAGAAAATGACAGCTTCTGATAATGGGAAAAGATGTCCGCCCTCATGTTGTACTCCATCTTCGCTCCCATCACATGTCCGATATTTGAGATAAAATAATTTGAGGCGAACTGAACCAGCGCCAGAATGATGAGCACCGCCCCGATAAACATTATCCGCGGCACAGCCTCATCCGGGTTCATCCCCGGGACTTCCGATGTGATGTATCTCACCACCAGCGGTATTATCAGGCTTATGGCAGACGCCAGAAACGCGAAAAACATATCCAGGGCGAAGGTGCCGAGGTACGGCTTGTAGTAGCTCACCATCCTCTTCAGATTTTCTTTCATGTAACATTTCCTCTATGTTTTATCCGACTTTGATCTTCTTGATCCACTTACCGCTCCGAAGCCGCAGAAACGCCCACACGGTCTTCACTATCTGATCCGACTTGAGTGCGACAGGCAAAGCCAGAGCAAATACTTTTGCATAAAAATCTACAGACTCTCTTTTCATTTTGACTTCCGATCCCGGCATATTCGTTTCCGCTTGTATACTCCGTAAAAGAGTAACATCTAATCCTGGAACTGTCAAATCAAATCCTCGGGTCAGGCAGGGTTCATAAGACTGTAACTAAAATGAATTCCCAAAAACCTTCAGTCTCAATTCATTGAAAAGCAGCAAAAAATCGGTTGCGAAGTCACTGTAATATCCAAAACACAGGATACCGGCTCTACGACACAAAAGCGGCGGATCACTCCGCCGCTTTTCATATGCCTGAATTATAATATTCTTCAATACCCGCACCCTTTTATATCTTGCTATTAAAGTATTCCTGCGTTACATGCAACTAACAGTTACGAATCTTCAGCCACATTTTAGGATGTATCTCGCCGCTTCCTTTCGAGACTTTTGTATATAAAATAGTCCCATCAGCTTCTTGTTTCCGGTAGTAGTAATGATCTGTATCTTTATACAACTCCCAACCTTCTCTATCGCAAAAACGTTTTAATTCTTTCCATCTTGGCATATAATATCCTCCTCAATGGATTTTTTATCAGAAATCAGGAGCTTAATAACATACGGAACATGCGTAGCTCTATTGGGAGCCTTTGACCAGTAACTGAACTCGTTATAGTAATCCAACGCATAATCTTTCATTGCGTCTATCAACTTGTCAATACAAGAAGATCTGTCAACATCGTTTTCAACAAGCTGAAGCTCTTCAGAATAAGCAGTATAACTCCCATCATCTTCCTGTTCTATCAAAACATTTAGCTTGTAATTTGTGAGCAACTTTGCCAAAAGGCTCTCATCTATCATGGCAACATTGTCATGTGTTCTGCTGATAAACGCAGGTTTTTCATGCACCACAGAATCTATCGTCACACTCCAGTTTTTTCTAACTTCACTTGCATTCATGCAATATCCATATACCATACCCGTTTCCTCCTCGTACATATCGCATTATTCGTACAACTTGTACGTTTTAATATTATACTCCACAAAAAATCATTCGTCAAATATCAAAATCCCGATTCAAATTCGTGAAATATTTCCATATATGAGTTTTTTTGTTATACTGTTTTTTTAGTAGATACAAGGAAGATCCCGATGACAAGCTGAACAGTCGTGTCATCAGCAAGATCATCGGTTATGCGAATTTTTACATTGGGCTTGCGGAACATGAACATGACAGACCGAGAGATGAAATATCTATTTCAATATTCAGATCCGGACGAAATCCCGGATTGCTCAAAAAAATGATACAGGCAAGAACGCTTGTACGCACAGAAACACCCGGGATTTATCTCGTACAAAAGCTTACTGACCTGCCATTTCAGATAGTGATCACGGGCGAGCTGGTAGGTGATGAGTATGCCGCTTACAGGGTTTTGACAAAACATGCGCAGAAAGAAGATGTTAAAACCATAGCAAGTGCGGGGTTAAATAATCCGGGTTTGAAAGACCTCTGTACAAAACTGTTAGAGTTTATAGATACCAAAAATCCGAGTTTAATTGATGAAATCAAAGGAGGCGAAACAAAAATGGGCAGAACGCTAATGGATATCATGAAACCGGAAATTGATGCCGAATATCAACGAAGACAGATCCAACACGATCGAATAAATCTATTCACCTTTGTAATTGACGGTGATATGGCCTTGGAAAACGCTGCCAGACGCGCCGGTCTCACTCCGGAACAATTCCGAATAGAAATGGAAAAATATAAAGCGTCACAAAAGGAAACGCAAACTGTATAACATGTAGGAGATTGCCATGAAAAATACATCTTTGAAACACAGGTCAGCTGTATTTATCGTAATATTCTCCTGTCTTCTGTCCTGTGTATTTACTCCATTTCAGACAAGAGTTTCTGCTGCAACAGAAATCAGCAATAAAACTCTAACATTTGCAAAGTCGCCGTAATATCTAAAAACCAGGATACCGGCTCTACGGCAGCGCTCAACGAAAGCGGCGGATCACTCCGCCGCTTTTTATATGCTTTTTCGCTGACATAGAATAGTGATAAACATCGCAGTAGACACATCGTTATTTTCTTATCACTACAGCTTTTTTCGTTCCCGCTATGGTAAGATATACCATTAATGCCTTATTGTTCGTCTGTATTTCCTTTGGCATCTTTATTGCAACATGAAGAGTCGTACTTCTTAATGCTCCGATTCCATCCCAATCATAGACCACATCTATATCTTCTCCACTACTAAAAAAAAGTGTGGCGGACTTATTGTATTTTTTTCCGTCGTATTCCACCGTACATCCACCCCAAATACTGTCAATAGCCACTGTGTCTGTATGAACATTTTTTATTTGAAAAACTATATCAATATATACCTCATTATCATCGGTATGATAATAAAAGTAGTACCCTTTTGTGACATTCGGGAGAATTTTTGTTGTAATGCTTGTACCTTTGTATGTTACCTCCCATTTTGAAGTATTAATCTGGCTACCATATGTTAAAGTGATTTTTTTAAGTGCCTCCTCTTCTTCCAATTGTTTATATTTTCTTCTTGCTTCCACCATTACCTTATAATTTTTTACATCCCCCCTCAAGTCAAGTTCCAACTCCTGAAAAGCATTTTCCGCCTTCTTGATGGCCTCCTCCTTATCTAACGTAACTGTTCCTATATTATCAATCATCTCCTCAACTTTTTTTACTAATTTTTTGTCGTGTTTTTTTTGCGCCTTTTCCAGCTCATCTTCCGCTTTTTCGAGTACAGATAATAAGTTCGTTTCAGATTTTTCCTCTTTTGACAGGTCAGTATATGCCTCTCTTGCTGCTTTTATTTTTTTCGAGGATTTCAGCGTAACATTTCCTATTTCGTTTACTTTATTTTCAAAATTTTCCACTCTCAGTCTTGATATTTCTTCATATGCTTGTGATATAAGTTCATAATTATGCACATAGCCCTTTTGGTTTTCTGTCAATTGATTATATTTGTTTTCTGCCGAATGTATCTCATTTAAGCTACTCAGTGAAATCTCTTCGAGATCTTGAATACACGCTTCAACTTCCGCCCCCTTATTTTTATCATATGCGTTTCTCAAGTCAGTAAGCTCATCAATGTTTTTCACATATGGTTTGCAGTTTTCACCAAGCTCGCTAAATTCTTTTTCTACTTCGGATATGTCTGTATCATCGTCTAAACTTCTGTTATTTAATTCAGAGATATGTAAAGCCACACTATCTATGGCTGCCTTTTCTTCCTCACTGAGCTTATTATACGGATCTAAAGCAGATTTCATTGCTAACACACCAACAAAAGCCAGAAGAAATACAATCAATAAAAGAATTCCAATTTTTCCGGTTTTACGCCTTTTACGGATCATCGGTTCCTCTGCCTCGTTTGTTTCATTATATGGCACACTTTCAGTCCCAAACGCCTCATCTGTAATTTCATTTATATTTTGAGGTCTGTTTTCGGCATTTAAGATTTCACCATATTCAGATTTGTTATTTTTTTTCTTTTTTTCAATGATGAGAAATACAAGACCAACCACAAGCAGCACTATTACAAACAAAGCCGATACTATCCATTTAGCTATTTGCGACGGCGATAAGGCAAAAAAAGTAACGTGTATACTCTGATCCGGTCCAAGCTCCAAAAGATCCCACTCCAAATTTCTTTTATCATAAGATACCGATGTGGCATTGCTTGATATCGCTCCAAACGGAAGGTTCAGAGCAACCTTCATATATCCACCATACATCGAAAAAAAATTTTTGTAGGCAGATATCTGATCTCCCTGTTCTTTGCCAAACACCTGCCAATCCAATGTATATATGAACCCATTTTTTGTGAGCGAAGGCTTGCCCCCTTCGTCGTCTGCGATTTCAGATCTGGTCTCACTTATTGATGAAACAAGATCATCTATTGAGATATTTTTTGTTCTTAATACATATCCACTGAACCCATCCTTGTCATAAGCTTCAACATCCCACCCCTCTCGTTCATACTGTTCTATATCTAAATTCTGTTTTTCGGTATCACTTGTTTCACCCTCACCTATTACAGCATACAATAACGAAAGATCAACCTTTCCGTTCCACTTAACAGTAATATCTGTCTTCATTCTGATGCAACCTGAAAGACATATCACACAAAAAATAAGAACTACCAAAAGTCTGCTTTTTTTCATAGAATAGCCTCCAATTATAATCCGTAATAAAACGCCACGAGAAAGTCTTCACCTACATCCTCACTATACACTCATAAAAAAAATCGGGTTACCCCAGTAAAAGGGGTAACCCGAACTCACAAATATAAATATCCTCTTTTTTCCGTCACATTACCTCACCGGACTAACATGCCCGCACTCGGCGCATCGCCAGCGTTTCTTCGAGGTGGTGAAGCCCTGCTGGATGTTCAGCAGGGTTTTGCATTTGTCGCAAAACCAGAACATTCCGTTCTCCGGCTCTATGCAGCTGCAGATATCGCCGCATTTCATGCATTTCCATGCAGGATCTCTGGGGTCAAAACCATTCTGTTCGTTCAATATCGCTCCGCAGTTTCTGCAATAGTATTCGTCATAAAATGCGGGCTCTATATCAGACCCGCGACCACAGAGATCACCTGCATCAATGTTGCTATGTCCTGCCGGGTCTCCCGCAGGAGTGTTCACTTCCGTTGCTGCCTTCCCCGACACAGATATTTTCTTATAATAGTCACCTTTCACCGTATTCCTGATGGCAAGCTTCATGGCGGCAGCCGAAGAAAAACGCTCCTTCGGATCCAGCATCAGACACCTTCGGATGACCGGAGACAGAGAACAGGAAATATAATGTCTGCCGCTCACCTCACCTGTCAGCATGTAATTTCCCAAAACACCCAGTGCATATATATCGGTCTGTACCGTCGAAACCCCAAAACCATACTGTTCCGGCGCAGCGAAGCCCGGCGTTCCCATCTTGACCGTGTCACTGCTCTTTGTGACATTTACAAACTTCGAGGCGTTTATATCCAGCAGTTTCACCACCCGGTCTCTTGTGATCATGATGTTCGACGGCTTGATATCCCGGTGTATTATCTTCGGTTTTGCCAGTTCATGAAGATCGCTTAAGATCGTGCACAGATCATACAGTATCTTTTTGACTGTTCCCTCATGAAACGTGCCCTTTTTGTCCATCAGTTCCTTTAGGGTAACGCCGTCAATATATTCCTCTGTGACAGTCAGAACACCGTTTTCCTCAGACAGATCATAGATCACCGGCATGTTTTCTACCGGATGATCCATCAGGCACCTGTAAACATCAATATTGTATGTATTCAGTTTTTTGACTATATATTCTCTTTTATCCGGCATACTTTTTGATCCTGTTTATGAACCCTTTCCGATGATCCTTTTCAGGGATGCTGTCTCCCATAGCAGTAACTTTCACCGGTCAATTGCCTGCACTGCCGTCCGGTGATTCAACCCTGCCTGTGTGATACTCCCCTGCCCGGAATGCTGTCTCCCATAACAGGGCTTTAGGATATTTTTTACCCCTTAAATGGGGGTATCTAAAAAAATACATTTATAGTACTATATCTGATGGCGAACATTTTAAAGGTTTCCTGTCAGACAATACCGCATAACACACTGTCTGCAAAACCCCGCCGACAGCATGCATGCCACACGGCAGCTGCTGTTAACAGCAACATTCGGAGGCACATATGATCGAGGAGAAAAAAACAACGGAATTTCTGGAGGGCATCTTAAAGAGCACAGAACCCCAAAAGATAAGTCATGTCATGGAAAAATACTCATCCAAGATGATAGAGCGTGACGACTATTTTTCCGAATATATGCGCAGCACTTTTGCTCTCCACAAACGCCACCAAAAAGATATCTTCATAGCAGCCGACATCTCCGAAAAATACGGTTACAGCCTCATATCAACAGAGAAAAGAACCCGCCGGCGCGACGTCATCATCAAGCTGTGTTTTGCGGGACATTTCACAAAGGATGAAACCGACTGTGCCTTAAAACTCTACGGTATGTCTCCCCTCTATGCCAGGGACAAACGCGATGCGTGTCTCATAAATGCCCTGTGCTCAAATCT
>JAILBP010000158.1:0-9666 GCA_024680835.1 Lachnospiraceae bacterium | reverse complement strand
TAGTGGAGGATCTTAAAGCGGCCAGTCCGGATGCGGATATCGTATGTCTTTCCCTTGCACCCACCGCATCCACTGCAAAGATCAAGAACTCAAACGTCAATAAGTTTAATAAAGCTCTTGAGGAGATGGCAGAGGAGTGCGGTGTCAGCTATTTTGATTTCACATCTATATTAAAGGATTCAAACGGATATCTCATGGACAGCAGAGCAGGCTACGACGGTATTCATTGGACAAAATCCACTTATGATGATGTGGTGGCTATATTGAGAGAGTATTAAAAAATCCCCGGAGGATGATCTCCGGGGATTTTTTTTAAAGACAGTAAAGTAAATGAGAGGTTACTATTCACAGTTATCTCAAAGTGTATCCCGGCTCGACCACATACATACACCCTGCTGTTCGTGTGTGCTTCCCTTCGTCGCGGGGTCTTAGCTGTCAGTTTTTGATAAAAGTAAGCGTATGCATACGGTTGTGAACGAGTGTGAGTGAGCGAAGCGAAAGTCACACGCAGTTCACAAATATGCATACGCGTGAACCCCGCGACGAAGGGAAGCACACACGAACAGCAGGGTGTATGTATGTGGTCGAGCCGGGATACACATTAAGATAACTGTGAATAGTAACTATCGGTTTTATCAATATGTAAAAGACCGTTGATATTGATACAATATTGGTTATAATGGAAGGTGCAACGGATATCGGGCTCGACGAAAAAAAGTATATTTAAACTCTTTTTGCTGAGTAGTATCATGGAAAGGAAACGATATGAATTATGATCAGCTTGCGCAGTTTTGTCACAAGATGAGAAACCTGTTGGATTCGGGTGTTGATATATCTAAGGCAGTACAGATGTTGGCAGATGAGGAGAGCGGAGCGTTCAGGACTGCTCTTTTGCGCGTTTATGAGGATGTAAGCTACGGAAAACCTGTAAGTGAGGCAATGCAAAAAAGTGATGTTTTCCCGGAAATGTTGATAAGCGCGTTATCCATGGCGGAGATGGTTGGAGATCTGCCGCGGGCATTCGAGAGAATGTCAAATTATTATCACAATAAGGAACTCCACCGAATGAAGGTGATTCGTGCGTCAATATATCCTGTTTTTGTGTTGGGTGTTCTGGTGATAGCTTTCTTAGTTGTTGCCGGCGTATTCCGGTTTCTTGGGAGTGCGATCATGATGGTAGTTGTAGCTGCGGTTATAGGAATGGTGGCGTTTGCGCTCGGAAGAACGATCATTAACGAGAAAGACCTGGCGGTACATATACCGTTTGTGGGAAAAGTGATCAGAAGAGAAGAATATGCTGATCTTTGCGACAACCTTGCGATGTTCTATGCGGGTGGGTTGCCGCTTGATGTGGCGCTGGAAAGCTGTGCAGGGGCAACCGGTTACGGCGTGTTAAAAGATAAACTTAACAAAGCAGCGGCAAGCGTAAGAGGAGGTAACAGTCTCTCTGATGCTTTCAGACAGCAGAATCTCCCGGCAGAGATCATAAACCGTATCCGTGTGGGAGAAACATCGGGAGAGTTGGACAAAATGCTGGAACAGGTCGCAGCGGGTTACAGGCTGGGATAAAACGAGATCTTTAACAGGGGGCTGGATCAGGAGTAGAAAATACAGCAGTAGTGAAATTGAGCGCTGAGGATAAGCGTTAGCAATGATAGTGACCGCTGATAGAACATTTTAGTCTGTCGGCTCTTGTATTTTTTCTGTATATTCAATTGCTTTTCGGGTGTTTTTGTGGTATGATTTTTGGGTTAAGGTGTAATATTGCTGGAATGCGCTTCAAAAATACGAAAAATTACAGGTTTTATGTAATCGATAATGTATGAAGTGCAACACTAATTGTAGCACCTAAAAAGTAAGGGTCTTGCAAACCCTTATAAAATAAGGGCTTCAGGAGGTTTGAAAATATATGAAATTAGGAATCGTGGGCCTTCCGAACGTCGGAAAGAGCACCCTTTTCAATTCACTTACAAAGGCAGGCGCACAGAGCGCAAACTTTCCGTTTTGTACGATAGATCCGAATATCGGCATAGTGCCGGTGCCGGATGACAGGATAGAGAAGCTGGGTGAGATGTATAACACCAAAAAAGTCACCCATGCTACCATAGAGTTCGTGGATATAGCAGGTCTTGTAAAAGGTGCTTCAAAAGGTGAAGGTCTCGGCAATCAGTTTTTGGCAAACATCAGGGAGGTGGATGCTGTCGTTCATGTTGTGAGATGTTTTGAAGACACCAACATCATACATGTGGACGGTTCTATAGATCCGGCCAGAGACATCGAGACTATCAATCTGGAGCTTATCTTTTCGGATCTCGAGATATTGGAACGGCGTATAGCCAAGATATCCAAGCAGGCGAAGATGGACAAAACCCTGGCGAAAGAGCTTGAGATGGCTGAGAACTTAAAGGCTTTCCTCGAGGAAGGCAAGATGGCGCGCAATTTCGAGGTGCCGGATGATGAGGATCTGGAAGTCTGGTTTAAGGGCTATAATCTTTTGACAGCAAAGCCCACCATCTATGCGGCCAATGTGGCAGAGAGCGATATGGCTGACGACGGCGCTTCCAATCCGCATGTTGCAAAGGTCAAGGAGATGGCAGCTGCCGAAGGGTCAGGTGTTTTCGTTATCTCCGCACAGATAGAACAGGAGCTCTCGGAGCTGGATGACGCAGAGAAGGCTGAGTATCTGGCTGATCTCGGTGTCAGCAGCAGTGGTCTCGACAAGCTTGTGAAGGCAAGCTATTCCCTTTTGGGACTGATATCTTTCCTGACTGCAGGCGAGGACGAGTGCAGAGCCTGGACCATCAAGGAAGGCACGAAGGCTCCCCAGGCAGCAGGCAAGATCCACACTGATTTTGAGAGGGGATTCATCAAGGCTGAGGTTGTGAATTATCAGGATCTTCTGGATAACGGATCTCTGGCTGCAGCCAGAGAGAAGGGCATCGTAGGCATGGAAGGCAAAGATTACGTTGTAAAAGACGGGGATGTGATCCTGTTCAGATTCAATGTGTGACGTAATTTTGCCGGATTTGTTATAGCTTAAGGTAATATTGGGGGAAATCTATGGCAGACAGCATTTCGCTTGCTAAGGTTAAAAATCAGGACAGGCTGAGCATGCTGCTGAATACTTACCTGACACAGTCGGAGGATGCGACGGGGTGCATCCTGCAGATCAAGATCGAGCATCTTGACGAATACTGTAAGGGCAGGGAGCATGAGGCAAAGGATGCGACGCTTGAATATGTCATGCAGTGCGCAGCTGATACGATCCACTCGGACATGATCTTCAAGATCGAGCATGAGGATGCTTTTGAGATCGTGTTCATGGGGGCGGAGGAGTGTGCCAGCGCCGAGAATGTGTTCAAGGAGATAGTCAATCTCTTCGAACAGCGAAAAGAAAAGAGCGGTGTTGGCTATGTGTGTAACCTTGTGGCGGGTATAGTGAAGTTCCCGGAGGATGCGGACAATTACGCACAGCTTCATTCATTTGTGACATTTGCCACCAGTGAATCCTGTGGCAAAGGAAGGTATGCTTATACTACATTCTCAAAGCAGGATTATGACATATATATAGAGGGCGTTAATTTCAGACTGACGCTGGAGGATTGCGTCAGAGATAAGTGCAGGGGATTTTTTATAGTATACCAGCCGCTTGTATCCCTTGAGACCAATAAGGTTACCGGGGCAGAGGCGCTCTTGAGATGGAAAAACGAAAACTATCACAATGCCTCACCGGCTGTTTTCATCCCGATATTGGAGGAGACTGGTCTGATAGTTCCGGTCGGTAAGTTTATAATGTTGACTGTCATGAAGCAGTGCAAGGAATGGCAGAAACGCTCACCGGGATTTGATATACATATAAACCTTTCGTTTATACAGCTCAATCAGGAGAATATTTTTGACCAGATAATGGAATGCGTGGCAGAGACCGAGGTGGACCCGCATAATATCGTCTTCGAGATCACGGAGTCCGGCCTGGTCCTGAACCGCCAATGGCTTACAACGCTCATCAGAAGGCTCCATGAAGTCGGTTTTCATGTGGCTCTCGATGATTTCGGAACGGGCTATTCAAACTTCGTATACCTCAAGGATTACGGTATCGATATGGTGAAGCTCGATAAGACCTTCATCAATGAAGCTTTGGAGAATAAAACAGAGTTTGAGCTTTTGCGACGCATCATAGATATTGTGCATACCCTTGATATGACCATATGTCTTGAGGGCGTGGAGACTATGGAGGAGATCACAGTCTTTGCGACAGAGGACCCGGATTATATACAGGGATATGTCTTCGGTCGTCCGGTGGAACCCGGTGCTTTTGAACCGCATTTCCATATGGATATCAGGACTACGGCATATGATTCCAATGCAGTTCAGAGTGGTGATATCATCGGTATGGCGGAGGCGTACAGGCGCAAGGAGCGTGTATTCTTAAAGGGCAGCAATACTGCCAAGAAGCTGTTGCATGCTACATGGATGATTCTGCCTACGATAGCGGTAGCGCTTATGTCCGTTGCCTACATGGTGGGTATTGCCATTACCAAAAAGTCCGGAATACTGACGATGCCTGCTGTAGTGGTGCTGATATTTGCAATGCTGTGTGCGGCAACATCGGAAGTTTTATATCTCATAGCCCACCGCAAGGAAAAACAGCTTGACAAGCGTGAGATAGAGCAGCAGAAAGTCATAGAACTGGATCAATATGAAGCTCTGAAGGATGCTTTCCAGCAGATTATGGTGGTGGACACCTTAAAAGATCATTGCACCGAGATATACAGGTCCCGCAATATCGACAATTACCGCTTCGAGACTGCCAGCTACACCCAGTATCGTATGGATATGCTGCAGTTTGTGCCGGAGGAAGAGCGTGAGAATGTGCGCAACAGTTCATCGGTTGCCAATATGAGATCAATGCTCAAGAACAGTTCGGAGATGACCTTCGAATCTAAGTTTGTATTCCCGGGACAGCCTGATTTCTATTTTGAAGTTATCATCACGGAGATAGACATCAACAGGTTCTTGTACATGATGCGCGACATCAATGACCGAAGCAGGCGCCAGATAGAGGCAAACGCCCAGAGGGATCAGCTTGTCGACAGACTCAGCAAACAGAATGACGTTTTGTTCAAGCATGGTATCACGGATGATATGACCGGCGTTTACAACCGTGAGGGTCTGGAGTATTATTTCGTCAATCTTGTAAACCGTGCCATAACGGAGAAAAAGAAGCTTGCATATCTGGTCTGTGACTTAAACGGCTTAAAGACCATCAATGATAACCACGGACACCTGGCCGGAGATATTGCCATTGTTGGTGTAAGCCACGTGCTTCAGAAGATGTGCATAGATCCGGATATCGTAGCCCGCATCGGAGGCGATGAGTTTGTGTATGTGGGTATCAGCGGTATGCCGGAGGCAGGTTATAAAGCCAAGATAGACGAGAAGATACTGGATTATCTTGCAGAGGAGAACGAGGAAGTCAATCAGCCTTTCACCATCAGCTTTTCGTACGGCCTTTATTACGACAGACCCACAGCAGAACTCACTATTGAGGACTGCATGAGCGTTGCGGACGAGAAGATGTATGCCATGAAAGAAGAATATCACAGGATACACGGAGGAGAAGTGAGATGAAATGCCCATATTGTTCAAGCGATGACACCAGAGTTATAGATTCAAGACCGGCGGATGACAATAATTCCATCAGAAGGCGTCGCGTCTGCGATGTATGCGAGAAACGTTTTACCACCTATGAGAAGATAGAGACCATCCCGCTGATAATCGTAAAGAAAGATTCTGTCAGAGAGCCATATGACCGCTCTAAGGTTGAGGCCGGTGTATTAAGGGCATGCCATAAGCTTCCCGTATCCGCCAATGACATGAAGGAACTTATAGATTCCGTTGAGACGGAGATATATGCCAGAGAGGAAAAGGAGATACCGTCTATCCTCATCGGCGAGCTCATAATGGAGCGCCTGAAGGACCTGAACGCGGTTGCATATGTGCGTTTTGCGTCTGTTTACAGGGAGTTCAAGGATGTCAATACCTTCATGGAAGAACTAAAAAAATTCCTTAAGTAAGATATTTTCCCTTTTTTCAGGGCGGGTTTTTTCGTATATAATATACAGGAGCAGATTTCAGACCGAAATTTTATAATTTAGGTATAAAGTTTCCGGTCGATACTCCGATAAAGATATCAAGTGAGGAAAAAGCCTATGAACATTTCAGGAATCGGTCCTTCATTTGGAGGATTTACATATAGCCCGATAAAACTGAATACAGATAACCTTACGAATGTGCATGCACATAGTGCTGAAGATACAAAGGTTGAGAAGACCGGCAATACCCGCGCAAGACAGGAGATGGCAGGGGTCGTATATCAGTCACAGAGCAACAGTGATGGTTCGGTGAGAGTTAAACAGCTTCAGGCAGTTAATCCTACATCTGTACGCGGTGCGGAAAACTTCGATTTTTGAAAATAATATGATCTTTATGAGACAGGAAGGGGAATCTTTCCTGTCTTTTATTGTGTGACAACAAGATGGGTATTAAAGCCGTTGCCACGAGTAGATAACCGTGGACAAAAGCGGAGCCGTCTGAGTAAAAATGTGAGGAACAGAAGATGAAATGTGTAAACTGTGGAGCGGAGATCGCACTGACAGACAAGGTATGTGCATATTGCGGCAGCAGGAACCTTAAAACGGCAGATCTTCAGGCTGATATGGAAAAACAGGAGAATCGCACGAAAAAAGCCCAAAGGAAACTTGTGGTTAGTATATCACGCAATATGCCGCTGGTTATCAATATGATAATACTGATAGCACTTGTGGTGGGAGTGAGCGTAGTTTTTTATATCAAAGACAACGCTTATCATTTTCAAAGTGACGCAAAACAGAACGAGTCAATACAAAAATCCGAAGAGTATCGGGCAGAGATCAGACAGTATCTTGACGACGGAGATTACATGGGATTTCTGGCCTTCATGGATTATCATAATATCGCAGAGTACAGGGAGCCGTACGAAGATCTTGGTCTTGTCGCACACATGGCGGATTATTATGGGGATTTATTGTCCGATGTGGAGAGCTTCAGAGTACATGGAGAGGATGCCGGGTGGTACAGCCCGGAAAATGATGTTTTTAACTGCAGGATGTCCATAAATGATTTTTATCATGAATTCGGGTACAAAGCCTCAGAGATTGATGCGGATCTGTACAGGGATTATATATATGACATGAGAGAGAAGGCGGACATTATATTGAAGATATATCTTGGAATGGATGATGCTAAAAGAGAGGAATTTCTGGCGGATTCCATAAACGGACAGGAGGCATATCTGGAGGAATTGATCGATGATTAAAAAGATTGTGTTCATAGCTTCGCTGGCAGTAAATGCCATTTTGGCGGTAGTTCTGGTGGTAGGTATAGTGGGAGCCGCCGAGAAATTGAAATTCAGTTATGTTGAAAAAGATACCATCCGGCCTGACAGTATCAATATGTACCTGGATATGGAAAATTACGGTACAGTGGCGGCGCTGTCTCATCCTGTGAGAGGTGGGGCAGAGATAAAGGAGGAGTATGCGGAATGTTTTGCAATGGGTGAATACGCAGATCTTCTGTTTCAGCGGAGGATATTCGAGGCTGACGGGGACGCAGACACTCTGAAAAAATGCGATGAGAGACTTGCGGCAATCCGTGCGGATTATCCGGGACAGAGCAGTGTGTTCGATAAGATGGACAGTAGTATTGAAAGGGCAGTTGTGGAGTGATATATGGCTAAGATGATAATATGTGCAAGCTGCGGGGCGGAGTTTGACGCGGATCAGGTAAGATGCCCGTATTGCGGTACTGCGTATGCACCTGCAGAAAAAGAAGAATATGACGAAAAGATCGAGGAACTGAGTAAGAGCGAGAGGAAAGACATCCGGTCAGCCAAAAGATACAGGGGGCTTGGCAGGAGGGCAGCAATACTGATCGCTCTCGTGATCGGCATCATCGTAATGTCTGTGGTATCATCATATAATTACGCCGATCATGACAATGAGGAGGCAGTAAGACGGGACTCCGAGAAAAACGCCGACACATATGCCACTGAAATGGATACGTATCTGGAGAGGGGAGATTATGTGGAGTGTGTGAGTTTCATGTACGCTCATGAGATCTGGACTGCGTATTCAACCGAATTTGACCGGTTCAGGTGTGTCAAACATGTGGCAAGATGCTATTACGAGTGTATACATCATATGGAAAGAATAGTACTGCGGTCTACCGATGGCGAGTATTTCGACAAACTGGATACGGACATCAGCAATTTCTGTATGTATCTTGATGAATTCTACGAGGTCTTTGAGGCGCAGAGAGAAAGTGAAAAAGATCCCAAATATCTGGCGTATATGAAGGATATGGAAGAGGAGCTTAAGATAGCCATGAAAGCATATTTTGATATGGATGATGCAGAGGTGGCGGAGTTTCTGGATCTTTCACAGGCAAAAAAAGGCGTGCGCCTGGAGGAGGTGTTCGGACGTGAATAAAAAAGCGAAGATTTTTATGAATATACTGATAGTCATTGCAAGTCTTGTATTTATCATATCATTAGTCGATATGGCAGGGTCCTTCGATTATGTGAAAAAGCAGGAAGAAAAGGCAGCTGACGACAGCTTCATCTCGGTCTTTGAGTACAAACTTAGCCATAAAGCCTACAATGACATATTGGAAACATATTATGTAAAGCGTCTTAACGGAATGGAGGCACCTGAGGGTTACGAGAATATATGGAACGTGGCTGAATACTCACACTATGCTTTCATGGCGCACATTTATGAGGCAAAGGGAGATAAGGATCGTTTGGATGCCTGCGCAGCAAAGCTTGAGGTCTTGAGAAACGGTCTCGGAGACTATAAAACAGCAGCATCGGATGTGGATGAAGCCATCAGAAATGCGCCGTAAAGACGAAAATGCTTGTTATAGGCCTGGTCTATAACAAATAATAAATATTAGCGATTTTACAAGTATCGCCTCCCGGGATATAATCTGCACATAAGATCTGATGAGGGATTCATACAGAACTTACAGCGGTTATACAGGGAGGCTTTAGTTATGTTTAAGATATTGAAATACGGTTTCAGTAAAAGTTCATGTTTTCGAATGCTTATCGCCCCGGCATATTCCATGGCGGGGTGTTGAAAGGAAAGTTGAGTGAAAATACAGACCGTCCTAAAGGATCCAACACAAGCGGTAATCTTTAGGAGCATATAAGGAGGATAAAAACATGAGCGAATATAAATTTGAAACATTACAGTTACACGTAGGACAGGAACAGGCAGACCCGGCAACAGATTCCAGGGCAGTTCCCATATATCAGACCACATCATATGTTTTCCACAACAGCAAGCATGCGGCTGACCGTTTCGGACTTGCGGATGCGGGAAACATTTACGGTAGACTTACAAATTCCACACAGGACGTGCTGGAAAAGAGACTGGCAGCATTAGAGGGCGGAAGCGCGGCACTGGCGCTGGCATCCGGCGCGGCAGCCATTACATACACCATAGAAGCTCTGGCTGCAAACGGTGGACACATAGTAGCCCAGAAGACGATCTACGGCGGTTCTTATAACCTTCTTGCGCATACGTTGCCGCAGTACGGTATAAAGACAACTTTTGTTGATAT
>JAILBP010000140.1:0-6645 GCA_024680835.1 Lachnospiraceae bacterium | reverse complement strand
AGCAAGCTGGCAGAATTGCCTTGACGGGCTCTACTGCCGCTATCGCGGCTGCCTGTATCATGTATGTAAAGTGACTGATTCCAGTCAATATCATACAGACAGTCATATTTGCCAGCAAGCTGGCATATGCCTGTCTGTATGGTATTGGCTGTGAATAGTAACCACTGTTTTGTAAACAAATTCTCCATCACTGAGCTGTCATCTCTCCGACAGCCTTCGCCGCACCCTTGAGTTTGTCCAAAAGCGCGAAAATATCAAAACCTCTGAAGAGTTGTACCAAGGGATCCGCGTCGACATGCTGTGACAGGAATTCCGTGTAAAGCCCCATGTTTTCCAGCAATGCCGCAAAATACAGTATCACCATGACTATGGTGTATCCCAACAGCAGTCCCACTATGGTGCCTCCTGTCTTATTGATACTGCGCAGGATCGGTATCTTGTCAATAAGTTTCAATGAAGTGCCAATTGCAGACAGGATCAGGTAAAATGCCGCGATACCCACAAGGAAAGCTATGGCAGAGTATTTATGGCTCACTATAAGATATATTAATATAAGCTTTGTGCCTACAAATGAGAGCACTATCACTATAAAAGACCACAGCACTGCCGCAAGTCCCTTGCTCCAGCCCCGGGCTGCAGCTATCACGACAACCAGCACCATGATAAGACCCACATACATATCGGCAAATGTTGATAACCCGCTTGACATTAATCCTGTACTTTCCATCTCAACCTTACCTCCTGTGTTTCTTTTGGTAAAACAAACGAATACCTGAACCAGGTTTTGCCCGGCAGCACCATGTAGATCCTGTCCTTTGCATCCGCGCTAAACTTGAGTTTGCCGGAGATGCTGTAAATATCCACATGATCCTCATCCACCACCGCCAGTTCATTGGTAGACAAAAGCCTGATATCGCAGTCGTCAAAATCGCCGTTGAGTTCCATCACCCTGCTCTTTTGCGGTGAATAGACTTCAATCCTGTCATCATAGGATATACCGAAATACTCATTATTATAAAAAATTGCAACGGGCTTATCCAAAAGCTTTATGCGGTTCTGCTCCACCGGTTTTTTTGAACCGGAAAAGATCAGCACCTCTTCCGGTGAAAACGCCACCAGGAAATCCCCTGCCATAAACTTTATGCGCGGTATCACGTAACCCGTGAAGGTATACGATGCCACAATATTATCAATCTCGCTCTGACCAACCGAACCGAAATTATAGAATGTAATGATGGTCTTCTGTGTAGCCTCATTGATGTTCAATATGGATACCGCCAAAAGCTCACCGTTCTCCGAAATACTGATATCAAGCGGAAATCCCGAATTCTCCATATGGAGCTCACCTGCTGCCAGCTGCTTTCCGGCGCTGTTATACAGCTGTATGCAGCTGGTACCGTTCTCTTCCAGCAGCACCGCTGCAGTGCCGTTGGAAGCCACGGTTGCCCGCAGTAACGGAACCGTTGTCGTGACAGCTGCGGTCTGTGCCACGGTACTCATGATGTAAAACTCTTTGCCACCGACCTCATATATCACGGCATAGCTGTCGCTCACAAAAACATTGGGATTTTCCATCTCATAGGTCTGATTCCACAGCATAATACCGGCTTTGTCCGTGTACATTGCTCCGTCGTAATTGTATTTTAACAGGCCGTCCGCAAAACATACATATGACGAACCGTCCGCATCAAGCCTTTCCCCGCTTTTCATCACGTCATACTCGGTGTATTCCATGGTAAAAACATAGGTTGCGAAAGCACCTCCGGCTATCAGCACTATCAGTACAAGAGCTATAACAACTGCGCGGACCCGGCGTCTGTGTTTTTTTATTCTGCTGATATATTCCTCATCCGGTTTTACGGTATGGAGCTTTCTGTCCTGCTCCTCTGACGCCATCTCACAGCTCCCTTCTGCCTTCAAGTGCCCGGGACAGGGTGACCTCATCAATGTTCTCAAGGTCTCCGCCCACCGGCACGCCGTTTGCTATTCTGGTGACTTTAATACCCGCCGGCTTTATAAGCTTGCTGATGTACATGGCAGTGGTCTCGCCCTCAAGGCTTGAACCCGTGGCTATAATAACTTCCTCCACATCTCCCTGGAGCCTTTCTATAAGCTCCTTAAGCCTTATATCTGCCGGCCCCACTCCGTTTGTGGGTGATATGGCGCCGCCCAGCACATGATAAACTCCCTCGAAACGGCCGGTCTTCTCGTATGCGGCCAGATCCCTCGTGGATTCCACCACCATTATAAGATCCTTGCGGCGCTTGGGGTTTTTACAGATAGGGCACATTTCGTCATCGGTGAGTGTGTAGCAGCAACTGCACAGGCGCACGTTTTTGCGCGCTCCGGTGATAGCTTCCGCAAACTCCTCAACATCCTTTTCCGGCATATTCAAAATATGAAAAGCCAGACGCTGTGCGGATTTGCGCCCCACCCCGGGCAATCCTGCCAAATGTTCTATCAGCTTGTTGATCTGATTACTGTAATATTCCATTAAAAGGGAAGTCCTCCCAATCCGCCGAGTCCCATGCTGCTGAGTCCGCCGGCCATGCCGCCGGTAAGCTCCTCGGATGCTGTATCAACACCGTTTAAGGCGTTATTGACAGCTACGAGGATCAGATCCTCCAATGTTTCAACATCATCCGGATCTACTGCCTCCGGATCGATCTTTATGGACTTTAACTCCTTGGAGCCTGATACCACAGCCTCTACCACACCGCCTCCGGCGCTGCCTGTGATCTCCATCTCGGCAAGCTTTGCCTGAGCCTCCTCCAGCTGTTTTTGCATTCTCTGTGCCTGTTTTAACATGTTGTTCATGTTGCCGGGCATTCCGCCCTGAAATCCGCCTCTTCTGGCCATTTTTGTGTTCCTCCGTTATATTTTTAGTTTTCCGAAATTTCTATCTTCATCCCGTTGATGCCCTTTTCGAGGAAGCTTACGCTGTCCATCTGGTCGCGGATGTTATCCGGCTGGGTATCCTCGGTGCAGATCTTTATCTTTATGTCTTTTTGAAGTGCGCTGCAAATGGTGTTGCTGACCTGGTCGTACAGGCTCTGATCCTGCATCAGGCTCTGTCCCAGCGGGCTTGTGCAGACTATCACGAAGGTGTCATCCGCTGTGGTCTTGACCTTGGAGTCCTTGAGGGCTATGCCTATCATACCTGTGAAGGTTTTCTGGATGTCCCGCCATTCGCTCACTGCCTTTTTGATATCTTCGCTCATGGCGGGGGGATATGCGAGTTTTTTCTCCACAGGTCTCGGTCTCGAAGCAGCTTCCGGTGAACCTTCTGCCGCGGAGACTATGATACCGCCGTTCTCTATCTTTTCCTCCATGTCAAAGATGCGCTGATTCAGGGCGGAAATATCACTGTCCATCTGCGGTGTGCACAAACGTATGAGGGCGATCTCTATCAGAACCCTTTTATTCGCCTCCCTCTTTATCCTGTTGGCAAGCTCGCAAAAAATCTGAATATACCTTATCAAAGTCTCCTGATCTATCTCGGCAGCCTCTGTTTTCAAGGCTTCTAGGTTTTCGGTTGACATGTCGATGAGATCTTCCATGTTCTCATTGGTCTTGATGAGCAGAAGGTTTCTCAGATACCAGGAAAAATCCTCCACAAAATATACCATGTCCCGCCCCAAAGATATCAGCTCATCCAGCTTGTAGATAGCATCCGAGATATTTTTCTTCATGACGGCGCGTAAGATTCCGGAATAGACCTCCGTGTCTACGGCACCCAGCACCTCCAGGGTCATGTCGTAGGTCAGCCTGTCCCCCAGATGGAAGGCAATGCACTGATCCAACAGCGACAGAGCATCTCGCATGGATCCGTCCGCGCATTTTGCAACGTAAGCCAGAGCCTTATCTTCTACTTCCTGTCCCTCCGCATCCACAACCTCTCTCAGACGGGCAGCTATTGTCTTCTTCTCTATACGCCTGAAATCATAGCGCTGGCATCTGGACAGTATGGTGGTGAGCAAAGTCTGGGGATCCGTGGTGGCCAATATGAATATAACATATGCCGGCGGTTCCTCAAGGGTTTTGAGCAGCGCGTTCGAAGCCTGCTCCGTCAGCATGTGAACCTCGTCTATAATGTAAACTTTGTATTTGCCGGAGACGGGAGGATAGGCAACCTCTTCGATGACATTCCTGATATCCTCTATCTTACGGTTTGATGCGGCATCCATTTCCACAACGTTGATGGCGCTGCCGTTTGCGATGGCACGGCATGTCTCACATTCACCGCAGGGGCTTCCGTCAACCGGGCTTTCACAGTTTACCGCCTTTGCGAAAATCTTCGCTATGGTAGTCTTACCCGTACCTCTGGTGCCGCAGAAAAGATAAGCATGTCCCATACGCCCGGCTTTTATCTGGTTTTTAAGAGTTGTGACTATATGATCCTGACCTTTCACATCCTCAAATCTGGAAGGTCTGAACTTTCTGTATAAAGCGGTATAAGACATTCTCTACTCCTGTATTATCAGTCACCAAAGCTGATGCCCATGTACTTGGCATCCTGGATGATCTGTGACTTTGGATCGACGCTCTTGAGCTTTCCTGCGACGCTCTCCAAAGGAACTCTCTTTATCTTTCCGTTGACTAAGGCTATCATGCAGCCGTAATCCTCGTCCATTATGGCTTTTGCACCCTCAGCACCCAGTCTTGTACACAGAACCCTGTCGTGTGCGCAGGGGCTTCCGCCTCTCTGTGTATGACCGGGCACCGTCACCCTGACTTCGATGCCTGTCTTCTTGCGGATCATATCGGCTATCTCGTATGAAACAGAGGGATATATGGTCTCTTCCAGCTTCTTTTTGTACTGTTTTTTGGAAAGAGCGGCGTCCTCCTTGGAGATGGCGCCCTCCGCCACAGCCAGTATGGTGAAGCCCTTACCGGCCTGTGTTCTCTTATCGATAGCGGCTATGATGCTGTTGATATCGTAAGGTATCTCCGGCAGCAGTATGATATCCGCGCCGCTGGCCATGCCTGCATACAATGTGAGCCAGCCAACCTTATGTCCCATAACCTCCACTATGAAAACACGGTTGTGGGATGCCGCGGTGGTATGAATGCAGTCGATGCAGTTTGTAGCTATCTCGATGGCACTCTCGAAACCGAAGGTCTCGTCCGTGCCGTAAATGTCATTATCTATGGTCTTGGGCAGATGTATTACATTCAACCCCTCTTCACGCAAAAGATTGGCTGTCTTCTGGGTTCCGTTTCCGCCCAGGATCACAAGGCAGTCAAGCTTGAGTTTCTTGTAGTTGGACTTCATGGCCTCCACTTTATTGAGACCGTTCTCATCCGGCTCTCTCATGAGCTTGAATGGCTGACGGCTGGAGCCTAAGATAGTGCCGCCCTTTGTCAGAATGCCCGAAAAATCATCACCTGTCAGCAGCCTGTAATCTCCGTAGATCAGACCTTTATAACCGTTCAGGAAGCCGTACACCTCCAGCTGATCCGCATTTTCATACAATCCCTTTACCACGCCTCTCATGGCTGCGTTCAGAGCCTGACAGTCGCCTCCGCTCGTTAGCATTCCGATTCTCTTCATGATGTCCCTCCCTTGATTTCTTCACATTGCCGTGCGCGCATACAGAAGATGATCCCTGTATTCGCCGTTGATCTCGATGTATTTTTTCAGATATCCTTCATTTTCGAACCCCGCCTTGGTGAGCACTCTCACGGATGCCTCATTGTCCGGCAGACAAGTCGCCTCAACTCTGTGAAGCTTCAGATCCTTGAAAGCTATGCCGCAGGCCGCTATCACAGCCTCTGTGCCATATCCCCTGTTCCTGTGCCCACTGTCTATTTTATACCCCAGCTCGCATCTTGTAAACGGGTGACCTAAGATATTTCTGATGCTGACAGTACCTATGATGTTTTCCTCATCTTCCTTATGAAAGATCCAAAAACGGTACTGTTTGCCGTTGAGAGCGTAGTTGTATTCCACTTCCAGCATGGTCTTCTGGTACTGTTCCGTATAAAAGTTTTCTGACCTCTTCGGCTCTAACGGCTCGAATTCCGCAGAATTCCGCTTATAAAACTCCAGTACCTTCCCGGCATGACTGCTGTCCAGTATCTGCAGGTAGAGCCTTAATGTTTCGTATTTATAGTACATTTTCTTGATCGCTATTGTCTTTTGATTATTAATCTAAATAAGTCGTTTCTCTTAAAGGTTACTGTTACTATTCCCAGTTATCTCAATGTGTATCCCGGCACGACCACATACATACACCCTGCTGTTCGTGTGTGCTTTCCTTCGTCGCGGGGAGCACGCACATGCACATAACAGTGCACGTGCTTACTTTATTCTCTCCGAAAGGCTATGACCCCTTGCTCGGTCAGCACAATCTCACATCAGTGTATATGTATGTGATCGTGCCACACCTACCTAATTGGCTGTGAATAGTAACAGTTAATTATGTTCAATAGTTTATCTTCTGCAGAATATCCTCAACACTGAGACCTGCTTTATGCATGAGATAGGCGGTATCTCCGTGTTCCATAAACTCATCCGGAAGACTTAAGTTTACAAATCTGCCCTTAAATCCATTCTCTTCGAGGAATTCACCCACCTGTTCGCCAAAGCCTCCGGTCTTAACATTCTCTTCGAGTGTCACCACAGTCTCATATTCCGATGCG
>JAILBP010000134.1:0-10443 GCA_024680835.1 Lachnospiraceae bacterium | reverse complement strand
AAAGAGAATGACAGTCAGCCTTGAAAAAGGAATGATTTTATGCTAACATTCTGTTGCTGTAAAAAAGCGCGTGAACGCCGCTTAACTTTGTTTACCGCAATATCAACACAAATGTCACGGAGGTTATCATGACAAGAGGATTAGTCATAACCATGAAACTGATAAGCACAGGACTTATCGTCACCATCATCGTAACGGTGGTACTCATAGCAATACTGGTAGCACTGTATTTTGCAGGCAAAAAACTCCAGAAAAAACAGGCCGAGCAGGCCGAACAGATGAAGGAGATCGAACAGACCTTCCCAATACTGGTAATAGACAAAAAGAAAATGAAGGTTTCGGACGCCGGCTTTTCCGCCCAGGTGATGGAGCAGATCCCCAAGCGTTTCCGCAGGGCAAAGCTTCCCATCGTAAAGGCCAAGGTTGGTCCAAAGATCATGTCTTTCATAGCCGATGAGGACATCTTTGACGACATCCCGGTCAAAAAAGAGGTAAAAGCCACCATCAGCGGTCTTTATATCACCGGTGTAAAAGGCATGAGAAAACCTCTGGAAAAACAGGAGCCCACGAAGAAGAGCTTTATGGCAAAGCTTCGCGCAAAGGCAAAGCAGGGGATCTAATCTTCCCCCTTTTCCCCGGTACCGTTAAGCCGGTTGAGCACAAGTTCGTATCCGTCGTTGCCGTAGTTTAAGGTTCTGCTGACACGACCTATGGTGGCGGTGGATGCTCCGGTCTTCGCAGTGATATCCGAGTATGTGAATTTATCTTTTAACATGCCTGCTACCGCAAGCCGCTGGGACATGGCCACGAGTTCATTCATGGTGCACACATCCTCAAAAAAATCGTAACATTCCTCTCTGGAGGTAAGGCACAAAACCGCATCAAACAATCTGTCCAGCGCTTCGCTGTGTGTATCTTTACTCATAAAAAGCCCCTTTTCAAATGTAATGCATTAACGTGTTAAAGTATAACACTATCAGCAATATTTGAAAAGGGGTTATTTTTTACTTCTTAACGGCACTCAATGCCCCGTCTTCCGCTTTGATCAGGATCACATCGCCCTGGCGCACCTCACCGCTTAAGATCAGTTTTGCGGACAGAGTCTCCACTGTCTTCTGAAGGTATCTCTTCAGCGGTCTCGCACCGTATACCGGATCGTAACCTGCATCAGCTATGAGTTTTTTTGCATCCGGTGTCAGTTCCACCGTCATCTCTTTATCGGCAAGACGGCTGTTGAGATCAGTCATCAAAAGATCGATGATATGTGTGATATTGTCCTTTGTCAAAGGCTTAAACAGCACTATCTCATCCAGCCTGTTTAAAAACTCCGGTCTGAAATGACTCTTAAGTCTTTCATTTACAAGGCGTTCAGCCTCCGGCGTTATATTACCGTTCTCATCAATGCCATCCAGAAGATCCGTGGATCCTATGTTGGAGGTCATGATGATGATGGTGTTCTTGAAATCCACCGTCCTTCCCTGGGAATCCGTGATACGACCGTCATCCAGAACCTGCAGCAAAACATTGAAAACATCGGGATGAGCCTTCTCAACCTCATCAAAGAGCACCACTGAATAGGGATGCCTTCTGACAGCCTCCGTCAGCTGGCCGCCCTCATCATACCCCACATATCCCGGAGGCGCTCCGATGAGCCTTGAAACGGAGTATTTCTCCATATATTCACTCATATCCAGACGAACCATGTTATTTTCATCATCAAAGAGACTTGCTGCCAGTGTCTTGGCAAGCTCGGTCTTACCTACGCCTGTAGGACCCAGGAACAGGAATGAACCAATTGGCTTTGAGGGGTCTTTTATACCGGCTTTGGAGCGGATTATGGCCTCGCTGACCTTGGTGACACCGTCATCCTGCCCCACAACTCTCTTGTGGAGTTCCTCGTCCAGATGGAGAGTCTTATTGCGCTCGGATTCATTCAGCTTGGCCACCGGTATACCCGTCCATCTTGATATGATCCTGGCGATCTCATCCTCTTCCACCTTCTCGTGAACTAGTGAGAAGTTCTTTTGTCTGATGGTATCCTCCTCCTGCTGAAGTTGTTTCTCCAGTGCCGGCAGCTTTCCGTACTGAAGCTCTGCAGCCTTGGAGAGGTCCGCATTCTGTTTCGCAATATTTATATCATTTTTGGTATTTTCTATCTCCTCGCGGAGACCTGATACACGCTCTACCGCACTCTTCTCATTCTCCCATTTTGCCTGTTTGTTGGCAAAGTCATCCTTTAACTCCGCAAGCTCCTTCTCCAGATTCTCAAGTCTGTCTTTGCTGAGACTGTCTGTCTCTTTTTTGAGCGCGGTAACCTCGATCTCCATCTGCAGGATCTTACGGCGCTGTTCATCGAGCTCCGTAGGCATGGAGTCAAGCTCAGTCTTTATAAGAGCACAGGCCTCATCCACAAGGTCTATGGCTTTATCCGGCAGGAATCTGTCGGAAATATAACGGTTCGACAGCGTAGCCGCTGTTACCAGGGCGGAATCCGTGATCTTTACACCGTGGAACACCTCGTATCTCTCCTTTAATCCTCTCAGGATTGATATGGTATCCTCCACTGTAGGTTCTTCCACCATTACAGGCTGGAAACGGCGCTCCAATGCAGCATCCTTTTCTATGTACTCTCTGTATTCATCCAGGGTGGTAGCTCCTATACAATGAAGCTCGCCCCGGGCCAACATGGGTTTCAAGAGCTGTCCCGCATCCATGGCACCGTCTGTCTTTCCGGCTCCCACTATGGTATGAAGCTCATCGATGAACAGTATGATGTTGCCGTCGGAGTTTTTGATATCATCCAAAACCGCCTTGAGCCTCTCCTCGAACTCTCCTCTGTATTTTGCTCCTGCGATCAGGGCGCCCATATCGAGAGCAAAAAGCTTTTTATCCTTTAAGCCTTCCGGCACATCCCCTTTCACGATACGCTGGGCAAGTCCCTCCACAACAGCGGTCTTGCCAACACCGGGCTCACCTATCAGAACCGGATTATTTTTAGTCTTGCGCGACAGGATCCTTACGGTATTTCTGATCTCCTCATCCCTGCCTATGACCGGATCAAGCTTCTGCTCTCTGGCCCGCTTCACCATATCATAGCCATATTTTTCCAGAGTGTCGTAGGTTGCCTCGGGATTATCGCTGGTAACCCGCTGATTGCCCCTGACACCCGACAGAACACCCAGGAAACGCTCTCTGGTAATGCCGTATTCTTTGATCAGTGCCTTCATGGCAGGATTGGGATATCTCAGCAGGCTTAAGAAAATATGCTCCACGGAAACATACTCGTCTCCCATGGCCTTTGCCTCGTCTTCTGCGTGGATAAGAGCATTGTTCAGATCCTTACCCATGAATATCTGACCGCCGCTCACCTTGACTCTGGCAGAGAGCTTGCCCTTTACATTTTCGGTAAAGTGTGCCAGGTTGATCTCCATCTTCTCGATAAGCTTCGGGATCAATCCGTCCTCCTGAGACAGGAGCGACATAAGCATGTGTTCCTGCTCTATTTCCTGATTGCCGTAATCATACGCCAGTCTTTCGCATCCGTTTATGGCTTCAACGGACTTCTGTGTAAACTTCTGTATATTCATATATGCCACACTCCTTTCCCTTTTGAGTGATAATACGCTGTTACTGTGAATAGTATGCTTAAAAACCTTGCATGAACATAATATATCACGATTATTAGCACTCGTCAATAGCGAGTGCTAATATTTTTAAAAAAATAAAAATACCTGCGGATCATACCGCAGGTATTAGGTGTTTTACTCTTCTTCTGCCGCGTCTTCAGCTGCTTTTGCTTCCTCTTCGAAATTTGAAGTATCTACGCCGGCTGCTGTAGCTGCTTCCTTGAATGCATTGAAATGAGCATCAAAGTCTGTCTGAAGCTTTGTTGTCTTGTCCATGATCGCATTAAGTGCCTCTGCGTCATACTCATCTTTTGCCAATTCAGCGCTCATCTCATCGTAGATCGCACCCATGCTGACAAAATCTGCCAGAAGGACCTTTCCTTCCTCTGTCTTGCATGAAAGACCTTTAAGCTTGTCTGAGAAGCTCTCGCCGGCATCCATATCTGTCTCATCGATAGCATCAGCTGCCTGAGTCAGAACTTCAAGATCGCTCTCATAGTTCTTCTTTGCGCTGCCGCAACCTGCCAGCATGGTAACTGCCAACACCATTGCTGTCATAAGGGCCATAACTTTCTTTTTCATTTTCCATTCCTCCTATGTGTTAGATGTACTGTTTGCCATGCGCATCTGAAACGCACTTTGACAGTATACTAAAAAGTCATTTCATATGCAAGTATAATATGATCAATACATCTCATTTACAAAGTACATCAATGCTGCCCATGTAAAAATAGAGTAAAAGATGCCGTTTTTATCGCATCCGGACTTTAAGAGTTTCTGTGCATCCTCTTTGGTGAGCAGCTCAAAACCGTCAAACACCTCTGTTCCCACAGCACCCTCCTGATTCATGGTGCCGAAATCCGCATTCTCTATAACCGCACATACAAGCCCGTTGCTCTCGTCAGTCATACCGGGCGTAGAGAACAGGAAAGGATTCATGATCTCCACCTTATCCGTATCCTTTATATCAAGACCGGTCTCCTCTTTTATCTCGCGCTTTGCTGCTGTAATAAGCGGATCGTCACAGTCTTTGTCCTCGGGATCCAGAAGTCCTGCCGGAACACTGAGCAAAAACCTTCCTGCCGGATATCTGTACTCATAATTGAGTAAGAGCCTGTCCTCTTTCCCATTCTGCTTTAACACCACAACGCAGCTCACTGCATCAGGCAGCATTTTTTTGAACTCTTCATCGTCTTTTGTACAGACAAGATCATCTCCCTCGCGCCTGGTGGACTCAAGATACTGATGTTCCCCGTCATTTAAGAGTTCGTATACTTTTACATAACGTGAATAAAACTTTTCCTTTATATTGCTCTTTTCTATCATGGCAAGCCTCCGTCTTCTCCGATCTTATTTCTGATAAGCCTTATATCCCACTTCACCCAGCTTTTTGTCTTTCTCCTCCACCTGAGCCTTAAGCTTTGCGGAGTAATCCTTAAGCTTCTGCAGCAGAGCCTCATCGGATGTGGCTAAGATCTTCGCAGCCAGAAGACCTGCGTTGGCGCCGCCGTTAATGGCAACAGTAGCCACGGGAATACCTGAAGGCATCTGTACGATGGAGTACAGCGAATCCCTGCCGCCTAACGATGTGGTATGCATCGGGATACCTATGACTGGCATTGGGAAGATCGCAGCGCACATTCCGGGCAGGTGTGCCGCCATACCTGCACCTGCTATGATCACCTTAAAGCCCTTCTCCTCTGCTGTCTTTGCGTACTCAAAGAAAACATCCGGCTCCCTGTGTGCGGAGATGATCCTCATCTCGTACTCGATCCCAAGCTCCTCTAAGATATCGGCAGCCTTTGACATAACCGGCATATCCGAATCCGACCCCATTACAATACCTACTTTCGACATTTTGTTTTCCTCCGTTTAATCATTCTTTTTTGCAAACCGATCATATTTCATTTACCGTAAAACATGTATACACGAGCCATAACCACATACCACCTGCACGATGTCAACATGTGATACCGTCTCATAAGCTCAATAAAACACCGCCTGTGTTAATCAAAAAAACGAGAACAGGCCAAAACTAACAGCCATCATGATAACACCTGCCAGCAGAACGCCACCCATGCACGCAGCAACTGTAGATTTGAAATCCATATCCAGTATGGATGCCGCCAGAGTTCCCGTCCATGCACCGGTCCCAGGCACAGGTATGCCAACAAACAATAGCAACGCCAAAAACAGCCCCCTTCCGGCCTTTGCTTTCAGTTTTTCACCGCCCTTATGCCCTTTTTCAAGACAGAAGGTAAAAAACTTTCCTATAACGGGCTTATCCTTCCCCCATTCCAGCACCTTTCTGGCAAAAAGATAAATAACCGGCACAGGTATCATATTTGAGACTATACATATGATATAGGACGGCACCAGGGGAAGCCCCATAAGCTGGGACACCGGGATCGCTCCTCGTAACTCCACCAGCGGCACCATGGATATGAAAGCTATCCATAAATACTTTTTTAACACAGTTTCTCAAGCTCCTCTATAAGTTTTTTCACCTCTTCATCCGTTCCAACGGAAATGCGGAGATGGTTGTTAATACGCGGCTTATTCCAGTAACGCACATAAATATTTCTTTCTTTCAGATACTTAAATATCTCCTCTGCCGGGATCTTCCCGTGTGAAGCAAACACAAAGTTTGTCTTTGAATCCTCAAAAGAAAATCCAAGCCTTTTTAACTCTCTCTTCATATACTCGCGTGTGGCAACGGTCTTTGCTGTGATGTCCTTAAAATATGCATCATCCTTAAGCGCAGCCACTCCTACCGCGATAGTAAGCGGATTCAAAGTATAAGAGTTAAATGAGAACTTGACGTCCTTAAGATAATCTATGATCTTTTTCTGACCGAAGGCAGCACCTATTCGGATGCCGGCAAGAGCCCGGGATTTTGAAAAGGTCTGAACTACCAGAAGATTATCATATTTTTCGATAAGAGGCAGAGCGCTGTGGGCACCGAAATCCACATACGCTTCGTCGATTATCACAACCCTGTCTTTATTATACGACACTATCTCTTCGATAATATCAAGCGGAAGCTCAACACCTGTTGGTGCGTTGGGATTTGCTATTACAACACCGCCGTTATCGCAGAGATAATCCTCTTTTATGATATTGAAATCGCCATCCAGCGCTTTTGTCTTGTATGGGATCCGGTAAAGATCTGCCCATACATCATAAAAGCTATACGTGATATCCGGAAAGATGACAGGCTTTTCAGAATCAAAAAAAGTGAGAAAAGCCAGTGACAGCACATCATCCGAGCCTATGCCGACGAAGACGTTCTCAGGTTTTAACAAGTATGTCCCTGCCAGTTCATCAACGAGGGCAGATGCATCGGGATCAGGATATTTACGGAGAAGTCCCGCATCATAATCCTTAATGGTCTGTGCCACCAGAGGTGATGGCGGATAAGGATTTTCATTGGTATTGAGTTTTATCACATCTGCATTTTTAGGCTGTTCTCCGGGAACATAGGGGACAACCTTTCTGACATTTTCTTCCCAGTTACTCATATTATATTCATGATCCGATCAGGCAAACCAGCGGATCCTCTCCTTTCTGAAATCTTCCGGGGTTACTATTCACAGCCAATATCATACAGACAGGTATATGCCAGCTTGCTGGCATATATGACTGTCTGTATGATATTGACTATGAATAGTAACCTTCAGGGAATGTTGTATACTGCCCTTGCGCAGTACTATCGCCTCTTCAGACCGCATCCGCAACTGTCTGCACCCTGCCCGGTCTTGCATATACCAGTATATACATTATAACATTGAGAGCCACGGCAGTTATAACATCAAACATGGAATGCTGTTTTACAAAAAGAGTCGACGCCGATATGGACAACGCAATGATAAAAGACAGTATCACCACAGGCATCCTCTCTTTCCTGCCGCGGGTCGCGCTGCTCACGGCTATATGCACTCCTATGCTGTTATATACATGTATCGACGGAAAAAGATTGGTCTGCGTGTCAACGCTGTATATACCCTTCACCAGATCCGTGAAAATATTGTCATTCACAAAAGATGTGGGTCTTAAATACGCGCCGTTCGGATATATGGTGGATATGATCAAAAACAGGGTCATTCCGGTGTACAGATAGATGCACATCTTCCTGTATTCCTGCGAGTTTAGAAAGAGCAGGTAGATAAATGCTATTGCCACATATCCGAACCACATGTAGTAAGGCACAATAAAATACTCGCAAAACGGTATCTTATCATCTATATTCATGTGTATAACATGGAAATCATCGGTCACTGTATGCTCTAAAATCTCAAACCATATCATATACGGTATAAAATATAGCATCATGAAAAAGTTAAATCTGTTTTCCTTTATGAAATTCTTTATCTTAGTCTTCATGTCTGTCGCCTGCTGTCTTCCTTTGTATAATATTTGATAAACCTCACGATTCATCATCCTCTTCAGATTATCCCCATCACATATTAAAGAACGGCTTCCAATTCGTCAAGCCATACTGCAGCCACAGCATCGGAAGGCATTCTCAGATCTCCCCTCGGAGACAGTGTTACGCTGCCCACCTTCGGTCCGTCGGGCATGCAGCTCCTCTTGAACTGCTGTGAGAAAAATCTTTTGAAGAAGACTTTAAGCCACTTAGCTATGGTCTCATAACTGAATTCACCCTCAAATGCGATACGTGCCAGCCTGAAAAGCTTGGATGGCGAAAAACCGCGGCGTAACATATTGTAGAGGAAGAAATCATGAAGCTCGTAAGGACCAACCAGCTCCTCTGTCTTCTGGGATATCTTACCGTTTTCCGGAGGTAGGAGCTCGGGACTCACGGGAGTATCCAATATATCGTATAAGATATTCCTGACACTGTCTGTATTTTCTCCGGAGGTATTTCCCGCGCCAAAAAATCCGTTCCAGTCATCTGCGCAGTATCTTACAAGATGTCTCACCAGTGTCTTCGGAATGGAGGAATTAACACCATACATTGACATATGATCTCCGTTGTAGGTGGCCCATCCGAGGGCAAGCTCCGAGAGATCTCCGGTTCCTACCACAAAACCGCCCTTTTCTCCTGCAAGATCCATGAGGATCTGTGTCCTCTCTCTCGCCTGACAGTTCTCATATGTAACGTCATGAACCTCAATATCATGACCTATATCTTCAAAATGACCGGTTACCGCCTTTCCTATGGGTATCTCCACAAAGGTCGCTCCAACAGCCTTTATCAGCTCACAGGCATTCCTGTATGTCCTGTCTGTGGTACCGAATCCCGGCATTGTGACAGCTACAATGCCTTTTCTGTCCAACCCGGCGAGGTCAAAGGCTTTTGCCGCCACCAGAAATGCCAGCGTTGAATCAAGACCTCCTGAAATACCTATGGTGACAGTCTTAGTATGGGTAAACACCAGGCGCTTCTTTAAGCCCATCGCCTGCATTGTCAGTATCTCACTGCATCTCTCGGCACGATCCTTCTCTCCCGCCGGCACAAAGGGGGCTTTATTCACAAAGCGTGTGATCTCTGTATCTGTCCGCTCTATATCAAATTTGATATATCTGTATTTATCATCCGAAAAAGATGAAAAAGTATTCATGCGGACACGCTCC
Source organism: Lachnospiraceae bacterium (assembly GCA_024680835.1). GTDB lineage: Bacteria > Bacillota > Clostridia > Lachnospirales > Lachnospiraceae > RGIG6904. Next base: position 1,219 of record JAILBP010000134.1, on the reverse strand, counting down.
GCCTGCAGCAGGTCTACATCGATCTCGGATATCGCCGTTCCGTTCTCGAAACGTCTGCTCTCGGAGAGGATGCTGCCGTTTTCACAGATTATGTTGTGACCTGAAAATACCAGATCCTGTGTCGACTCACCGTCGCCTGCAGATGAATATACATAGCCGCACAAAAGCCTTCCCGACTGTCCCTTCACCAAATCCCTTCTATAGTAAGACTTTCCGGCAGTCTCATCGCTGGCCGAAAGGTTTACGATCACCGTAGCACCGTGCATCGCATGGGAAACAGACGGAGGATTGGGCGCCCAGAGATCCTCGCAGATCTCGCAGGCGATCTTAAGATTCTTAAGCGCATCACATTCAAAGATCAGATTCCTGCCGAAGGGAATCCTCTCTCCGTCGATATCGATCTCTACCGTATCATCCATAGCCGGTGTAAAATGTCTCAACTCATAAAACTCGCCGTAATTGGGCACATGGGTCTTTGGGATCAGACCTAATATCCTGCCTTTATTCAGGACTGCAGCCACATTGTAGAGCTTTCCCCTGTACATATACGGAAGTCCCACAAAGGTAACTGCATCCATATCATCTGTCTTATCCCTTATATCCATCAGCCCTCTCAGGCATTCATCAGTTAAAACAGGTTGCAGAAAAAGATCCTGACAGGTATAGCCGGAAAGCCCCAGCTCAGGCGTCACGATGATCTTCGCACCCTTATCGTATGCATCTTTTATGGAACTGTACAGTGCCTCCACATTTGAAGCCACATCCGCAACTGCCACATTATGTGTGACCGCTGCTGCTTTTATAAAACCATGCCTCATTACGATACCTCTCTGCGCACCGGAGAAACTATATACTATAATTCAAGGGTCAAAAGGTGATCCAGGGATCATGTCATAAGGCTGTCAAACTGCCGGGCATATGATATCAGCTCCGGGCAGCCTCCAGCATCTCTCCCAGCTCCTCAACCGTAAACTTGTATCCCTTATTGCAGAAATGACACTTTACCTCTATCTCTTTGCCCTCGTCTATCATGGATTTGAGATCTGCTTCACCCACGGATATCAAAGCTTTTGATATTCTGTCCCTGCTGCAGTTACAGTAAAATGAAATATCGCTGTTCGATGTTATATCATATTCGATATTAGCAAAGACATCTGCCAATATATCCTCTATGGATTCGCCGCTCTCAAGACTTGTGGTAACAGGTTTTAATGCTCCT
>JAILBP010000090.1:0-4744 GCA_024680835.1 Lachnospiraceae bacterium | reverse complement strand
CCGTCGCTTGACTTATCAACCTCAATAAAATGATTTCCACCGCCCAGAGTGCCAAGCGATCGCTCTAATCTTTTAGAATCCTTTAATGATCTGTAGCATCTCAGATCAGTAAGATCAAATCGCTCTTTTCTTCCATCCCACACATTCATGCCCGATGGAATAAAATGACACGCCTCATCGATTTTCTCAAAATCCAGTTTTTTCTCATTCAATTTAAGCGTATACATTCCGCATCCTATATCTACACCGACAATATTAGGGCAGGCCTTATCAGAAATAGTCATCGTAGTGCCGATCGTGCAGCCTTTTCCGGCGTGTACATCCGGCATTATTCTGATTTTACTTCCCTCCGTCAGAGCATAATCACACATTCTGCGAATCTGCTCAACTGCACCTTCCTCAATAATTGTTGCGTAGCATATTGCCGTGTTTACTTTTCCTTTTATCTCTAACATAGTGTTTCCTTTCTGCGGAAGCGCTAGGCGACTATCTTTGCATAACGCTCCCGCTCTAATATTTCCATCATAAAAGCATATGGTGACAACTGTCCTCCGGCAACCATCTCGAATATTTTCGGTGTTGCACCGGATATCAGTGCCACGCCCTGCTCGTTTTGAGTCACAGGCTGCTGTCTGTTCCTGCTCGCAACATTCCAGAAAATTATCTGCGGCAGTACATAACCCTGCGCAGCGTATTTCATTTTTGCATTTTCGAAATTCGTAACCAATGCTTTATCTACGCATGCGTCGAATTCCATATCCGAAATGATGATAAGCTTATCCGGCAGTTCTTCCTGCGAAACATGATTTTTAACCGCAGCTCTCAATATCACATCGAACACTGCCTCCAGATTCGTATTGGCAATTTCGTTGAATGAGGTCACATAGCGAAGCCTTTCCGCAAATGTTTCGCCCTTTATCTTTATCAGCTTCGGTCTTGCCGAAAACTCTATAAAGCAGTCAGCGAACACTCCTTTATTACGCTCGGCAAAATACAGACCAAGAGAAAGCGCTACTGCCGCCGGACACGGTCTTGCGTCACAATACATCGATCCTGATGTATCTATGACTGCGATCACATTTTCATCTCCGCCATAATCCGGCAAAGATGCCCATGTAGCATTTAAAAATTTTTTCTCCTCAGCGGAGAACTTCTTCATATAACCGTCTCCGCTCCACATCCATCCCGTGTTCAGACAGGATTCCACCAGCTCGTACGGAGCCACATTCTCTGTATTTAGGGATGCCTCCCCTGCCACAACCTTAGAAATGAACTCATCATATCTGTCTGCATCATTTCTCATAAAAGCACGCCTGTACTTATACATTGCCCGAGAAGGCTGTTTTTCGTAATCAAATGTATAATCTTTCTCACGAAGGTTATTTTCGATGATCCTAATCCCCGCGCGCAAAGCAGACAATGATCTTCTGTATTCCGCATCTGACAATCCGAAAGCCTTTGCCAACTTTTTACCGGTTCTCACGACATCTGAATTTGATGCATTTACTGAGGGAAGCCACTTTGCCAGCAAAGAAACATTTCTGTTTTCTTTTAACGCTTCCATATCCGCATCGAACTGACCTTTAAGGTAGGAAACCGCCTCCTTTTCACAGGGCGTCCCAACGAAAGCCAAAAGATCGTCAAACCTTCCGAATTCAGCTATATATGCGATATTCTTCCTTACAGACTCCGGCTCGTTAAACGCCATCCATCTGATAATGGTCCGGAACACCCTTCTTTCACCCAGCCCTCCTCTGATATCTCTGGCGAAAAACAAAATCTTCATGGCTACGTTCGGGTTTTCCGTATATGCGCGAATGAACCGTGAAACTATCTCCGCATCGTCATCTCGCCTGAGCGCGCCTATGGCCGCAAATAGATCCAGGCAATCCGACCCGGTTGAAGTGTAAGTTGCTGCTCCGTTTTCCGTCAAAGTCATATTCATCTCTTTCTCTATATACTCAAGCATGACAGTATCCTCCTGCTTCCAAAACAACAAGGCACATTCAAAAAATCGGGTTTCGGAAGCCTTCGCTCCCGGCTCTCCGATATGATCTCCTTTTGATATGCAAAAAATAGTTGCTGTTTGTGCCTTTATCCCATCACAAAGTACCACCAGGATTTGAACCTGTAAAAAAAGAATGCTCATATCGAGCGCTTTCTGTTGCCACCAAAAAGATTTGCTGTAGGTACTTTTTGTTTATAGTCGCATTATATTACCGACATAAAATACTATCACGGAAAAAAAGTTGCGAACCTTTTAAAGTCCGCAACTTTTTTGCATACGAAGTCGTTCTTTTATAAGATTTATAAACGCCGGCGGTTCCGTGACCTTTATCATCGGTCCGAAGGAAAGTATACGGATCACGATCTCCGTTTCGTCATTTTCGTCATAGTAAAGCGTAACCCTGTACTTATCCTCATCTATCCTTTCCGCACCCTTTTCGAAATGAGCGAAATGAAGGAGCACGCGCTCAAGCGCCCGTCTGTCGTCATAAAGCTCAAATATGACACTCGCTTTCTTTTCAGGCTGCTGTTTCATCTTTTCTTCTTTATATTCCCCGTTAAAAAGGACACAGGATTTTATGCGCCCAAGGTTATATGTTCCTCCGACCGGGTCTCCGGATGCTATCAATCGAAACTTGTCGTCCTTCTCGGAATACTCCAGATATTTAGGTATCAGCACCTTTTTCACCAGCCGGCCTTTTCTGTTTTCCACTCTAAGCTTTATGGGACGCGACTCTTTAATGGCAGTTAAGATCAGCCTGAAATTCTTTTTGTACAGCTCATCCTCGAAATTATCGCCGTCCGAATACTTGTCAAAAACCGTATAGTCTTCCGGCGTAAACAATGGTTTCACATCCGGGAAATCCGGCAGCTCAACACCAAAAAGCCTTATCCTCGGATCAAGAGAGATTGCCTTTATCCATCGTTTTTGTATGGTTGTGAGGGGCATCCTCGGAACATGGGTAATGTTCGTCGTTCCGTCTTTTTTTATTACCTGCCATCTCTCCTCGGAAATTGCAGGTTCGATGGTCAGAAAGCTTTCCCCAAAGGCATGCTCTTCGATGATCTTACTCATCTTCTTTTTTTCGAGAGGGTGTTCCAGAGCCGCCTTTATTATCTCCGCCAGGGTATTATAGTAAGCACTGTACAGTTCGCTAAAGATCACGGCTCATCACCGCCTTTCAGATCATACATTTCATACATGTCCTCTATATCCTGCTTAAACTGCGCCTCCAGTTCCTTATCGGAAAAATGAATATCCGTGATCCTGCAGATAAATGTACGGATCCACGGCACCATCTCGCTTACATCAAACACATCCGCCGTAAACCTGCTGGTATTCTGATCTATCCGCTCAACAGTGCCGCATCGTTTCTCACGTTCAAATCTCCTATGGATATGCTGCTCATCATCGCCGAAGTGTACCGTAAATTCCACATGCCCCATTCGTTCTCCGGATCGGCTTTGAGTACTCACTCCCCAGATATGCGGTCGTAAATTTTCGAAAGTCTCCCTTAGGTCATCAAACTTTTCCGACTTTTCATCTATCTTTACGGACACTATATTATCAATGCGAAAAGATGTGATCCTGTCAAAGCGGGGAGTATACGCCATAAGATACTGCCTGCCGCTCTGAACGCTTATCATAATCTGAAGAGGTATAACATGTTGCTCCGTAATCCTATCCTTGTGGCGATTGATCGTTTCCATGGTAATGCTGCATTTATCCTGCATTGCAGCAAAACAAGCGCAAAGGATCTCGCTGTCCAATGCGCCGGTGATATAATGATGCTTAAAGGCAAATCTTTCTTCATGTCCTGATGTCTTATCCAAAAGAAATGAACCGATCACGCCGCAGGGTGAAACCTCCGAAAAGAAATCCAGCACATCCGTATCCGCAAACGTCATAAGCTCTGCCCCGCGATAAAGAACTGCCTTACCTCGCTTTTCAGTTTTAACGAGACCTTCCGTCTCATACTCTTTCAGCTTTTTCCTAATCGTTGACTCGTCAAAGGTTCGTGGCTCATCAAATACGGAAAGATAATCGTCCACCAGATCCGCTATTTCGCCTATCGTCAAAGGATCGCTGCTACCTGCGAAGATGTCCATTAGGATGAAATGCAGTGTTATGTCTCCATCAGTAAAGCTCTTTGCTTTCCATGATTTATACAAAGGATTATGATGTGAGATCCTGCTGTCGATGGAGAGAAATACATTCTTGCCTTCCGGCGTCTGACGAAACCGCATATAATCTCCCAGCCAGCTTTCAATCCTGCGCCGCTCATCATCATAGGATCTTCCGCTCTTCTTCGTATACTCATCGCGGCTCTTGAATCCATAGACATAGAACTCACGCATATAATCTCGTATTCGATTGAAGTTTTTAATCACTTCGCTGTAGGCCATAAGATAATCTTCTTTCCTCGCATTGCCGCCGTAGCGCAAAAACAGCTACTACGCCAGACTTGCTCTTGCAACGATTTTCATAAAGCTTTTTGCAATTCTTCTGCAATCCGGTGACGAAACCATCAAAACAAAACCAGCCGTGAAAACCAGAGCGATACCCACATTTGACCACTTCATTTTATCAAGCAATTCGAAACTCTTTTCCAAGTCTTCTGCATACTTGTTCTCTGCAGCATCAATAGCTTGCGTTTTTTCTTCAGTAGTCATATCCTCAGCTTCAGATATCAGCTCTATCTTCTTCTGATATCCATCCTTAGGCGTCATTGAGATA
>JAILBP010000076.1:0-11044 GCA_024680835.1 Lachnospiraceae bacterium | reverse complement strand
AATTCACCGGTTTCGGTTTTATATCCGCATTCCCTGCATTTAGCTATAATGTATTCGTATAGTTCAGTTGCTTTTTGAGGATTGCCGGCTTTTATAAATGACGGTCGGTTGCCTTTTTTGCAGTCCGCATACAGTGTGAATTGTGATACCAGTAACAGCTCACCTTCAACATCCTTGAGGGAAATGTTGGTCTTGCCGTTAGAATCTTCGAATATCCTTAAGCCCAACATTTTGCTGACCAGCTTATCTGCAATTTCTGTAGTATCGGTTTCTGCGATTCCTATTAATACACAAAAACCTTTGTCTATTTGTCCGACTATTTTCGAGTCTATTTCAACGGACGCTTTCTTTACTCGTTGTATGACAAATCGCATGTTATTATATCCTCATTGTTCTTTTTCTGTTCCATATTCACAGTTACTATATAATCAGTCCTATTTCTTGCTCATATCTGATCGGGTCAATAGTTACTATTCACAGCCAATAAGATTTGAATCATATTATATCTACAATACAATATTAGTGTAGGCTAACAGCATTTCAACACAACCATCTATACCGAGTTTTTCACTGTTGAGACATATATCGTAGCTTCGGGAATCTCCCCATTTTTTGCTGGTATAGAAATTATAATAGCTGGCTCTCTCTTTATCCATACGATTTATGAGATCTTTTGCTTTATTCTCGTCCAATTCGAGCTCTTTAGATATACGTTTTATACGGTAAGATTTATCTGCATAAATGAAAGTATTGATGCAGTTCTCCTCTTCTGCCAAGGCGTAATCCGCGCATCTCCCCACTATTATGCAACTGCCCTCTGCCGCTATTTTTTTGATGGCGTCAAACTGCGCCAGGAAAACACGTTGATTCAGAGGCATCTCCAGAAATGATGCTCCGGCATGATACCCTCCGAATGAATAAGTGTCCATAACCAGTGAATAGAGAAAACTGTTGGTAGGTTTTTCGTCCTGTAACTTGAATATTTCCTCTGCGATTCCGGATGACCGGGCTGCTCTGGCCAAAAGCTCTTTGTCGTAATATGGGATTCCAAGTTTTTCCGAAAGTTTCTTTGCTATAGATTTTCCACCCGAAGCAAATTCGCGTCCTATTGTATATATTATCTTCTTCTCCATATCAACCCCTCCTCCGTATACAAAGATTAATACCGTTCCGGTAAAATCAAGTACCTGCCTCAGAAACCTTGGCTTTTCCCCGGATCTGTGTTCGTGCAATTTATTTCTTCAAACTCATGGTCATGATCCTGTCGCATAATTCGCTGAATGATATGCCCGCAGCAGAAGCTTCTGTCACTATATGCGCATCCTGATACAACTGGGGCAGCGAGTCACATTCAAGGCAAACATAGGAACCATCATTACGCAGGATAAAATCAACCTTCGCACATGCCGTAACACCCAGCACTGAAGCGACCTTCTCAGCGGTGGCCTGAAGATCCAGTGCAATGTATTTATCCAGCTCTGCGGGACATTTTCTGGTACGCTCGCCGTTGATATTGATACCAAAGCTGTCATCGGCTGTTCTTAAAGGAGTAACCTCGATAACCGGCAATGCCATACCATTAATACAGCCCACAGCAAATTCACGTCCAAAGATATACTCTTCCACTATGATCTCATTTTCCCAGCGGAAAGCTTCTTTTATGGCTTTGTTGTAAGCATTTTCGTCATTGGCCACTGAGATGCCCAGTCCGATACCGCCGTTGTTTGGTTTTACTATGACAGGATAACCCATGCCGAAGTTCTCCGGCTTGTATTTGGTTCCATCTCTGACGATAAGATATCCCCTTGGAACGTCTATGCCGTTCTCGGCCAAAAGTTCCTTGGATACAGTCTTGTTGGATGATATTGCGGATGAAAAATAATCACATCCGGTGTAATCTATACCCAGCAGGTCAAAAGCGGCCTGAACCTTTCCATTCTCGCCGTTTGCGCCGTGCAACGCCAGAAATACCAGATCAGCCTGTTTACATATCTGTAAAACATTGGGACCGAAATATGCGTTGGACTGGTCCTTCCTGCGCTTTCTGACGGCCCAGAGATCCGGGATGTCGGTAGGAATATCGTTAAGCGTCATGGAGTATTTATCCGGATTCTTAAAAGCGTTATCTATGATGACCTCTTTTTCACCGTAGCCCATAAATGCGTCCAACAGTATGACATTGTGCCCTTTTTCCTTCAGGACACCGGACACCACATATCCGCTCTTGAGCGAAAGATTACGCTCATTTGAAAGACCTCCGGCCAGTACGACGATGTTCATATGCTCAGGCAATGTAAATTCTGTCTTGTCTTCCACTTCCAGATCTTCTATCACAATGTCGGAGCCGTCCATCTCAAGCTTCATGGTCTTTAACATTTCTTTGGTCATGCAAACAACTTTCAACAGTCCTCTGACCTGATCGGCGGAAAGCTCAAGATTGTATTTTTTGCGGCAAAGGCCCTGGACCTGTTTTACTACCACGCCGTTGACATGAAGGATCAGGAAATTCGAAAGATCGATAATGGTGCTCAGCTTTTTGGAAGTGATCATATCTTCCATCATATCGATGACTTTCACCATGTTCTGTGCATGGAAGTTGACCATGATCTCCTTCATGGCTTTCAGGAAATCAGGATTCATATGGGAGTATTTAAGACTAAAAGCCAGCACATAAGCCATGTTGTCGGAGTATTTCGGGTCCGCCACCAGATCGCACATAAGGTTGACATAATCGGTAACGGTGGTCTCTTTGCCGATGGTAAATGCTTTTTCCACCAATATTCCGATGAGGTGATTGGTCTCCTCTTTTTCTTTGGCGCTGACACCGGAACGTATCATGCTGTTGATAAACTGATCCAGTATCTGCATCTCCGGGCGCTGCCCGTTGGGATTAACGCACATACTGTACTCACCGTTCTCACCAAAATCAAAGAAGGTATTCGGGCTGTGACTCTCCGCAAATCCAAATCTGCCGTAATCATAGCCGATATAGTAGGTTTTCTTGCCTATATCGTTCATCAGGATGTTCACATAGTCGAAATCAACGTTGTGATTTTCGATGATATCCATACGGGCTAAGATCCTGTCCTTGTAATGCTCGATAAACTCATCCGAGAATCCCTGCCCGTCAAAGGAAATGCATCTGTCAGGAGTATCGTTCAGGATTGTGATATATTTTGCCTTATTACCACCCTTGGAATGACCGGTGACCGTGACAAAATAATCCTCCAGAGAGAACTTTTCATATACGTTTTTGTACCATTCCAGAGCGTTGATCTGCTGCAGGGTGTCGATCTGATTGGCACCGAGGAAATCATCTATCCACTCGTTGCTGGCGGTTCCCCTGAAGGCCACAACAGCTTCTTTTTCGCTGTCATTTATGATGACCGCAGATATTCCGCCACCGCCGCCGTAGGTCTCATCCAGATGCGAACAGGCGATGCGCGCATTTAAGATACCAGGTTTTCTTCTGAGCGCCATCAGTATGTTCTTCCAGTCGATGCCCACCATGAAAGAATTGTATACCGTCTCATCCTCAATCTTAGATGTGTCAATGGAATCAAGGTAGTCTGCCACAGTGCAGTCGCTGAAATTCACTATGGTTGAAAAAGGCGGAACATCCGGCAGATAAGTTAAGTGTTCGATCAACAGTATCTCGTCTAATGTGTACATAACTACTCTCCTTTGTACTAATATGTCTTGGCATGACAGAACGCATGCCCGATATAGTGCTTCAGTTTTTTTCTATTTCTTCTATGAGAGCCTGGTATACAAGCCTGAGATTATTATTCTCGGCGCGGATATTGCGCACCAGATTAACACCTATAAGTCGCAGCAGCTTCACTCCGCTAGCGGGACGGCTGTCACAGAATTCATCAAATTGTCTTCGGTCTATTGATAAGGTGGAACAATCTGTCTTAGCCCGTACAGTGGCTGATCTTTTGTCATTGTCTATCATCGCCATCTCACCGAAAACACAATGCATGGAAGCGTCTAAGGTGGCTACCACAAATGGATCTCCGTAAACCGTGGTCTTTATGATGTCAACGGAGCCCTTGGTCAGGATGTACATTTCCGAACCCGAATCACCTTCTTTTATGATATCTCGTCCTGCTACCGTGTTCCCTGGCTTTACCAGGGAAGAGAGGAATATCAGATCCTCGTCCGATATTCCCTGTAACATAGGAAACGCTTTTAAGCTTTCAGTGTAATCCATATCAAACTTCCTCTCCTAAGATTATGGCGCCCATGTTCTCATCCAGAATGTAGCTGTCTTTGGGATTCAGATGGGGATAATTGGTCTCCATAGTCTTGACTGTACGCAGGCGCTGGATGATCTCGCCGTAATTGGTGGATTTTTGAGCTTCCGAGAGTATTCTGTGCTTTATCTCCCGCTCGACGCCCATATTTTCCAAAACACCGAGCAACAGTATGTTTTTCGCATTCTTGTACCAGGCAAAGAGCTCTCCATAGGTCTTACCGTGCCATTTTGGCTCTATTGGCGCGATCTGCACCGACACACCGTCACCGTTATCAAGGAATGACGACATGACCTTTGACATGCCGCTGTAATTGGTGGATGTTGTCAAAATATAACGCGTATATTCATCAACGTATACGACTTCTGCGCAGTTCTGGTCTTCGAGGTAGTTTTTGTATCGTTCTGTCTTGACCTCCGCACAGATATGACATTTGGGATTGAGCTTTCTGACCATCAGCGCGCTTACGAAAACCCTTGAATCCACAAGCTCGTCGTCCTGATTGTCATGATTTTCACCGATGATGAGGATCTTGGATGCGTCCTTGACATTGGCGTTCATGAGTGTCTGCTGTTCGGTGAAATCTCCGCGCAGTATGTTCAAACCCTTTAATTCCGCGTCATCCCTGAGGGTCTGCAGGCGTACATCCTCCACGTTATTGATGAGAATGATGTCCGAAGGCTTTAAGCTCTTATTCTTGTGCAGGATACCCTGGATCAATATCTTTATATCATTTTTCCAGCCGCACACTATAATGTGATCTTTCATGCTCTGCATCTTCTTTACTCCCCGTCTGTGATCAAGACGCCTTTCCACAAAGGCTGATGAGATATATCCGGTGATGGCCGATAATCCGGTCATACCCAATATTAGTACGAATATTCCTACAACTCTGGTGACAGGATCATCTGTGTAAACATAATCATTGCCTGTAACACACAGCAGGTTGAAGATCATGATATCCGCAAAGGAAGCTTCCTCTCCCGCATCTTTTAGCCCCAGATAACAGAAAAGGCACAACAGCAGGTATAGGAAAAAGAACAGTAAAATCGTGTGCAGGTGGATCAGCTTAAAAAAAGCGCCGATCCTCTTAAACAATTTTTTTATTATTTTCATAATCCGCTAACACTACCTATAAAAACATAATAAACCATTTAAAAGACTACCACAACCCCGTCAAAAGTGCAACGGAAACAGCAACTTTTTGCAAGGAGAAAGGGATGCAGCCATTGCAGGATCATCAGGAGTTTTATGAAACCTATCAGAAGATAAATAAAAAAGATTTTCATAAATATACTGACAAATTTACCCTATCTGTGCTATCCTTATCTTGTATAAAAAATGCGACAGATTAGAAAGGTCTTTTTATGGAACGCAAATATTATGAGATGCAGGATATTGAACAGGAACGTCGTCTGCGTAACATGCTGAATGTACTGCCGAAATTCTGTCATGAATACTTTATTGGTATTCAGCAGCGTACCGGTACGAAGACCAGGCTTGGATACGCATATGATCTCTCACTGTTTTTTGAATTTATCAAGGAGAACAATCCTACATTAAGGAATACCGAAATACATGATTTTGACCTTGAACTTCTGGATAAGCTCTCCCCTTTTGATATTGAGGAATACATGAATCATCTTCGTGTATATGAAAAGGACGGCGTTGAACACACCAACAAAGAGCGAGGGATTGCCAGAAAGCTTGCAGCAGTTCGCTCAATGTATAATTATTTCTACAAGAAGCAGGTCATAAAGACTAACCCGCCCGCACTTGTATCAACTCCAAAACAGCATGAAAAAAATATAATCAGACTTGAGACAGACGAAGTTGTGGAATTGCTGGATACCATGGAGTCAGGTGAAAATCTCACAAAAAATCAAAAGGTGTTCGCCGATAAGACCAGAGTTCGTGACCTTGCAATAGTCACTACTCTGCTCGGTACCGGAATCCGTGTTTCCGAGCTCGTAGGACTGGATATGAATGACATTGATTTCAAAAACCAGGCACTGAAGGTTCACCGCAAAGGCGGCAAGGAACAGATGGTCTATTTTGGCGATGAGGTAAATGAAGCCCTGCTTTCCTACCTTGATGAGCGAAAAAATACAGTAACTGCCGACGAGAATGAACATGCATTTTTCCTCAGTCTCAGAAAGCAGCGCATTGGTGTTCGTGCTGTGGAAAAGCTTGTCAAAAAATATGCCAGCACCGTAACACCCTTAAAACCCATCACACCTCACAAATTGCGCTCCACATACGGCACTACGCTCTACAAGGAAACCGGAGATATTTATCTTGTGGCTGATGTGTTGGGACATTCCGATATCAATACCACCAGAAAACACTATGCTGCCCAGGCTGATGAAAACAGGCGGAAAGCCGCACGAATCGTAAAACTCAGAGAAGATTGATATTAATAAAAAGCTGCCCGTTATCCGGACAGCTTTTTTAATGTGATAATATGGAAAAGATGATGTTTTATAAAGGCTTTCATTTTTTTGTATTATGAACAATATATGAATAGCTATCAAAAACACCGGATTACAAATAAGCTTTCAGGAAACATTCGATAATATAAATGTTTTCAAGAAATCCACGTTTACATATAAGCCTTCAGAAAATCTTCAACCTCAGATATGTAACTGTCGCAGAGCTCATCACTTGCCGCTTCCACCATGATACGGATGAGTGGCTCCGTGCCGCTCTTTCTGAGTAAGAGCCTGCCTTTTCCGTCCAATTTTTTGTTGAAATCTTCAGCAAACTGCTGAACAGCGGGCTCTTTCATGATCTGATCCTTTTTCTCAGAGCGTATGTTTTTGAGCTTTTGCGGCATTATGGTAAGATCCTTGCACAATACACTGGCTACAGTCTTCTTGTGGATCAGAATGTTGGTCATGATGATGGCTGTCAATATTCCGTCACCTGTAGTAGCGTATTTATCAAAAATAATGTGTCCGGACTGCTCACCGCCTATGGAATATCCATGTTCACGGATAGCCGCAGAAACATATTTATCTCCTACATCCGTTACACAAACATTAATATTTCGCTCTTTAAGGGCATTCATAAGTCCAAGGTTTGACATAGATGTCACGACTACTGTGTTATTATTGAGACCATCGTGTTCTTTCAGATAAGTTCCGGCAATATACATTATGCCGTCGCCGTCTATGACATTTCCCTTTTCATCAACACAGAGACATCTGTCAGCATCTCCGTCAAAGGCAAAGCCTATGTCAAGGTGCTGTTCTCTGACATATTCCTGCAGCTTTTCTATATGTGTGGAGCCGCAGTCAACATTGATATTCTCGCCGTCAGGTGAGTTATTAATGCAGAAAACATCAGCTCCCAGTATATCGAATACGCTCTTGGCAATGGTACTGGCAGCTCCGTTGGCACAGTCAAGACCAATGCGATATCCTCGGTATGACTTCTGTGGTATGGCTGTAAGATACCCTATGTATGCATTTCGTCCCATGAGGTAATCCTTGCATTTGCCCACATTGGTATTTGCAGGCAGGGTGATAAGTCCGTCAATATAATCTTCTATCTGCTGCAAAACATCCTCGCTCATCTTATTGCCGCTTGAATCAATGACTTTTATGCCATTATCGGTATATGGATTGTGGCTTGCAGTGATCATGATGCCGAAATCGAAATCTTCAGCCTTTGTTATATATGAAACCGACGGTGTTGTGGTCACATGCATAAGATAAGCATCTGCACCGGAACTGGTAACGCCAGCGGCTACGCCGTATTCATACATGTAGCTGGAACGCCTCGTATCCTTTCCGATCACGCATTTTGCAGGCGAGCCTTTCTGTTTTGTAAAATAATATCCCAAAAACTGACCTATCTTCAATGCATGCTCTACAGTAAGATCTACGTTTACCAGTCCTCTGAATCCGTCTGTACCAAAGTATTTCATGTTAGTCTCCCTTTGAATAGTCTGTATTATTTCGGAAAGCTTTTTCCGAATAAGATAATTTTAGCAAATGACAGATGTTTATGCAAGGGAATACCGTCATCTTTTATTTGAAGGATTATGTGTTTCGGTGTATCGTTCTGATGTAAAGCATGGATCATTCACTATAGTTTTAAGTCTATTACGCTGCCGCCGCTCTTGTTTTTGGTCACAAGGATCTGCTTATCTATGCGTTCTTTCAGGTCGGCTACATGAGAGATGATCCCCACAAGCCTGTTGCCCTCAGTCAATCCGGCAAGAGCTTTATAAGCCTGATCCAGGGATTCCGGATCAAGGGAACCGAAGCCCTCATCCACGAACATAGTATCAATGCTGATACCGCCAGCTGATGACTGAACTTCGTCCGATAAGCCAAGTGCAAGGGATAGTGAAGCCATAAAAGATTCACCGCCGGAAAGGGTTTTCACGCTGCGCTCAGAGCCGTTATAATGATCTATAACACCAAGGTCCAATCCGCTTTGGTTTTTGAAATTCGAGGCTTCCTTCATACGTGTCAGCTCGTATTGTCCGGAAGACATTGTCATCAGACGTATATTGGCTCTGTTTATGATACGGTCAAAATATGTCATCTGTATATATGTCTCCAGCATGATCTTATCTTTACCGGCAAGTTTACCATTAGCGGTATCAGAGAGCGCACGCATCCATTGCAGTTTTTTCTCCAGACCCATGATATCTTTTGATCTTGTGATAATGTTCTGTCTGATATCCTCGTTAGTCCGCAAACGGGATGCTACAGCCTTTGATTTGTCAATACAATCTTTTTGTGCAATGTTAAGCTCCTGCTGTCGGGCTCTTTCAACTTCGATGTCGCAGGGTTTGGATGAAGCAATGGTTGATCTATAACTGTTTATCTCAGCCTTGAGTTTTTCTACGGTGATCTTTTGTTCCTTTAAGGTCTTGTCTGCCAGGTCATATTGCTGCTGAATTTCTTTGGCAAGTTCATCAAGTCTGTTTTTCTCGGATATGGCTGATTTTCTGTCCGCAAATTGCAAGGATGACCTTAAAGTTTCAATATTGGAAGTTTTTTCTTTGAGAAGGGAATCATCAGCCGCCATGGACTCTCTGAGTTTTTCAGTTTTGATGTTTTCTTCTTCAATTTCCTGCTCTAATGATGGAATCAGCTTTTCCAATTCATTCTTACGATTTTCCCCGGTCTGTTCGGTCTTTAAGGCTTTTGTTGTGTTACTGTAACGTGTTTTACAGTCATTTTTTAATTCGGTTAACTTTTCCGGTATGATATCCGGAT
Source organism: Lachnospiraceae bacterium (assembly GCA_024680835.1). Lineage (GTDB taxonomy): Bacteria > Bacillota > Clostridia > Lachnospirales > Lachnospiraceae > RGIG6904. The sequence goes on along the minus strand of JAILBP010000076.1, from coordinate 1,548 downwards.
CATCCGTATTGATGAGTTTTGTGCTCTGTTTTATCAATTGGGATTTCCTGGTCTCTAAAACTTTAGAGAGAGAACCGGCATTCGCTGCACTTTTTTCGCGTTCGGCGCGGGCTCTTTCAAGCTCTTTTGATGCAGAGTCCAGTTCTTTTTCGGTGGGCACGTGATCCGGACGGTGAGCTAATACGGGATGGTGAGTTGAACCGCAAACCGGACAAGCCTCACCATCCTTAAGTTTTTCAGCCAATATTCCTGCCTGTCCATCCCTGAAAGCCTGCTCTTTTGCATCATATATCTTTTTGAGATCGTTAAAGACTGCATCCTTTTGTATGTAATCTTCCCGGGCAGCTTTAAGTCTGTCCTGATCCTGTGAATACTCAGCCAGATAGTCGGATAATTCCTTTATATTATCAGCCTCATCCATAATCTTTTGTAGTGCGGTTTTCAGTTTTTCGATCTCGGCTGATGTGTCTTTAACAGATTCCCTCTCCTGTCTGAGTTTTTCCAATTCTATCTTACGATCAGCCTGCTCTTTATCAGATTTATCAAGAGTTTTCTTTTGAAGATCGATGTTTTTCTGTAGGGAGATGATCTCCGATTCCAAACGGTCTGCCTGATCGTAATTGATCAATTCAGCCTCAAGTTTTGCAGATTTCTTTTCCAGATCTGACTTATCCTTGAGCTGATCTGAAGCAGAAATAAACATATTCTCCAGATCACCGATCTTCGGTTCTTCTGCTTTTAGTCTGTTTTCAGCTGCTGTCAGGGATTCTGTGGTCTTAAATAAAGCTTCGGCAGCACCGAGGGCAGCATTTACACTTTCCAGATCGTGACTGATCCTGTCCAGTTCCATATCCAGTGAATTCCTGATGATCTTATCTTTGTCATTAAGCTTATCCAGCAGTTCAACAACATCTTCAGTCGTAAGTTCGCCGGATTTTGCCTTTTCAACATCTATTGACAGAACATCATCGCTGTCTGCCTGAATACCTGCTATAAATTGAGCAACACTCTTCTTTCCGTCCTCAACCAGAACATAGACCTTTTTCTGTTCATTGTCCAGCGTTTTCTGAAGGGACATGTATTTTTGTGTTTTGAATAATTCTCTGAATATCTCCATACGACTTTTGGTATCAGCCAGCAAAAGTTTGAGAAAATCGCCCTGCGCCAGCATGGATATCTGAGAGAATTGATCTTTATTTACGCCAAGGATTCGCTCGACAGCTGCCGTCACGTTACCGACTTTTGTTATGACTTCACCGTCCGGCATATGCAATTCGGCATCAGCAGGTTGTTTGGTAAGACCCGAACTGCTTTTTGAAGAATTACGTTTTGCAGCGCGCATATATTCGGGATTTCGTTTGATCAAATACTCCCTGCCGCTGTGTGAAAACCTGAGTTGGACTTCGGTAGGGACATCATCCGCTGCATATTTGGACCTCAGCATGCCGGTTTCTCTGTTGGGACCGCTGGCTTCTCCGTATAATGCAAAACATATTGCATCAAATATGGTAGATTTGCCTGCTCCCGTATCACCGGTGATAAGATATA
>JAILBP010000072.1:0-4406 GCA_024680835.1 Lachnospiraceae bacterium | reverse complement strand
GGATCTTTTTGACGGTGAGGATACCGTTAAAAAGGATCAAACCCTCACCGTTCGCGAGATCACGGACAGTGCGGAGTGCGAGAGCTTTTTTGAAGGTATTGACAGTGATAAAGATCTGTATTTTTACGTCGTTTCCGAGGGAGCGGCGTTACTTGGCGTGTCCGTGATAAGCGACGGTCTGAATGCGGTATATATCGATGCTGCGGGATTGGTGAAAGTAGACAGGTTAGCGGAACTCATCAGGAGACAGATCGAAAAGACGAAAGACGCCGGAAAACATGCGGTTTCCTTCGGACTCAAGGAACAGATAAAGGCTATATATCCCGGAGGAGTGGATGCGGGATTGCGCAGTGTTTTCGCGGATTGCGAGCTGATGGCATACCTTGTAAATCCACTGATAGGTGAGTATCCCGCGGATTCCGTGTGTTCCGAGCTTACGGGTGTTTTGTTGAAATCCAGAAAAGAGCTTCTGGAAAAAGCATCTTTCTCCGAGACCAGAGTTTTCAGGAAAAGTGAATATATGCAGTATGTTTGCGCTCAGGCGGCAGCGGCTTCATTGTGTTATGAGACTTTGAGAGAAAAGATCTCGGTAATGGGTGAGACTGAGCTTTTTGAAAACATTGAAATGCCGCTTTTATTTGTGCTGGCGGACATGGAGCTCTCGGGAATATACGCCGACAGGGATGAACTGAGAGTGTACGGTGCAGAGCTCAGCGAACGCATTACGGCTCTGACAACGGAAATATATACGGAATGCGGCGAAGAGTTCAACATCAACTCGCCGAAACAGCTGGGTGTTATATTGTTTGAAAAGCTGGGACTTCCCTGCAAAAAGAAGACAAAGACGGGATATTCCACATCCGCCGAGGTGCTGGATGAGCTGGCGGGTGAGTACCCGGTAGTATCAAAGATCCTGGAGTACAGAACCCTGAGCAAGCTTAAATCCACATACGCGGATGCGTTGGACGGATTTATAGGTACAGATGGCAGGATACATACCACCTTTAATCAGACTATTACGGCGACCGGGCGTCTTTCCTCAACGGAGCCGAATCTTCAGAATATACCTATCCGTATGGCGGAGGGCAGGAAGATCAGAAAGGTTTTCAAGCCGGGAGAGGGAAATGTTTTCATAGACTCGGATTATTCTCAGGTGGAACTCAGGATCTTAGCTCACATGTCGGGAGATGAAAACCTGATAAAGGCCTACAATGATTCTTTGGATATTCATCGCATGACGGCCTCCCAGGTATTCGGCGTGCCGTTTGATGAGGTCACCGACATACAGAGGAGAAATGCCAAGGCTGTCAATTTCGGTATTGTGTATGGGATTTCGACCTTCGGTCTGTCCGAGGATCTTTCCATTTCGAGGCAGGAAGCTTCGGAATACATTGAAAACTATTTTGCGAGATTTCCGGGTATCAAGGGATATCTGGATGATACAGTGAACGGTGCCAAAGAGACAGGTTGTATCCGTACACTTTACGGTCGTGTGCGTCCCATACCTGAGCTTAAGAGCAGCAATTTCATGCAGAGGAGCTTTGGCGAGAGGATCGCAAAGAATTCACCTATACAGGGAACCGCGGCTGACATCATGAAGATCGCCATGATACGTGTTTATGACAGGCTCAGAGAGGAGAAGCTTAAGGCTAAGATGCTGATACAGGTTCATGACGAGATCCTGATAGAGGCGCCGGAGTCGGAGACTGAGGCTGTCAAAAAGATCCTGGCAGAAGAGATGGTGAATGCGGCAAGCCTTTCGGTAAAGCTGGAGGTGGATGTTCACACGGGAAGAACATGGTATGATGCGAAATAAGTGAACATAATAGCGAAGTTGAGCAGATAAGTGTTCTGTGAGTAGGAAAAGTCAATGAAATTTATCGGAATAACCGGAGGCGTCGGCTCGGGCAAGAGCACGGTGCTGGATGTCATAGAGGACAAATTGAATGCAAAGGTCTACAGGGCCGATGATATCGCCAAAGATCTGATGCTGCCCGGAACGGAATGTTATGACAGGATAGTGTCGGTATTCGGTGATGAGAACATCTTTGCCCGGGGAAAAGCCAAAAGGTTCGATGAGAAAAGGCTGGCAGAGCTTATTTTTTCCGATGATGTTAAGCGCGAAAAGATAAATGCAATAGTTCACCCTGCGGTAAAAGAGTATATTTTGAGCGAAGTTTCAAAGGAACGGGCTTTAGGCAGAAGAGATTATGTTTTTTTTGAGGCGGCGCTTCTTATAGAGGGCGGTTACGGTGAGCTCTGTGACGAGCTGTGGTATGTCTATACTCCGGAGGAGGTCAGGAGAGAGAGACTTAAGAACACTCGTGGTTATACTGATGAGAAGATAGACGGGATCTTTGCTTCACAGCTTGACGATGCTGAGTACAGGCGGCATTGTGTCCGGGTGATCGACAATTCCGGAGACAGGGATAAGCTTTCATTACAAATATTAGGGGCAATAAAAGGCGGGAGAAATGTGATGGACACAAGAGGAAAGGATATGGTGTTCGGTCTTGATATCGGAACACGAAATGTTGTGGGAACCGTGGGCTACAGGGATCAGGAGGATCATTTTGTGGCCATGGATATCTGTTGTGTGCAGCATGATACAAGAGCAATGCTGGACGGTCAGATCCACGACATCGGGAAGGTGGGGAATACCATACGCCGTGTAAAAGAGACTTTGGAGGACAGGCTGGAGATAAAGCTGAACGAAGTCTGTATAGCAGCTGCAGGTCGAGTGTTAAAGACAGTCACCACCACCGTGGAGTATGAGCTTCCGGAGGAGACGGTAATCACGGGAGAGGATGTTCATACCCTGGATCTTCTGGGAATAGAGAAGGCGCAGGGAATCTTAAAAGAGACCAATGATACACACTATAAGTTTTACGTTGTAGGTTACTCTACAGTCAAATATTATCTCGGCGGGGATATTTATTCAAACCTGATAGGTCATAAGGGCAAGCAGATGTCTGAGGATATCATAGTGACTTTCCTGCCCTGGGATGTTGTGGACGGTCTTTACGCAGCGGTGGGCATGGCTGATCTCACGGTGGCAAATCTTACTTTGGAGCCTATTGCTGCCATAAACGTGGCTATACCGCAGAATTTCAGAATGCTCAATATCGGTCTTGTGGATGTTGGCGCAGGTACCAGCGATATCTGCATCACCAGGGACGGCTCCATCATAGCCTACGGCATGATACCTCATGCGGGCGATGAGATCACGGAGATCATAGTGCAGCACTATCTGGTGGATTTCGCAATGGCAGAGCATATAAAGCTCGCCTCTACGACTGACGCCGAGGTTACATTCGAAGATATCATGAGCATTTCACATACCGTGCCTTCAACTGAGGTTTGGGAGCTCATAGGACCGACGGTGGATAAGATCGCTACGGAAGTGGCGGGACGCATAAAGGAACTGAACGGAGATAAGTCGGTGTCTGCATGTTTTGTGGTAGGCGGCGGCGGAAAGGTCCACGGTTTTACGGAAAAGCTGGCTGAGGAGCTGGCGCTTCCCAAGGAGCGTGTGGCTCTTCGCGGCGAGGAAGTCTTAAAACAGGTTACATTTTTATCCGACGAAGTCAAAAAAGATCCGCTGGTGGTAACTCCCATCGGAATATGTCTTAATTACTACGAGCAGCGCAATAATTTTATCATGGTCCGTTTTAACGGAGAGCGTATAAAGCTGTTTGACAACAATCATCTCACCATAGTGGATGCTGCCATAGCCGCAGATTTTCCGAATGAGAATCTTTTCCCCAGGAGAGGGAAGGCCATTAACTTCACGGTGAACGGAGTTGCCCGTATGGTGAGGGGTACCATGGGCGAGTCGGCGGTGGTGTACATGAATGATGAGGAGGTCAGCATCAACACCCACCTCGAACCCAATGCAGAGATAAAGATCGTGCCCTCCACAGCCGGAAGTGATGCGGAGTACACTATAGACAGACTGCCTGAATTCAATCAGTCCACCATATCTTTTGTGGTAAATAATAAGACAGTCACATGCCCGAGATTTGTGGAGGTCAACGGTGAGGTTGTAACCGCCGGTTACGCCCTGCAGGACGGGGACGTTGTGGTGGTGAAAAATTACTACACGGTAGCTGAACTGGCTGAATTTATGGATGTTGAGCTGGATCCGGATGCGGAGATCATAGTAAATAATAAGATAGAGGATCAGAATACCCAGGTTTACGAGAACTTTACAGTGGAGCTTGCGATACTGTCATACCGCAGCACCAAAGAGGATGTGGCAGTTCCGGAAAATGATGGAGACATGAGACCGGATTTTCTGAAAGATAAAGAGGAGACCGACTCACAGGCAATGCAGATCATACAGGGGATAGAGCCTGTGTTTGAAGAGGGTGAACCGGGGCTTGTGCCAAAGGGTACCGGCTATA
>JAILBP010000071.1:0-18488 GCA_024680835.1 Lachnospiraceae bacterium | reverse complement strand
GACATCGGATGTGGTATAATCTTAACGAAATCAAGCCGAAGGCGCAGATTGAGATTAGATTTACCCATACAGGATCACTTAATGAAGCCGAACGAAGAGAAGGCTGAATTTAGTGACATCGGATGTGGTACAATAGAATCTGCTTGATACCCCTTCCGGCCTGCGGCAACTTCCCCCAAAAGGGGAGGCTAAGATAAAGATTCAAGGGTATTAATATATCAAAAACAGGGGGAACATATGACAGAAAAACCGCTTAAAATAGAGGAAAGATCACTTCGTTTCGATGCGTTTGGTGACGGAAAGGTCGTGGAGGGGAAAAGGTGCGGCAGGCTTCCTGCTATGGGATGGAACAGCTGGAACGCCTTCGGCAGTGGCAATAACGAAGCCCTGACACGCAGCATGGCAGAGAGGATCGTGGAGCTCGGTCTTGATAAGCTGGGATACAGATATATAGTCTTGGATGACGGATGCTATAAGCCGGAGAGGATCGACGGAGTGCTGCATCATGAGGAGGAGAAGTTCCCCTCGGGCTTCAGAAAGCTGGCGGATGATCTGCATGCCATGGGTTTGAAATTCGGCATGTATAATGATATCGGGACGAATCTTTGCGCAGGTGCCGCAGTGGGAACCTGTGGACATGAGGAGACGGATGCGAAAACTTATCTCGACTGGGATATAGATTTTATCAAGGTGGATAACTGCTACTATCCCTGGGACAATGCGACTTTTTCGAATGCGGAGAATGCGAGATTTACCTATGGGCCGAATATAAAGGGTATCCGGATAGCCGGCTGCGGCATCAATGCGGGAATGTCTGCAAAAGAAGGAGAGATCACGGGAACCGGTGCGTCTTTTACGGAAGAGGACGGAACTGTTTTTGAGACAGGCATCGGCACACTCGACGGTACAGGGCCGGAGAACAGCCCGGTGGGGAATATCAGCAGTGAACTAAAGTTTAAGATAGATGCGGCTGAGGCCGGAGAGGCAGATCTTTTCGTTACCTATGCCACCGGAAGGGAGGCAGGCGTCGGAAGCTGGCTTCAGGTTGCTGTCGGTGAAAAGGAGGAGACAGAGATCTTTTATGATGATCTTTTGCCGGAAACCGTTACTAAGACAGGATTTACGGAATCAGATGCAATACATATCCGTCTTCAGAAGGGAGAGAACATCCTGCGTCTCATGAATCACAGACGTCAGGAGAATACTCTGTGCTCCTATGCCGCTCTTGTAAAGGGCTTCGAAGCGGCATTTGCAGCAGGATATCCACGTAAAGAAGTAATACTGTCCATCTGCGAATGGGGAAAGACAGGACCGCATCATTGGGGATATAAGGTGGGCGATGCCTGGAGGATTTTGAATGACATAACATTCCAGGTGGGATCCGACGGGGACCCGGGACACGCCAACTGGTCGGGCGATTATACCACCGGCGTGGTCAATCAATACAGTAAAGCAGTCATCATGGACGAGTTTGCTGGCTTAGACAGAGGGTGGAACGACCCTGATATGATGATGATCGGCATGGCAGGTCTGAATGAGACGATGTGCAAAAGCTACATGGCTATGTGGTGCATGCTCAATGCGCCTCTCATGCTGGGCCTCGACTTAAGAAGGGTTGAAAATGGAGATGCGATCTACAGCATTATAGCTAACGCGGATCTCATAGCGCTGAATCAGGATGCCCTTGGGATCCAGGCGAAGAGGATCTTTTGCTCTGCGGCACCTGTAGATCCGGATAAAACCTACATCAGGGAAAAAGAGAGGGTTGATGTTCTCGCAAAGCCGCTGTCTGACGGCAGCGTAGCACTGGGATTTTTCAATATTGACGACAGGGATACGGATGACACGATCTCAGTGGATATAGATCTCATATTGCGATACATCGGAGCTAAAACACAAAACGCGGATTCATATGCAACCGCATCGGAGTTTGAAGTAAAAGACCTCTGGACAGGAGAGAGCAGCGTGCACACCGGCAGAACATTTGAGGTCCATGGGCTGAAAGCATGCGACAGCATCATCCTGAAGGTGTCTGTAAAGTGACGGTGGAAGAGTTTGTGACCGGCCTGGTGGAGATATATAACAGAGCGTGTACGCATTCCGATCTCCCGGAAAATGCCGGTAACATACTTGATAGGATGGATGCGCCAAATGGAAAAAGGTATCAGGATGTCAGCCCAGATCCTATGGAAAAAGCGCGCGAGCTTGGACTGACAGACAGGTATCAGGAGGAACATAAAGAAGCCGCAGTCAGCAGAAGAGATGCGGCGAAGATAGTGCATATTTTTTTGCGGGATGTGCTGAAGGTGCCGGATCTTGCTGATATTTCGCAGGCTGCAAAGCTTAAGGACCTGTACGATTGCAGGGTGTGTGTAAATGATATAGCGCAGGTTTTTTTGCGGGGCATCATGCAGGGGCACGAATATCCGGGCGGTCTGTTGCTGTTTGAGTCCTATGAGATGCTCACGGACGAGGAGACGGAAAAGGTATTTTCTGCTGTTCGGGATATTGTATGCCATACAGGACACGCATAAAACCTGCTATGATGAGTATGTACGAACAGAAAAACCAATTCATGGGAGAAAATAACATGAAGAAGATCCGAAATAACAAAAAGCATTTATTGATCGCCGCATTATTGGTATATCTGGCGATGATCGTGATGACAGGGTGCGGTTCATCGGCTGTACAATACGATGATAACGGGAATGCGTCCATCACATCAAAGTGGCATCTGGTGCAGTTCACTGTCAATGGTGAAACCACAGTGGTAGCAGATCAGCCATGGTGGATAAAGGTGATGTTCAGGGATAAAAACCCGGCCTTTTCCAGCTCTGACGGCATTTCCTGTGTTTTTTCAAACAACGGGAAGCCGAGAAACGGCAGGATGTCCTTTTCGGATGGCGTATATCACATAGCCTTCAGCGATACAAAGGTGGGGATGGAGGCTACTATCACAGGATCCAAAATGGTTCTCGTCAACGACAAGGGCACATTGGAACTCATTTTTGAAGCACGGTGAAGAGGGGATACAGCTCCCCTCCTTATTTCAGAAGACCATGGTGATACGTGTTCCGATCTCTTTTCGTGATGTTATCTCAAAATGTCCGCCGTGCATGTCCATGATCCATTTTGCGATCGAAAGACCGAGACCTGTTCCCTGAACCTGTCTTGTGTCATCCGCCCGGTAGAATCTCTCAAACATATGTCTCACATCCGCTTCCGCCATACCGGCACCGGAATCCTGAACCTGAATGTATGGATGCATGGCATCCTCTGCACTGTTCGGTGACGCGGTTCCATCCATGGGTTTCGCATGCTTTAACCCTACTGAAAAAACAATCTCGTCCCCTGAACTGGTATATTTTGCAGCGTTGTCGGCCAAGATCCTCACGGTCTGTTTTATCATGCCCTCATCACCGGTTATGAAGACCTCCGGTGTTTGCTCCTTCAGTTTATAGGTGTGATCCTTGTCTATCATCAGGGACTCGTCGTATATCTGTTTCAGGATATTGTTGAGACAGATCTTTTCCATTTTGACTTCGTTCCTGCCCGCATCTCCCCTCGCTAAAAACAGCAGCTGCTCCACAAGGTGCTTCATATGGTCCGTCTCCTGCTTTATGGCGGTGATGGATTCCTCCAATACCTCGGGATCGTCTTTGCCCCAGCGGTTCAACATGTCCGTGTACCCCTGGATTACGGAGATTGGGGTCCTGAGCTCGTGGGATGCGTCGTTCACAAACCTTGCCTGCTGCATATAGGTGTCGTGCATCCGGTGGAGCATGTTGTTGATGGCGGCCTCAATCCCCTGAAGATCTGAATCCCCAAGAGAGAGGTTTCTTGTCTGCTCCGGAGAGATGTGCTCTATGGCATTTTCAATGGTGTGGAACTTGCTATCGTCAAAGGAGAGACGGCTGATCTCATCGGCCTTCAGAGCCATCTCGTTGATGGGACCTAAGGTTTTCTTTATCCTGCGGTACTCGCCGTAATAGGGAAAGATTATCTTTAACAGCTGAAAAAACAGGGCGATGGATACGACTATCACCACGAAAGCCAGCAGCAGTGAAGCGTTTTTTTGCAGGAGGATCGTCCCGTTTTCGCTGACCGTATATGTGAAGCTTCCTGCATTTCTCTCTAAAAAAGTGAACCGTCGCCGCAATAATATATTTCTGATATCGATACCTGCCGCATTTTCCGCATTTATGATCCAAAATAAGAACAGCATAGCTGCCAGGAATATGTCAGCAGCAAAAAAAGCCCCCAGCTTCGCCAGGACAAGCTGACGGTGCAGCTTGCCGGCGATGGAGGACATTTTTCTTTTGTTCTTTTCCAGGAGCTTTGAATTATCTTTCATATCATTACTTTTCTGTGTTGTCTGAAGAAGCCTCTGTTGCCTCGGTAAACTTTTCCTTTGCCTTGCCTGCAAGATCGGCGGCCTGGTCGAAGATGTGATTTACTTCACCGGCGTTACCTTTGCCCACGATCTTGTATCTGCAGTCAAAGAACAGCGAGATCAGCATGATGATCAGCAGGATCTCCCAGCCAATGAGCAGTATTAAGATGGCTGCACAGAGCGGAAGTCTGAATATCTCATTTCCGTTTCTGGTGATCACCAGATAGTTGTCCAGGGTATATTTGATGCCTCTGCCGACGGTCTCACCGATGGATTTGAAAACGCTCTTGACGTTTGAGCCCTCTGAGCGGTGAACTGCGTCTGCAACGTCTTTGTACTGGTCGTTTCCGGAATTGCCGGTGTTGAAGCTTGACTGGGAGGGAGCCTTGACCTTGCCCTGCTTCTCAAGATATATCATTGCATCCAGCATATCGCCGTTTGATTCTTCCAATGCTTTCTTAGCATCCTCATAAGTTACGTTTGCCTTTGCTACAAGTCTCTCTACCTTTTCGAATTCTTCCATGTTCTTTTCCTCATCTTTCTGTATTTTATTTGTAATGTTTTCATTTGCTTCGGCAGGAACCGGATCCGTTCTGTTGTTCCTGCTGTTTTCCTGTTGACAGTGCTCATTCTATTCTTAATAAATGAAACTGTCCTTTAAGAAAGATTAAAAAAAGATTAAAAATCATTTTTTATGTATTTATTTGCTCTTGATGACATATCCCACGCCTCTGACGGTCTGTATCATCTTAACATTGTAGACTTCGTCGATCTTTGAGCGGATGTAGCGCACATAAACGTCTATCACATTGGTCTCTCCCATGTAGTCGTATCCGCAGACCTTTTCCATGAGGGTATCCCTTGACAGCACGATGTCCGTGTTTTCCAGCAGTACTTTTAACATTATGAACTCGCGGTTTGTGAGGTCGATATCGTGACCGTCATATTTTACGGTATGTGAAGCGTCATACAGCACCAGCTTCTGCCAGGTGAGGGCGTTTGCGGACGTGACTGCGTCTCCGAAATCCGCCACGCCGGAAGATCTGCTTTTGTCTACAGGATGGATTTTTAATGCAACTCTGATGCGGGCCAGCAGCTCCTCTATCGCAAAGGGTTTGGTGATGTAGTCCACGGCTCCCGCATCGAGACCGGAAACCTTGTCCATAACCGCATCCCTGGCTGTCAGCATGATGACGGGGGTATCTTTTTCACGTTTCAGGCGTCTTAGGACTTCGAGCCCGTTCAGCTCCGGCAGCATGATATCCAGCAATATGAGATCGTAATCCTTTGCCAGTGCCATATCTAACCCGCTTCGTCCGTCGTGTGCTTTGTCTGCCTTATATCCCTCGTGGACAAGCTCAAGCTCGATGAACCTCGCCAGTTTTTCTTCATCTTCTACTATAAGAATGGATGTTTCCATAGTTTGCCTCCGGAAAAAGTGGATTTGCGGCTGTGTGTTAACATTAGGTAAGCCGGGTGGGTCCTGCGCTGTAACAGCTGACCAATAAACAGGATATCACAAGCTCGGTACAAAATCCATTACGAAAAAGATAATCATGAAGAAAGACTGTGTGAATAGTAACATTATGTTTTGCAACAAAATAATATTCAACTTTCAATTTGATGGTAAATGTGATATAATAATCTGAATGAGAGAGCGTTATTAGGGGAGTTGTCTCGCTTCTTCTATATCTTGTGTATGCAATCGGAGGTTTTATCACATAATGAGTCCGAATAATAATAAAAAATCAATCGGTGTTATCCAATCCACGATTGATACTTTGTCGAAACGACATGACACGCCGATGTTTTTGTATTTTTTACTGGTGGCGCTGTACATGCTGGTGACGGTTTTTTTGAGAATTACATCATCTTCACAAGGCGTCGTTACGGTCGCATCGTTTAACATACCGGTATATACATTCGCCGGTGTTCTGGTATCATTGGCCAATATATGCATGATGCTGTTGCCGGTGTTTTACGGAAAGCTTGGTTTCGTGACAGCGTTGATCATTCTCTCGTTTCAGACACCGCTCATCATAATAGGGGTGGCAAAGGGCAATATCACCAGCATTCCGGGTATTTTCAGCAATATTCTGGCCATTGTTGCCATAGTCGTGATCCATCTTAAAAACGTAGCCATGCAGAAATACCAGCTGACTTTGCGTGATCAGGCGGTTACGGATACGTTGACAGGTCTTCCCAACAGCTTTGTCTGCAAGGAACTGGTGGATGATCTGGTAAAGCGCGGGACTCCTCATGTTCTGGTATCTATCGATCTGAACGGTTTCAAGAACATCAATGATACCATGGGATTCTCTTTCGGAGATAAGGTGTTGACCGAGATAGCATCCAGGTGGATGGCGCTTGCGAATTCCGGCAAGACAGGAACCAATGATTTCATCACCCGTGTCAGCGGAGACGTGTTCACCCTCGTAATACGCGGTTTCAAGAGTGATGAGGATGCTGTCAATACGATCAAACAGTATGAGTCGGCTTTGTCCAGCCGTCTGACTGTGGATGAGTATGATTTCTTCATAAACGGAAGCTTCGGATATGTTAAATTCCCGGAAGATGCAGATAATAAAGATGCTCTGATGTCTTATGCCGAGCTTGCAATGAAAGAGGTGAAGCGCGCCAACAGCAGCGATCACATCAAGCATTTCACTGAAGATCTGCTGAAGGTCGAGAAAACACTGGAGATCGAGAATAAGATCAGATACGCATTGGAAAATGACCTTATCATATGTAACCTTCAGCCGCAGTATGACATGGAGCACAAGCTCAGGGGATTTGAAGCCCTTGCCCGTATGAAGGACAAGGACGGTCAGATCATAAGCCCGACTGAGTTTATCCCGGTTGCCGAGGATGTAGGTCTTATCGACAAGATCGACAGTCAGGTATTTAGGATCGCAGCAGGATTCCTCAGCAATCTGACCGGGAAGACCGACACGGATGTGATCATTAGTGTTAACGTATCCGCCAGACATATGATGAAAAATGACTTCATTGAGGAAGTCAAGAGGATCATCAATGAGAGTGGAGCGCCTGCATCGCAGATCGAGATAGAGATCACAGAGTCAGTCATGATAGATTCTGCGGAGAAGGCGCTGCATGTTATTAATGAGCTTAGGGCTATCGGTGTTACCATTGCCATAGATGATTTCGGTACAGGATATTCATCACTCAGCTACCTTAATAAATTCCCTGCAAACCTCCTGAAGATCGATAAATCATTTATCGACAGGATGAACCAGAGTGATTCTTCAAAGCAGTATGTTGCGGCCATTATATCCATCGGTCATATACTGGGATTTGATGTTATCTCCGAGGGTGTCGAGGATGAGTCGCAGCTCATCACCTTAAGAGAGATCGGCTGCGACCTTATACAGGGCTTTGTATGGGGCAAACCTCTGCCACTGGAGGAGGCAGGCAAGCTTGTGCTGGCATAGTTTTTTCGCAAAGAATATGGAATAAGATGATCAGGAGACGACTTCCTAATGGAGGTCGTCTCTTTTGTTTTTATGGGAACGGTTAGTGGAAAATGCCGGCAAACTGAAGGTTACTACTCATAGTAACAGCTGAATAGCAAGTTTATGATAATATCTGTATTTTTGGGGGTGTGCGTCCGATATATATAGTAGAAGGGAAAGATCTTACGGAGTACAGCAAAAAGAGTACTGAAAAAGGAAAGGACCGCTGCCATAGGTAAAAGCAAGAAAGACAATTCACACAGGGACAATTAAATCAGAGAACTCTTGATATTCCGGGTTTTCGGAAAGGAGACAGCCATGATGGATAATCTTTATTTTGACAGGGATTCCGTATACAGGGTACAATCGGTAGAGATGGCGTCTCCCACATTGCGCCGCGACAGGCGGGAGCGGGGGCTTGAACGCAGAAAAGCTTCTAAAAAGAAAAAGGAAGAAAAAACCTTCGAATTCACGGACATTGGCGACGGCGCAAGGAGCACGTTCAACCATGTTGTGTGACGGATGCGGATCAAAATGCATATAAAAATGCATGAGAAAACAAAAAACTGAGTAAAAATATAAAAAAGCAGGGCGCGATGCCCTGCTTTTTGTCCACATTTCAAGCATAAAGGTCGATGTTACCGCCTACACCCGGGTTTACGGACTGTTCCATAGCGCGGATGAGACCTGCACCTTCCTGATTGCTGGCGCTCAGTGCTTTTGCCAGCATTGCAACGCCTGCATCGGTGGGTGCGTCATAACCGTTGACCTGTATGCTTCCCTGATCCATCAGAAACAGGGATGTGTCTGCGATTGAACCTATTGACATACCGATCCCACCTTTCTTGTTATGTGTCTCTATCTTATATCGGACGATAGAAAAAAAATATAATAGGCCCGATATTTTTACACAAATTCGCAAAGTTTTTTTCGGCAGAGTCAAAATGTTTTTTGTTAAAGATATCCTAAAAATAAAAAAGCAAGTACTTTTTTCAAAAATTCTTAAATTTTTTCTGAAAAGTTATCAACAATGGAAATGCCGATTTTATTGATTTTTATGTTTTTCCACAAAGTTATCCACGTTATCCACAAAAAATGATCTCTTTTTCTTTCACCTTTGTATCAAAAAAATCAAACAAATATTTTGTATAAATTTCATAAAAAGCCTCAAAATGCCAAATATATCTCATAAGTTATTGACTTTTACATTGTAGTCATCAATTGCAAACAGGGCACAAATTGACAGATAGATGCATAAATATTCAGACAATTTACAGGGCACGTACCTGCGGCTGCTAATCACAGTAAGCACTTTTTAAAATAATGTACAAAAACCCCTTTATTTTTTCCCGATTTTGCGTTATTATGTATGAGGGTTTTTGTGAAAAATACACATATGTTTTTCAGGGGGGCGTTTGTTATATCGAGACCGACCGGGTCTTATCGGAGGAGGAATATATG
The DNA here is from genome assembly GCA_024680835.1 of Lachnospiraceae bacterium. Taxonomy (GTDB): domain Bacteria; phylum Bacillota; class Clostridia; order Lachnospirales; family Lachnospiraceae; genus RGIG6904. The sequence goes on along the minus strand of JAILBP010000071.1, from coordinate 9,161 downwards.
ATCTCAAATCAGATACTGCAGAATACTATCGACGGTATGGCGGAGATTTCGGGGATTGAATTGTGTGTTATGGACACAAACGGAAACGCAATTGTCTCTACGGGTGAGAAGATCGCTATGGATCTTTCACAGTTTGTCGTATCGACGGATCTTACAAAGACTGTAAAGGACAGGCATTTCTTTAAGATATATGATGAACATCAACTGGAGTACATTCTGGTGTCGACAGGCGGAAAGGAAGCTTTTGTCGCGGGCAAGATGACGGCTTTCAATATCGAGAGCCTTCTGGTCGCATACAAGGAACGTTTCGACAGGGATAACTTTATCAAGAACCTGCTGTTGGACAATCTTCTGCTCATAGATATCTACAACAGGGCCAAGAAACTTCACGTGGCTACCGATGTGGAGCGCTGTGTCTTCATAGTGGAGACCAGCAACGAAAAGGATACATCGGATCTTGAGACCGTAAAAGGCTTCTTTAGCGGCAAATCCAAAGATTTTGTCACCGCCGTGGACGAGCGCAACATCATCATAGTAAAGGAACTTGCGCCCGGAGAGGGTTACGAAGACTTGGATAAAGTTGCCAGGACAGTGCTGGATCTCTTCTCAAATTATCCTGCAGGCGACGTACATATCGCTTACGGTACCATTGTGGGTGATATCAAGGAAGTTTCCCACTCCTACAAAGAAGCCCGCATGGCGCTGGATGTTGGCAAGATCTTTTATGAGGACAAATACGTTATCGCATATTCCGCATTGGGCATCGGAAGACTTATCTATCAGCTGCCGATACCGCTGTGCAAAATGTTCATAAAAGAGATACTGGACGGGAAGACACCTGATGACTTCGATGAGGAGACCTTAGTCACCATCGGCAAGTTTTTCGAGAATAACCTCAATGTTTCCGAGACATCCCGCCAGCTCTATATTCACAGGAACACTCTGGTCTACAGACTGGACAAATTGCAGAAGAGCACAGGTCTTGATCTGCGCGTTTTCGAGGACGCCATTACCTTCAAGATCGCGCTCATGGTAGTGAAGTACATGAAATATATGGAATCAATGGATTATTGATCCCGTTATCGTCAAAGGAAAAAGAATATGATACAGCTTGAAAATGTGAGCAAGGCTTACGTGGAGGGCATCCCTGCCCTGGATGATGTGAGCCTTTCTATAGAAGACGGCGAGTTTGTCTTCATAGTGGGTGATTCCGGATCCGGAAAGTCCACATTGATAAAGCTTCTGATGAAGGAACTCGAGCCCAGCGAGGGCACCATCACTGTCAATGACAGGGATATCAGCACCATCACCCACAAGAACATCCCGTATTTCCGCAGGGAGATCGGCGTAGTGTTCCAGGATTTCCGTCTTCTCAAAGACAGGAATGTATATGAAAATGTAGCATTCGCCATGAGAGTTGTAGGCGAATCCAACCGCAATATCAGAAAGAGAGTCCCCGTTATGTTGTCACTGGTGGGACTTGCAGCAAAATACAAATCTTTCCCCAAGCAGCTATCCGGTGGTGAGCAGCAGCGTGTGGCGATCGCGAGAGCGCTGGTCAATAACCCGGGGATCCTGTTAGCGGATGAGCCTACCGGTAATCTGGACAATAATAACGCATGGGAGATCATGAAGCTTCTGGAGGAGATCAACGCCAGAGGCACCACCGTGGTGGTGGTGACCCACAACATGGAGATCGTGCGCGCCATGAATAAGCGCGTTATCACTATACAAAAGGGCAACCTGGTGGGTGATGCCGGAGGGGAGGTGCTGTCATGAAATTCAGCACCTTCATATATTCCATTAAGCAGGGTGTCATCAACATCGGACGCAACAAGATGTTTTCACTGGCGTCCATCGCCACGATGGCAGCATGTATTTTTTTGTTCGGTATTTTCTATTCGGTGGTGTCGAACTTCAATAGCATGGTGACCAATGTGGAAAAAGGTGTTGCCGTGACCGTGTTTTTCAAGGAAGGCATCAGCGATGAGGAGATCGACGCCATAGGTGCGGCGATCCGAATGCGCCCGGAGGTCAAGGACTGTATTTTCAAATCCGCGGACGAAGCCTGGGAAGAGTACAAGAAAATATACTTTGAGGGTTCGGAGGAACTGGCAGAGGGATTTGCGGACGACAACCCGTTAAAGGACGATGCAAGCTATGAGATCTACCTCAATGATGTTTCCATGCAGAAAGTGTTGGTGACATACCTGGAAAACCTGGAGGGTATCCGTACCGTCAATCAGTCCGAGGTAGTGGCTAATACACTGACGGATTTCAATAAACTCATAAGCTATATTTCCATTGCCATAATACTGATACTGTTGTGCGTGGCTATATTCCTGATCAATAACACCGTTACGGTGGGTATCTCCGTCCGCAAAGACGAGATCGGCATCATGAAGTTCATCGGTGCTACGGATTTCTTTGTCCGTGCCCCCTTCGTGGTAGAGGGTATTCTGATCGGATTTGTGGGAGCTTCGATCCCGCTGATCATCCTGTACTTTATGTACAGCCGTATTATAGTATACATAGCCGAGAAATTTAATTTCCTTTCGGGATTGCTGACCTTCATTCCGGTGGAGACAGTGTTCACCACACTGGTGCCTGTTGCATTGCTGCTGGGAGTAGGCATCGGTTTCATAGGAAGTTTTGCCACCACCAGAAAACACCTTAAGGTGTAACCGGTGATAATATTGTGAGATTTTAAGATGGATCAGGATAGAGAAAATACTGAAGATATATACTCGGATGAGGATGGACAGGAAGATGTTCGGGGCTCATCCGACAGCATGGATGTCAGGATACCTGAGAGTCCGGAAGCCTCATTTTTCAGACAGAAAGACATCAATCCTTCCGTGCCTGCTGATGCGCAGGCTATCATCAGTGAGATGAGAGATGAAAAGCGCAAGAGGACATACACATTTATATACGGGGTTTTGACGGGATGCCTTATCTTTATGGTGGCATTTACCATCGCTAATTTCGTATATGCACACAGGACGAGACCGGCTGCCATAGCAACCGGCGATCCCGCTGTCGAAAAGACACTGCTGACAAAAGATGTTGAGGCCAAGATAAATGAACTGGCGGCATTGTTGGCAGTGTATTACTACGAGGATGTGGATGTTGACAACATGAAGACCGGGCTTTACAGAGGGATCCTGCAGTCGGTGGACGACAGATACACTGCTTATTACACGGCGGAAGAGTATGAGTCCATGATGACCAGCGCATCTGCCACATATTACGGCATAGGCGCGGTACTGTCACAGGATAAGAACACATCGGTAGTGACGGTTTTGCATGTTTATGATAATACACCTGCCCAGGAAGCCGGCGTTATGGCCGGAGATGTGGTCATCAGCGCGGGAGGCATTGATGCCACCACCGTGACATTATCCGAACTTGTACAGAATATAAGGGGTGACGAAGGTTCCAAGGTCACCGTAAAGCTCTACAGAGAGAGTATGGATGAAAACCTGGAATTGGAAATAGAGCGCCGCAAGGTGGACATACCCACTGTGTCGGGAGAGATCTTAGAGGACAGCGGGAATATCGGATACATCCAGATCGCCGAGTTCGGAGACAACACGGCGGATGAGTTCACCAAGATATACGAGGACCTTAAGTCTAAGGGCATGGAAAAGCTCATAGTGGATGTCCGCGACAATCCGGGCGGCATGCTGAAGTCCGTTGTGAGCCTCTGTGATTACATATTGCCGGAAGGACTGGTGGTATACACAGAGGACAAATACGAAAATCGAAGCGAGTACTCATCCGATGCATCATGCATCGAGATCCCCATGGCAGTGCTGATAAACGGCAATTCCGCCTCCAGCTCGGAGATCTTCGCCGGAGCTGTCAGGGATTACGGTTACGGAACACTCATAGGTACTACCACCTTCGGCAAGGGCATAGTACAGACCATCAAGCAGCTTTCCGACGGAAGTGCAGTGAAGATGACAACATCGAGATATTTTACACCGAAGGGAGAGAATATCCACGGTGTGGGTATCGCTCCGGACATAGAGCTGGAGTACGAATACACGGGAGATACGACCGCCGATTACGATTATCACTATGACAATCAGATGATGAAGGCGATCGAGATACTGACAAAATAGAGTTTTATTAGCCTGAATCGATACGGCATTCGATTGTTTATACAACGTGCGAGTGTTGACAAAGGAGTAATAGACGATAAAATCCAACATAAGAAAGAGGTGATTTCTGTGGTAGAATTAGATCAGACTAAGGTCCTGCTCAATTCATGGAGCAAACCGCTACAGGAAGTGAGGGATTCACTTTGACCTCGCTAATAAGACGAGGAAGATAGAAGAGCTGGAGCGCGAGATGGAAGCTCCGGATTTTTGGGACAACGCTGAGGTTTCCCAAAAGAAAATGAAAGACTTAAAATCCATGAAAGATGACGTGGAGGTCTATGCCGCCCTCGAGCAGAAAAAATCGGACATCGAAGCACTGATAGAGATGGCTGAGGAGTTTGAGGACAGGTCTCTTTTGGAAGAGATCGACGAGGCAGTGGCGGAATACGAGAAAGCTTTTGATGCCATCCGCATCAAGACCTTGTTGTCCGGTGAGTTTGACGCCGATAATGCCATCGTATCTTTGAATGCGGGGGCAGGCGGTACCGAGTCCTGCGACTGGGCGGGCATGCTGTACCGCATGTTTACCAGATGGGCTGCGGATAAAGGTTTTACCGTGGACGAGCTGGATTTCCATGAGGGAGACGAGGCCGGAGTCAAGAGCGTCACATTCCAGGTGAACGGCGCAAATGCTTATGGATATCTCAAATCCGAGAAGGGCGTTCACAGGCTGGTGCGTATATCTCCGTTTAATGCCGCAGGCAAGAGACAGACTTCATTTGTGTCCTGCGATGTCATGCCCGATATCGAGGAGGATATCGACATCGAGGTAAGGGACGAAGACATCAGGATAGATACCTATCGTTCCAGCGGCGCGGGCGGTCAGCATATCAATAAGACCAGTTCGGCCATACGTATTACGCACTTTCCGACAGGCATAGTGGTGACCTGCCAGAATGAGCGTTCTCAGCACATGAACAGGGACAAGGCCATGCAGATGCTGAAGTCAAAGCTTCTCATGCTGCGCAGGGAGGAGAACGCTGCCAAAGAGGCTGCAATCCGTGGTGAGGTTACGGATATCGGCTGGGGTAACCAGATCAGGTCGTATGTAATGCAGCCATATACCATGGTCAAAGACCACCGTACAGGCGAGGAGACCGGTAATGTACAGTCCGTGCTGGACGGCAATCTTGACCAGTTCATGAACGGGTACTTAAAATGGGTTTCTCTCGGATGTCCCAAGAGAAACGCAGGGGAGGAATAACCAATATGATAAAAGCAGCAGTTATGGGTTACGGCACCATAGGATCGGGAGTTGTGGAGATATTGCAGAGAAACTCCGCCCGTGTTGCCAAAAACGCAGGTGCCCCCATAGAAGTCAAATATGTTCTGGATCTTCGTGATTTCCCCGGGGATCCGGTTGAAAAAATACTGGTCCGCGACTACAAGACCATCGCAGAAGACCCTGAGGTGAAGATCGTAGTGGAGACCATGGGAGGCGTTGAGCCGGCATTCACATTTGTGAAAGCTATGTTAGAGGCCGGTAAGAACGTATGTACCTCCAATAAAGCGCTGGTAGCCGACAAAGGAGCGGAGCTTATCGCTCTCGCTGCGCAGAAAAATGTCAATTTCCTGTTCGAGGCGTCTGTGGGAGGAGGAATCCCCATCATAAGACCCTTGCTCACATCCATAACAGGTGATGAGATCGACGAGATCAGCGGCATCATAAACGGCACGACCAACTACATGCTGACCAAGATGACCTACGAGGGTCTGGATTTTGACTCGGTGTTGAAGGAAGCCCAGGCATTGGGCTACGCTGAAAAAGATCCCACTGCTGATGTGGAGGGACATGATGTTTGCCGTAAGATAGCAATACTCACATCTATCGTATTGGGGCAGCAGGTCAATTACACGGATATACACACCGAAGGGATCACAGGCATAACACCTGTGGATATCAGATATGCCGATGCGATGGACTGCGTCATAAAGCTCATCGCAAAGAGCGTTCGGACAGAATCAGGCTACGTGGCTATCGTGTCTCCGCAGCTGATCGCAAGGGAGCATCCGCTGTATCAGGTAAACGGCGTGTTCAATGCGATCTTCGTAAAAGGAAACATGCTGGGTGACTCCATGTTCTACGGTTCAGGAGCAGGCAAGCTTCCCACGGCCTCCGCTGTGGTAGGCGATATCATAGACATGGCAAGACATATAGATGAACATATCAGGCTGGATTGGGAGCCGGAGAGCTACAAGCTGGTGGATTATCTCGACAATGTAGTGAGCTTTTTCGTCAGGACAGAAAAGAGTCAGGAAGAGATAAAGGCGGTATTCGGCGATGTGGAATTCGTGGAAGTCTCAGGTATTGAGGGCGAATGCGGATTCAGGACAGCACCCATGACTGAGCGTGAGTTTGCCGAAAAGGCAGAAAAGCTCGGCATCATCAGCAGGATCAGATTTAATTAACAATAAAAAAGGTCGGAGGCTTCCGACCTTTTTGTAATAAATATGAATCTGATAAGGCTCCCTCTTTTCGTGTACCCGAGTTATGCTTGAAGCATTGAATCGGAGGATAGAAATGGAGGATAGAAATGGCTCCCCTTTCAGGGGAGCTGTCATCCGAAGGATGACTGAGGGGTTGTCTCGTTTAACTGCAACAACGCCTCCTGAATATTGGCGTCATCCTGCCAGAACTCACAGACATTGATGCGTTTTTCGATGATCTCTGCGCCTCTGAGATGAGCTTTTCCGTCCGCAACCTCCAGAGCCATCAGCTGCTTGAACTGATTTCTCGGCACATCCAGGAAGGGGCGCAGGTGCTTTGGCCTCTCGGAGATACGGTCATCATGATGTTCCACAAACCAGAGGAAAAGCTCTCTGTCCCGGTCATTTTTGCAGAAGGGAAGATCAGTGTTCTCCAGCATCTCTCTGCTCTTGGCGGGATGGCCGTAGTAGTGGGCCTGGATGGAATTATGTTTCTCGGAAAAGCTCTTGGTCTTGGTCTCGACCTTGCCGATGTCATGAAAGATAGCGGCCCATCTCAAGATCACCGATGGCTCGGTGATGCTGTCATTGAGATACGAACAGGCGCGGACGCAGTGCTCCCACAGCTCATAGGGGTGAGACCAGTTTTCCTGGTTGAAGCCGACCATTCTCTCTATGATGGGGAATGCCTCGACAAAGACCGGCGTATGAGCCAGGATCTCTTCCACACTTCCGCTTATGATGAGTTTTTCCAATTCATTGATCATATAAATACCTGCAGGGGAGTGATAATGGCTCCCCTTCCGGGGGAGCTGTCATACGAAGGATGACTGAGTGGTTTCATATGTTAATAATAGCATAGAAAGGAGAAAAAAACAATGACAAAGAAAGCGGCAATATTTTTTGCGACAGGATACGAGGAGTGCGAGGCTCTGATCACGGTGGATATAGCGAGGCGCGCAGGCATCGATATATCGATGGTGTCAGTGACCGGGGAGAAGACAGTGGTTAGCTCTCATAAAGTGCCTGTTGTCATGGACAAGCTCTTTGATGAAGTAGATTTTGCGGAACTGGATATGATGATCTTACCGGGGGGAATGCCCGGAACCAAAAATCTCGAAGCATGTGAACCGCTGATGGACAAGCTGGATGAATTTTATAAAAACGGGCGCAATATCGCGGCCATATGCGCTGCCCCGTCCGTTTTCGGACACAGGGGATATCTGAATGGCAAAAACGCCTGTGTTTATCCGGGAATGGAGGCAGAGCTCAAAGGCGCAAACGTCCGGTATGAGCCTGCAGTGACAGATGGCAATATCATAACCGGGCGCGGAATGGGTGCGGCCATAGACTTTGCCCTTGCGATAGTATCAGCACTGGAGGGTGAGGAAAAGGCCGGAACCATAGCAAAGGCTATTGTTTACAAATAAAAAAACCGATCCGACGGAATCCCTTTGTGTGGCTATGGATGTCCGCGTGATAAACATCGTTGCCACTCTTCGCGTCTGACCGGCTTTTAAGTTCTGTTTTGTTCTTGTTATTATATACGGAGGAGCCGCCGGAATTTTTGGGGGAAAGTGATCATTGAAAAAATCAGATTCCTTGATTATATGAAATGGCATGAAAAACAATGAAAAATAATGGCTGCATTTCATAAGTTGAGCACACAATATTCACACAATTCAGACAAAAACAAAGAAAATTGAAAAAACTTCAAAATTTTATAAAAAAGTGTTTGACAATTAAAATAAACCGTGGTATATTTACATCATCAACAGAAAACAAAACAAAATCGTCAGACAGATAGAGCAGATGAGAGATGATATATCATCCCGGCAGAGTTCATCCATAGCAGAAGACGAAACGGTGCGGGGAGAACGCATCGGGTTGGTATATAGGAATAACGTAGGGAAGCGAGGTAAAGAGTCCAATGCAGTAGACAGTTTGTATTGAGCAACGTTTTCGACAAAACCGGAACTCAGGTAGTTAGAAAACCAGTGGTTAATCAAATTAAAGAGCGCATACGGCGGAGCATCCGAAGGAGCTACTTTTAGAATAGGTTGCCAGCCCTGAATCCACTGAAGAGAACGAAGATGACGAGGGACGGACGAAACAAAATTTAAAGAAATCGAGGAATGGAAAATTGAATATCGAATCTAAGTAAGCACCCGAGTCCATGATGACTGGGTGCTTACTTATTTTTGCGGCGGATATTTCTTTATTTCTCGACAGAAGAGGCATGATAAAGTATCATATCAATCAGAGATGTTGACGAGGGTAACGGATTCATCAGTTCAGAGGAATTTGCTGTAGCGGTACGTAAAACCAACAATACATGGTCGCACTCTGATGGTGAATAGTAAACCCCGCTGTTATTATTCACAGCTTATTTATGATTTAGTCTGGCACGACCACATTCAAGTACACTGCTGTCCGCCGGAATCACTTCGGAGAACAACAGCTTGTTTTTGTTTTCGCTTAAATTTGCGCAATTCTCGTTCACTGATGTTGTTCGTGTAATCAACCTCGGGGTGAGAAAGAAAATATAGATGGTCAGACTGAAAATCA
>JAILBP010000283.1:0-10379 GCA_024680835.1 Lachnospiraceae bacterium | reverse complement strand
TCCATTTCACTGTGTGAAAAGCCGTTTGCCACGCGTAAAAATCCGCCGTTATCACTCTCCTCCGCAACAGCCACGAACACGGAAGCATCTCCCGCCAGCTCCTGATATGCAAGGTGGGCATAGGGAAGCTCCTTTACGTGCGATGCCTTGCCTATATAGTAATCTCTCGTGACAAAACGCATTATGTTGCGGACCACAAGTGATGCCAGCTCCCTGATATAAGGTTTGGAGGTCACCACAAACAGAGGCATCAGCCTGTCTATATCATCCGACTTTAAGGCCTCAAGCTCATCATCGGAAAAACCGGAATCTTTCTGGAAAGCCTTCAACAGCATATCCACATCTTTGGTATTAAGACCTGTGGTCTCCGTCAGCAGCTGTACAAACTGCATATAAGAATCGCCCTGTTTTGACAGCAGACCTTCCATCTGGTCCTGTGTCAGCAATCCCTTCTCGATGGCGATATCGCCGAAACGCTTATCCAGCTGACGCTGCAGTGAATTGATCTCCTCTACCTGCTCCTCCGTCAGCAGCCCGTCAGCAACAGCTATGGTACCAAGCTTTACCCTGACCGAAAGCTGTTTGTCCAGGATCATGCGGTATGCATTCTCCTTGATGACCGACTTTTCCACCAAATACCTTCCAAATAACTGCCCAAACATTTTTAACCCTCCCTTTTGTAGTCTGTAGTACAGTCTGTAAATATCGGATCCTTACCGTATCATGCCGGATCACGATCCGTAAATCTCTCATAGCCTTCATGAAAGCTTATCGAAGCATTCGGGACCGCATCATATCCTACCGCAGGATCTCCTCCACTGTGGAGATCGTGCTGAAAGTCCCCTCGTACTCAGATATTATATATTTCATCTGCTGCATCTCAAAATAGTTGATATAACAGATCAGCATTTTATTTTCACCTGCTATGGCACCGTAAGAATTGATGATGGTACAGGTCTTATTGAGTCTTTTCTTGATCTCTTTGATGATCCCGTCAGGATCCTTGGTGATGATGGTGACCTGTTTAACGGACTCAAAATGATCCGTGAAATGGTTGATGACGGATGTTGCCACCACATATACCAAAAGGCTCATGAGAGCCGCATTTCTGTTTATCAGAAGAAATACCGCCGCGTACACGCAAGCGTTAAAGATCAGCAGAATATACGTCAGACTGAAGTTCCTGCCGGTCTTGTCTGCCACAATGCGTATCAGTATGTTTGCAAATATCTCCGACCCGTCGATACAGCCTCCGAACCTCAATATTATGGACAAGCCCGCTCCCAAAATCGCACCGCCGAATGCCACAGCCAGAAAATGCTCCGTGTTCAGCTCAAAAGGTATCTTCTCGAAGATCTCAAGTCCCAGCGTATAAAAGATAAGTCCTATCAATGCCTTGATGCCAAAATGTTTTCCCAGAAAGAAAACCCCCGCGATCAAAAACGGTATGAATATCAACAGCACACAAAGGGAAAGATTGAAGCCCGTCAGCTTGTTGATGATGATGGCGATACCCGCCGTCCCGTAGTCGATGGCATCATTTGGGATCAGTATGCATATTACCGAAAAACTGGCCATCAGCGCACCTATGGCTATCATGAGAGCCGATAAAAAATTACCCGCTATCATGGCGGCAAGTTTTTTGGTGCTGCGTTTTATAACACCATCCACACGGGTGGTCTTTTCTTCTTTTTGAAAGTTTTCGTTTTTAGTATTAGTATTATCAGACATCTGTTAAAAATACCTGTCATAAACAGGATAAAAATCCTCTGCACTGTAGGCGCCGGCATCTTTGATATCAACTGTTGCCCAGCGCTCCTCTATCAGTCTTCTGTCAACCTTGCGCTCATATTCGTCATACACCTTGTCAAAGGCTTCCTTGTGGCGGTTGTCGGATATTGACTTTTTATTGGCCTCGGAAAGCTCCTCGTCATATTTGGAAACGCAGCAGAAATAGTAGTATCCACCTGAAGCATCCACACGGTCACTCACTTCTCCGTCATCCAGCGCAAATATGACCTTCTCTATGTCCTCGGTGAAATCCCCCCTGTAAACCTCCAGGGTAATCTCATCCGCCTCATTGTAGCTTGCGGCAGTTACTGCAAAATCAGCGCCTGCTGCCAGTTCCTCACCGACTTTACCGGCCTTGTCCTCATCCTCTACGAAAATCTGTCTCACCCGTACAACTCTGGCTTCGTCATCGCTGACCTCTGTGGATATGCCTTCCGTAATGTGCTCATAAACCTTGTCGGACACTGCCAGAAGCTCATAGAGCTTTGAGATCTCCTCTATAGTGATGTCCAGATAATCTATGGTCTCCTCGCTGAGTTTTGTCACCAGCTCCACTGCCGCAGAAGAAGCAACCGACCTGTCTATATCCGACAGCTCTATACCGTAATCCGATGCTATCTCATTCATAACGCATAATCTTGCACACTGGGACAGTGTGAGATCCCTGATGTAGCTCGAAAGCTCAGCCTCTGTCCTCATGGCCGCTGCCTCGGAAACGTCAATGCCGTATATATCCCCGTAAGTATCCCTGTTTGACAGCATCAAAAGCTTCAGCTGAGCCTTGGTGCATTCCGTGTCCTCAACGGTAAATACAACATTTTCCGGGATAGGGGTGGTAAATACCACGATCTCCTCCCCCTCCTCTGCGCAAGCTGTGAGACTCCCTGCAAGCACAAGCGCAGCCATAAAAAGAGCCGGTATCCTCTTATAATATTTCATCATAACGATCAACCTTCAACATAAAGATATCTGCCGTCGGGCAGACAGAAAATCTCTGACTGCTCCAGCAGTTCATCATCCGACATGCCGGATATGTCCATTCCCATCTCATCCATATATTCGCGGACCTCATCGGCACTGTCAAGCGTCACTGCCATGCAATCTTCCAGGAAATCAGCCGCCTCGTCGATAGTCTCCGCTACAGGCTTTGAAAAGAGCTGTGTCTGGTTATTAAAAAAATATTCAACTGCCAATTCATCCAATTCCATTTCGACCTCCGAAGATTTGTGTATAGTATTCATGTAATTCAACTATACAACATTCGACCCGCTTTGTAAAACAGTTTTAAACATGTGTAACCGTTTACACCACAGGGAATCTTCGAACCTCTCAGGTCCGTGAGACGGAGATCGATCTTCCCATTCTGAAGGAATAGATATACAACCCCGCCACCTGTTTACCCGTGGCTTTCGACAGCGCTTCCCCGTACAGTTCCAGCTGTCTGTGGTATCTGTCCGTAAACTCCGATTCCTCCGTCAGGCTGTCCGTTTTATAGTCCACCACGACAATACCGTCATCCCGCATGTAATATGCATCTATGATACCCTGCACCAATATGGTCTCCTGTGTGTCCAGATCCGGATAGATATCCTTTGCGGGGACTTCCATCACAAAAGGAGCCTCGCGTTTCAGCCTTCCGGCGGCAAACGCATCCCGCATCTCACGGCCGAGTTCCGATCTCAGGAAAACACAGATACGGTCAAGGTTGATGGAGTCTGCCGCCTCGGGATCCATAAGTCCTTCATCACATATATCTTTGATCTGTTTCTTAAGCGAAGCTGCATACTGTGATTCATCATCAGGCAAAACACCGTAATCCAGCAATTCCATGAATCTGTGGACCGATGTTCCGTAGGCGGCGCCGTGGCCTTCCTTTCCCTCTTCCTCAGTCATCGCGAACTTCGGTATATATTTTTTCTTTTCTGTCCTGATGAGTTCCGCCGCGCCTTCCTCATACATCTGTTTTTCATAGTCCGGCTTTTTGACCTCCGAAACGGAAACCTTCTGGCGAAGACGGATGTCGGGCAGATACCGGTATTCAAACTCTATCCGCTGTCTTATCTCCTCTGTGAACTCATTTTCCGAACTTCCCAGCGCGATCACTGATGCAGTGTTGAAGAGGTTCTTTTCCGCACCTTCCTCTTCGGCTGTCTTCAGATCCCCTGCAGTATACTCCACGATGTCAAAAAGATCCCTTCTCGATCTTGCAACAGGCTCTATCCAATCCGCATAGCAGTCTGCGCTCATAACCTCAAAATCCGTGATACCGCCTGTATCCTCATCTTCCACCCTCTTATCCTCAGGTCTTACCGGACCCACTATTATAAGCTTTTCCTCCGCTCTGGTCATGGCGACATACAAGACCCTCATCTCCTCGGCCTTCTGAGACCGGTCCGTTATCTCTCCTATGAGTTCGTTCAGTATATTCCGGTATTTTACTCTTTTTCTGATATTTACCGCGCTTATGGCTGCACCGTATTTTTCGCTGCATTTAAGCTTTGCCCTGCTGTCGGATCTGCTGAACTTCGAATCCGTCCCTGCCAGTATGACCACGGGAAACTGCAGACCTTTGCTCTTATGGATGGTCATGATGCGCACCACATCATCCTCCTCCGACACGTTTCCCGCCTCTCCATAATCCATCTGATAGGTACGCATCTGTCTGATGTGACGCACAAATCTGAACAGCCCTCCCGCCGTGCTCTCATCATATTTGGCAGCAAGGTTTTCCAGCATATCAACATTGGCGTTGCGCCTTTTGCCCGCCGGTTTTGCGGATATGTATTCCCTGTATCCGTTGTCATCTATCAGGATCTCTATAAGATCCCTGACACAGGTATCATGAGCTGCTCTCCTGTAGACCTGCAATCTGTCCGTAAAGCTCACTAAAAGATCTCTGACTTCCTCATCATCCCCCTCATTAATATACAGGGATACTTCATCGAAAAGCCCCGTCTTTACCGCTTTTTCACGGGCAAAAACACGCACCTTTGCAACATCCTCCGGCTGCATCCTGCCAAAGGGTGACAACAGGGCGCCGTACAGCGGGATATCCACCCGCGGATTATCTATAACCTCCAGCATGGTGATGATATCCTTGACCTCGGTTTCCGAAAAATACCCGGTATCCCTGGTCAGATGTGCATTGATACCGGCTGCCGCCAGCACTCTCATCAGCACATCCGCATTTTTCTTAAAGCTTCTGCCTAAGATAGCTATGTCGCTGTTTTTGAACAGAGGAGATCCATTCTCATCCCTTAAGGCTTTAAGCTTTAATATGCGATCGGCGATCATCTTTGCTTCAAAGGTCTGTTTATCCCTGTCTGCGGGATCACTACCGTCATCACAGGCATCGGTATCGTCGTTATCCTCGCCGTTTTCCTCATCTTCGGCATCCATATATCCCAGTAAAAGCTCTGTCTTCCTGAAAGCCGCCCTTCTCACATCGAACTCGAAATTGCCCTGATTTAACCTCGCATCATCATCGTAATCGATCTTCGCAATATCTGCTTTCATTATGTTTTCAAAAACAAGGTTTGTGCTGTCGAGGACATCGTGATCACTGCGGTAATTTTTGCTCAGCACGATGCGCTTTTTATCATTTGACGGATCGGAGTACTCCCGCTCCTTTTCCAGAAAGATCTCCGGTTTTGCAAGACGGAAACCGTATATGCTCTGCTTGACATCACCCACCATAAATCTTTTGCAATGTCCCTCCGAAGCCTCGGAGATGCGTGACAGTATGGTCTCCTGGACATCATTTGAATCCTGGTACTCATCTATCATGACTTCCCTGAATTTTCTTCCGAACGCACAGGCGATAGGGTTGACTTTGGATCCGTCCTCTCCCTTTTCCTCATGTGTCAGTATGTCCAGAGCAAAATGTTCAATGTCCGAAAAACCGTACATCTTGCGTTTCTGTTTTTCGTGCATCATATTATCTGTATAGGCTATAGCCAGCCTTGACAGAGCCTCCACCACCGGCTTTGCTTTTTTCAGATTGGATCTCTGCCTTGCGGGACTCACGGAAAAGAACTTCTTCCTGATCTTTTCCACAGGTGCTTTCGCACCGTCCCTTATATTTTTGGCTTTTGCCTTGAGATCCTCATCCACGTCCTTTGGTCTTTTCTTGCTTAAGTCCATGAAAAGTTTAGGCACGGAAATAAGCTTGTAGATTTCCGAGTATGTTTCCGCATTCAAAAGCGAATCCACCGTCTCTATGTCAGACTCAAAGTTTTCCCTGTAATGGTATGGGCCGCCTTCTGCTTTACTGATCTCAAGCCCTTTCTCCAACTCAGACCTCACAGTGGTGAGGGTATTTTTTACCAGAGCCAGCAAATCCGCCATCCAGGGCTGTGCGTCAAGATCCGTCACATCATAGCAATCCGCCAGATGCGACAGCCACCCTGTGGGATCCGTATGACTCTCGGAGTTTGTCACCAGCTTCATCACCATCTTGCGGACCTCATCGTCCCCTTTTGCATTTCCGTAGGATCTGACAAGCTTTCTGAAATCACTGTCTTTACTATCATAAAACTCAGCCATTGTGGCATCCATCACCTCTTCCGCCATTATGGAGAGTTCTTCCTCATCTCCCACCTTGTATCCCGGCTCAAGCCCCGCCACGGAAAAATAATTTTTTACGACATAGCCGCAAAAACTGTCTATGGTGGTGATAATGGCATTCTGTACCAGGGCTGACTGAAGAGACAGCCTGCCGTTTGAGGGATCCTTTGCCAGCCTCTTGTCTATCTCCTTGGCGATCTTGCTCTTCATATCGGATGCTGCAGCGTTGGTAAAGGTAACCACCAGGATATCATCAATATCCACGGGGTCATCCTCATCGGTGATGAGTCCCAAAATCCTTTCCACCAGCACGGCAGTCTTGCCGCTGCCTGCTGCCGCGGATACTATAAGATCTCCTCCCCTGTGTTTTATAACCTCTTCCTGTTTTTTGTTCCATTCGCGCTCTGCCATCACTCTTCTCCCGATACATTGTCCTTTTTCTCATTCTCACGTTTCATGGCTTCCAGTGTTTTTCCGTCATCCATGCTGTAAAGCCACCTGAACTCATCTCCCAGATCCCTGTCAAAGTCGCAGATATTCCTGTAATCGCAGCGGTCACAGGGCTTTTTCTTTTTCATGTAGTAAGGATTTCTGTCGATCTTTCCATCCAGGATATCGTCGCCTATCCTCCTAAGCTTATTCATCACAAAACTGTCCACGGTATTGTAATCATCTTCAGACAGCACCTTCGTATTCTTGTAAAAAACATTGTCCTTATTGGCCGATCCTTTTAACACAAGACCGCCTGCACCAAAATCCTTATCTATGGCCTTTACGACATCGATATCACCGCTGTGTATTCCGGAGAGCTTCTGTTTCTTTTTGATCTCTGTGTCGATCATCTCCTCTTCCTCTTTCGAAAACTCCCCGTCAGGGTCCGGACTTTCCTCATCCGCATCATCCCCCGAAGACGGTGCATCCACCACCGGATCTTCCATGTCATAGTAATACGCTCCGCCAAAATGAGCTTTTTTACCATGTTTACGGGCTTCCTCCAGCATGGCCTCGTGAACATATGTCAGCAGCTGAAGCTGTATACCATAATAAACCCTGTCAAGAGACAAGTCATTATTATAGGACTTGAGATCCAGTATCTTTACATAGATGTCCTCACCCTTTTCAAAGACATCCACGCGATCCGCGCTTCCCCTGAAGTGCATCTTTTTCCCCCGCGAGAGGTCCATCATGCTGTCCAGTCCGTACTCACTCCCCACTATGCTGAAACTGCCCTGCTTCAACTGGAAGCCAAGAATGTCTATGGTGCGTTTGTACAGATCTTTTATCATATTGAGCTGAAAAACTTCCTGCTCATTCTCGAAATACCCTTTTTCCCTGTAGCCCGCCTCGATACCTGAAAAAACATTTTCACTGATCCCGGCTACATCCTCCGCGCTCTTCTCCTGCCACGGCACTCCGTCAGCCGACACCTGCTTGCAGAACTCATCTATGGCTTCATGCAGGAGGGTTCCCATCTTTATAGTGTCAAATTCCAGAACATCCCTGTCTTTAAGCTTCAGACCGTATCTCAAAAAATATGAATATGCGCATCCGGCAAAGGTCTCAAGATTTGAAACGCTGCCGTAGAGCACTTTCCCGTAGAGCTTTTCGGCCTGTCCCGCACCGAGGCGCGTTCCGTAATTCTCCCGGAAAATGCGTGCCAGGTCATTTTTCAGTGCATCGACAGCACCGGACACGGAGAGATACGCGGACAGCGCGCCTTTCCATCCCTCATCGCCGGCACAGTCCTCCGGCACGGACAATCCCTCATAGACATATTTTTTGCAGGAATCAACACTCTGTATCAGGCTCAGATCATCCGTCAATACCGTCTCTTTAAGTCCCTCAAACTTTCTCTCCACAAGATCCAGAAGGTAGGATCTCCTGTGGCTCTTTCCCTCGCTGTCCACTCCCGCGTATGAAAAATACAGTTCATCCGTGGGCTTGCAGACCGCATCCATAATGTAGAATCTTCCGCTCAGGGCACGCTCCCTGTCTGTGGGAAGCTGCTCCCTGTCCGTGGTCTCCGACCTGAGGTTCGCATCATTTATACTCTGCCTCTCGATCTGGGACAGTATCCCGCCGTTCGAAGAAGTATGCGGTATATTTCCCTCTGCCGCACCTGTGATGAACAGGACCTTTATATCGGACAGACGGCTGCGCTCTATATCGCCCACAGTCACATAGTCCGAACCCAGTGGTATTACGCCGAGAGTCAGCCTGTCGAGACCCGCTGACAAGATCTCCGTGTATTCGGCAAGATTCATCTTCTCATCTCCCAGAAACTCGTAGATCTTGTCCAAAATATCCATTACAGCCTCGTAACATTTTTCATATTCACTGGCCTTGGATATGTTTTCCTCTGCCTCGAACGCAGCGATACTGTCATATATCCTGTCCGAAACTCCCAGTGAATCCATTACTGAATACAGGATCTTCGTGATCTCACCCGCCGTCATTAACGTTTTCTCTCCGCCGCGGGCCGCTTTCGGGAGCTTTCCGAGGGTGGAGTTCAGCATCTTTCTGATGCCGTTCATCTCCTCATCATCCCAGGTTTTCTCCCATTTCCACCTTGACTTGATGCCCTTTGCAAAAAGATAGTTCTCAAGACGGTCGCACTCGTCTTCTCCCAGAGGCGTCAGCGAAGTCCTCACCAGATCCATGACTGCATCTATGGCATAGTTTTTTTCGGTGACATTAAATATGTTTTTCAGGAATGCCACAATGGGAACTGCGGATGTGCTCTTTTTCTCATCAATAAAAACCGGCACTTCATACTGTGAGAACACTCTGTGGGCGAGGGAAAAATAGGTATCATCCCCGCAGATCACGGCGAAATCCCTGTATCTGAAGCCTCCGGTCCTCACCAGCCTTTTGATCTCTGCCGCAACATAGTAAAGTTCATCCACCGGCGTCTGGAATCTCATAATATGGATGTTTTCGGCTTTTCCGTCAAAAGCTTTTTTCCCGGGACGGTATATGGTATCTCCCAGGAATCTTATATCTTTTGATGTGCTGTTTATGATATTGCCGTCTTTCACCTCTATATCGGGATTGACGGTCTGCCCTGTCTTTACAGCAAGGTTTTTCAGCGAAACATAGCATTTTTCCGTGATGAGAAACAGGTCGTTCTCCGGGATATCCGATACCTTTAATCCCTTCAGCGAACGCGGATCGTCTATGGTGAGGGTCATGTATATATCACCTGCCACCGGCAGAAGATGCCTCAAAAAATACATCTGCACCGGGGTAAATCCGGTAAATCCGTCGAACACAAAGACAGCTCCGTTCAACTTTTCGGACTCTGCCGCCACGCCTGCCAGCTTCTCCAATATCTGCTCGGATGTGATGTAACCGCCTTCGCACTTTTCATCAAATGCTCTTTTTATGAGCGCCATATCCTTAAGCTTTGCGGACAGCAATACAGTGTCAGCCTCCTCTGCCATATTTTCCAGCTCGTCGGCACTGATCCTGTACTGATCCAGCTCGGTCAGTAAGGACTTGATCTCATCCACATAGCCCATGCGCTTAATGTCGCCCTTTAATACCTTAAGCTCCCCGGCATGCTCGTTTATAACCTTTCTGAGCAGCAGGTTTTTACCTGTGTCCTCTAAGACAGTCTCTCGCCCCAGACCAAGCTCCTCAAAGATCCTGTGGGTGAGTCTCGCAAAAGACAGTACATCGATATTCAGGATGGCTCCGCCGGACAGGGACGTCAGTTTCTTCTGGGTGCTCAATGTGTACTGCTCCGGCACTATGACAAAGAAATTCCTGTCCGGTTCCTTCTTTGCATCGGCTGCAATCTTCCTGTAAATATAGGTTGTCTTGCCCGCATGTGCGGGACCTGTGATAAATGTGATAGCCATGGCGATTCTCCGTGTTTAGTTCACAAAAGTTATATTGCTCAGTTAAAATGCATTAGAGCCTGATAGTTGTTCACTTTATACTATATATATTTATGTGTATTCCGGTATGATCATATACATATACACTGCTGTTCGTGTGTGATATGTAATGGCACGATT
>JAILBP010000278.1:0-3161 GCA_024680835.1 Lachnospiraceae bacterium | reverse complement strand
ATGATCTGAGGGTAAAAAGGTGATTCACGGATTACAAATATGACTTCGTCATAATATCCCCAGCATCGATGTTCCTATAAGTCCCCTCGGACGGGCGAGACCGAAATTGTCCGCAATGGTCATACCTATGACAGCAAATGTCTCCTGTTCCGGCAATGCTCCTCCGCTCATGGAAGGACTGTAGGCAAGGAAAGGAACCTTCTCCCTGGTGTGATCCGTCCCCTTAAATGTAGGATCGTTGCCATGATCCGCCGTCAGTATCAGCAGATCGTCATATCCAAGAGTCTCTATCAGCTCTCCCAAAAGCTCATCAAAACGCTCTATCTCGCGTCCGTATCCCATAACATCCCTGCGGTGTCCCCACAGCGCATCGAAATCCACCAGATTCGTAAAACACAATCCCCGGAAATCCTGCGATGAAACATCTATGGTCTGCTGCATTCCGTGCACAGAGGAATTGGAATGATAAGCCTTGGTAATGCCGTGTCCGGAAAAGATATCATTGATCTTGCCAACAGAGATAACATCCAACCTGTTCTTTTTCATGGCGTCCAGAATGGTCTCTCTAGGCGGTGCAACGGCATAGTCGTGTCTGTTGGATGTACGTTTGAACTGCCCCGGTGCCTTTCCGACATAAGGTCTTGCGATCACCCTGCCGACCCTCCACTCGGGTTTCATGGTGACTTCCCTGGCGATCTCGCAGAATCTGTACAGGGTATCTAACCCCATAGTCTCCTCGTTTCCGCAGATCTGGAGAACGGAGTCCGCCGAAGTATACACTATTACCTTTCCGTCGTTGATCTCCTCCATGGCAAGCTCGTCCAGTATCGCCGTTCCGCTGGCAGCTTTATTGCCTATTATCTTCCTGCCCCATCTGCTCTCAAGCTCATCAATGAGCTCTTTTGGGAACCCGTTTTCGGTAAATGTAAGGAAAGGTTCATCGGTTCTGATGCCCATCATCTCCCAATGACCGGTCATGGTATCTTTTCCTTTTGACGCCTCACGCAAAACACAGAATTTTGCCATTGGATTTTCCACAGGCACAATATTGTAGTTTTGCTTGAGATTGCCCAGTCCGAAATTTTCAAGATTTGGGATATCGAATTCCGGGAAATGATCTGCTATGTGTCCCAGTGTGTCCGCTCCCTCATCACCGAAATCTGCCGCATCCGGCATCTCGCCGATACCCAGTGAGTCCAGCACCACTACAAAGATACGCTTAAATCTGGCTTCCATATCGATCCCCCTCTCGCATTATATGTTTCAAGGGACAAAAGCCTGGTTTCACAGCAAGTTTTACGACCCTCAAACCATTATATTTATTGTCCCTTCATCTGCGGCCATCCTATATCTTAAACGGTCTGCCACCTTATGATCCTCATGACAAATGCCTGAAAAAATGCTGCTATCAACAATCCGGACTTGTAAGTCATGATAGAAACAACCGTGACCGGCAGCGTTATCAGCTCTGTGAGATAATGGACACGGTAGCCGATGTCCCCAGACGATCCGCTCCGGCCATCACCATTGAAGCAGCAGTCTCCAGATCCCTTATGCCTCCGCTGGCCTTGACTCCCATATCTCCTCCCACTACTTCACGCATCAGTGCCACGTCTTCCGTAGTAGCTCCCCCTGTGGAAAAGCCCGTTGATGTTTTCACAAAATCTGCCCCTGCAGACTTTGCCAGCTCACAGGCCTTGATCTTCTCAGCATCCGTCAAAAGACAGGTCTCTATGATGACCTTGAGCTTGGCATGCGCCCCGCAGGCCATGCCAACTTTTATGATCTCATCCTTCACAAAATCATAAAAACCGTCCTTGAGTGCTGCGATATTGATGACCATGTCTATCTCATCCGCACCGTCTTCCACTGCGCAGGCAGTCTCCATAACCTTTGCACGGGTAGACATCTGCCCCAGAGGAAAGCCCACCACCGTGCAGGTATTGACATTTATCCCCTTTAAGCGCTCCGCCACATGTTTCGTATAATATGAATTCACACACACCGAAGCAAATTTATATTTTATAGCTTCATCAATGACCTTATCCACATCTGCCATCGTGGCATCTGCCTTCAATATGGTATGATCAAACAGCTTTGTATTCAGCATATCTTCCCCCTTGAATAATGCATATCAACTAACCACTTCGCAAGTCCGTCCTACTGACCGGAGCCGTTACTTTTCTTTATCAGCTTTCTGACAGCCTCCACGGCGCAACGTATGGCACAGGTAGTATCATGAGCCTGCGGGTTGTTCAGCCCCTCTTTTTCTCTCTCCTGATTTGCCACCACCAAAAATACCGAGCCGACCTTCACCCTGAGGGCACTGCCCACTATGAACATGGCTGCACTCTCCATCTCGCTGGCGAGACACCCCATCCTCTTCCAGGCTTCCCATTTGTTGAGAAGCTCGTAGGACACCGGCTTCACCTCAGGTTCAT
This sequence comes from Lachnospiraceae bacterium, assembly GCA_024680835.1. Classification (GTDB taxonomy): domain Bacteria; phylum Bacillota; class Clostridia; order Lachnospirales; family Lachnospiraceae; genus RGIG6904. The sequence continues at coordinate 720 of JAILBP010000278.1, read as the reverse complement.
GCTGTCCGTAAAAAGAATCCTTGCACTGCACGACCCCTGTGTGAGCTGTGTAACCAAGTTCCGCCGCGGCCTCGCGCAACGCACATACAACATCTATGTCGGCCACTGCAGGATATTCGATAGGAGCATACTCACGGCTGGTTCCCTCGGCTCTCACCGCTCCGGTCGCTATCACCAGATCTCCGCCTTTCACATCTTTCTGAATACCGCCACAGGTTCCGATACGGACAAAGTATTCAGCGCCGCAACGCTTAAGCTCTTCCATTGCAATGGAAGCAGACGGTCCACCTATGCCTGTGGATGTGACCGACACCATCTCTCCGTCCAGATATCCCGAATATGTGACAAACTCTCTCGAGTCCGCGATCTTCTTGGGATATTCCAAAAAATCCGCTATCTTCTCAACACGTTTAGGATCACCCGGCAGAATCACAAACCGTCCTACCTGCCCCGGGGCTGTCTGTATATGATACTGATAACCTGCGCCTTCAGTGTAATCTACCATGATCTAACCTCCCAACCGGCATCAGGTTTTTCTCCTCATGCCTCACATCGTGTTGTCCCCTCGTCTTCGTCAGATAACCTTTAGCACTCCCTCAAAAGAGGCGGTTCCTCCTCGGGTTTGGTAAGCTTATGCAGAATGGGATACAGGAAACGGTTCATCAATGTGATGACCACCACCTGCACCACGAACATGCAGACCGCCTGAAGCGCACGCCC
>JAILBP010000060.1:0-17939 GCA_024680835.1 Lachnospiraceae bacterium | reverse complement strand
TCTTTTATCATGGTCTTAAATGCAGCTCTTTGCATTATATCGCTGACCAAAGTTTCCATCACACTGTCAGAAAATGTCTCGTCTGCCAAGGCAAGGCTGTTGTAAAAACTCTTTTTATCTGTCAGACCGATGTATTCTTTGATACTCTGCTGACTAGGGATTTACATTTTCCCTCTTGAAATGTTTAACTGTATCACCGATCTTAAAGCGAACCATGTGTGCCTTCCTCCAATGCGACTGTGAATAGTCACAAAATAAGACAAAGGGGAAACTGTACGATCACAGTTTCCCAAAAAATCTATGGACCAGACGGGAGTTGAACCCGTGTCCGAAAAACGCCCCCCTGTACTTCTACGAGTGTATTCTGCCATTTCGGGTTGCCCCCATTCCCTCACGACACCACGGACAGACTCCCAATGCCGATTGGTAGCTTCATGATACGCCCATCACCTCAAAGCTTTGGCAATGTCGTTTCTCACATAGTCGAAGCCGGTATCGGGATGTGTGAGTGCACCCCGGCCGACTGCCGCCAAAATTAGGCAGCGTATGCTAAATTATCGTTAGCGTTTAATTTTAATTTTGGATTTTAACGCGTTCCTGCGACTCGCTTCTCCAGCTTCACGTTCCCCGTCGAAACCATTACTGGCCCGTTTACTGTCTGTCATATATATTCGGCACGATCCCAACAAAATCCGGTGGTTTTTGAAAAAAAATCAACGTTTTTCTACAACTTCATTGCTATTTTTGTATATGGATCCTGCCGGAATGACGCCTCTGACGCTTGAAAGAGGATAAATATTGGTACTGGGACCTACAACCGTTCCGGGATTTAAGATACTGCCGCATCCCACCTCGACATTATCCCCCAGCATCGCACCGAATTTTTTGAGACCGGTCTCTATCTTCTCGTCACCGCACTTTACCACTACGAGGGTCTTATCGCTCTTTACATTGGAAGTGATGGATCCGGCTCCCATATGGGATTTATAACCCAATACAGAGTCCCCCACGTAATTGTAGTGGGGAACCTGTACATTGTCAAAGATGATATCGTTCTTGATCTCCGTGGAATTGCCCACAACGGCATTTTTGCCTATGATAGCGGATCCTCTGATAAAAGCGCAATGCCTTATCTCTGCGCCCTCATCTATTATGAGCGGTCCGTTTAACGCAGCAGTAGGAGCAACCGTAGCAGACTTTGCTACCCAGATATCTTCTCCTATCCGGTCAAACTTCTGCGGATCGAGAGTGGGACCAAGCTCTAAAATATAACCTTTTATGGACCCCAGCGCTTCCCAGGGATATTCAAATCTTTTCAGCAGATCTGAAGCGATGGTATGCTCCAGATCATACATATTGACGATCAAAGCCTGCTCTATCATTTGTTTTTCACCGATTCCAGAATGCCCTCGGCAAGACCTGCGATTCCCTGTATCTCAGAGGGGATGATGATCTTGGTGGCCTGTCCGTTGGATGCAACCTTAAACGCCTCAAGAGAGCGTATCTTCACGATCTGCTCTGTTGAAAGACCTGCCTCCTGCAGCATCTTGATAGCGTCTGCCTCAGCCTGATTGTGAAGACGGATGGACTCCGAATGACCTTCTGCCTCTTTTACGAGACCGACCTTCTGTGCCTCTGCACGAAGAACTGCAGACTCTCTCTCACCTTCAGCCTTGAGGATGGCTGACTTCTTCTCACCTTCTGCGATAAGGATAGCCTCACGTCTCTCACGCTCTGCCTTCATCTGCTTCTCCATGGCTTCCTGGATAGCGCGCGGCGGCATGATGTTCTTAAGCTCAACACGGTTTACCTTGATGCCCCAGGGATCGGTAGCCACATCAATAGCCTCACGCATACGTCCGTTTATGGCATCACGGCTTGTGAGTGTCTCATCAAGCTCGAGAGAACCGATAACGTTACGAAGTGTTGTGGCAGTGATATTCTCAATAGCCATGATAGGATTTTCAACACCGTAGGTGTAGAGTTTCGGATCAGTGATGTAATAGTAAACCACTGTATCGATCTGCATTGTAACGTTATCTTTTGTGATAACGGGCTGGGGCGGGAAATCCGCAACCTGCTCTTTTAAGCTCACTCTGTTGACAACACGGTCGATCACCGGGATGATGATGTTAAGACCGGCAGAAAGAGTGTTGTGATAACGGCCGAATCTCTCGATGATATAGCAGTGTGCCTGCGGCACGATCTTGATCCAGCTGCATATCACGATGGCAATAACGATCAGAATGATAATAACAAATGGCATTGTATTTACCTCCTTCTTTGGTAAGTCTTCAAGAAACAGCAATGCTGTGCTTAATAATGCACTCATTTAGCTCCCTCCTTTTCCTAAGTTTACAGTAATAATTTTAACTGTATCCTCTTGAAATATCAACTCATTTTTTTGACTTTGTCTTTTTGTAAAAAGAGGCCGTATTGCGGTAACAGTTCTTTAACGCAGCCCTGTTATCGATGCCCTTCACGGCTTCCGTCATGCCCACTATGAATCCGGAGAGCTTTTGCATATACTCATCAGCGCTTATGGTACCTTCCGCGACCTGTGTCAGCCCCTTTTCCCAGCTTGCTGTAAGCTCGGGATTCAAAAGTGCCTTGATGGAAGCAAATACCACATCATACACCATCTCCCCCCTCTGCCCCGGAGTTATGATCTGGGTTTTCTTGTTGATGTAGATGTATCCTATGCGCTCAAGTTTGGCTATGATCTCGGCTCTGGTCGCCGAGGTTCCGATACCGCTTCCCTTGATCTGGGCACGAAGCTCCTCATCCTCTATGAGCTTTCCTGCATTTTCCATGGCCAGTATTATGGATCCGGAACTGTATCTTGAGGGCGGTGAGGTCTCTCCTTCTTTGATGTTGAAAGCCGAAACGGATATCTTGCTGCCTTTTTTCAGTGAGGCCACAGCCTCCAAAAGACTGTCATCGGAAATCTCTATCTCCTCTGTCTCGTCTCCGTTTTTCTGCTTTTCGCCCTGTTCTGCCTCGGACTTGTCCTTTTTCTTCATGAAAGAGTAATCCATGACCTCCAGATAGCCTTTTTCCTTCAGCATCTTGAAATTGGTAAAAAAGCTCTCATTCTTTACTTCCGTTACCAGAGAAACCTTTGTGTACTCCGCCGGAGGGTAAAAGATGGCCAGAAACCTTCTCACAATGGTCTCATAAATATTCAGTTTCAACGGAGACAAACCGTTCAAAGCCCCAAGCCCCTGTCCTGTGGGTATTATGGCATAGTGGTCCGTGATCTGTTTGTCATCTGTATAACGGCTCTTTTCAATGCCTTTATGCAGATTTTCTCCCATGATCTTATCGCAGAAGGGCTTGAACGTGGCCATGCCCGAAAGCCCGCCTATGTTTTTATGGATCTCTTTGGCTATGGCTGTGGACAAAACCCTGGCATCCGTTCTGGGATAGGTCACCAGCTTCTTTTCGTACAATTCCTGTACAACCTCAAGAGTCTGATCGGGACTGATCTTGAACATCTTGGAGCACGCATTCTGAAGCTCTGCAAGATTGTATAAAAGAGGCGGATTCTTTTTATCCTTTTTGCGGGAAACATTCTGCACCGTAGCCTCTGCCGGCATCACTTCCGAAAGTGAAGCAATGAGTGCCTCGGCGTCTTTTCTCTCCTTGAAACCGTTGTCCTTGTACAGCGCCGGCGAGTTATACCATGCTGACTGCTCTGTGACCTTCCAGTCTCCGTTGATGACGGTTCCCGAAATTGTCATATCAGATATCACCCTGTAAAAGGATGTCTTTTTGAAATCCCTGATCTCCCTCTCCCGTCTCACCACCATTCCCAAAACACAGGTCATGACACGGCCCACGGAGATCGCCACATATTTATCCCCGCCTAAAAACTCATGGACATCATATCCGTATTTAAGGCTCAAAAGCCTTGAAAAATTTATGCCCATGAGATAATCTTCCTTTGCCCTCAGATAGGCTGCGGCACTCAGATTATCATATTCGGAAAGATCCTTTGCCTCCCTGATGCCGCGCAGGATCTCATCCTTTGTCTGGGAATCTATCCAGACTCTCTTTTTGGTCTTTCCCGTGACATGGGCTTCCTGATCCACAAGGCGGTAAATGTATTCTCCCTCCCGCCCCGAGTCGGTGCAGACGTAAATAGTATCCACATCATCGCGGTTTAAAAGCTCTGCCACTATCTTATACTGTTTTGCGGCGCTCTTTATGACCTCATATTTCCACTCCGTGGGAATAAAGGGCAATGTGTCCAGCGACCATCTTTTTAATGCGGCATCATAAACCTCCGGATAGCTCATGGTGATAAGATGACCCACACACCATGTCACTATGGCCCTGTCGCACTCCAGGAAACCGCCGCGGTCGGACATTTTCAGATCCATGGCCTCGGCGAACTGTCTGGCGACGGAAGGTTTTTCCGCTATGAATAATGCTTTTCCCAAATCTTTCTCCCGTATAGTATGCCCCTTATGACGTTTTCTGTATTACAATTCATTCATGTCTACAAGCGTAAATCTCGGATCCCTCTGAGCCACCATCTGTAACGCCGGATCAAAGGATGTAGCCGAGAAAAGATAAATATTGGCCGATTTAATCTTGGCTTTCTTCATGGACTTGGAAAGTTCGATACAGGTATTTGCACTCATGACGGGCTCCGACCAGTTGCATACACCCACTAAGATATTGCGCTCTTCGTCGGCCGCTATAATATCGATCTTTCCTTCCTTTCCAACCCAGGTACCTATGCGTTTCAGGCTGATATTGAGCCTGTCGGCCTTATTCATGAGTTCGAGATACTCGAGGCAGACACGGGTAAACACGGGGTTTAGCCAGTCATTAAGCCCGGGTTCTATGTATTTGTCATAGAAATCACCCGGATCAGACAGCTTTAATGCCGAAAGATTCGGATATACAAATCTGAACCAGAATCCCAAAAACGTATCTTTTATCCTGTAAACACCCTTTTTTGCATTTTCCCAGCCACCGGTCTCAAAGCTGACCACCTTGTCTATGCAGTCGAATGCAGCAAGATTTTTCATGTAAACCGAGATCTTGGCTCTGGAAAATCCGGTGTTGTGGTGCATGTCGTTAAGCTTGTCATTTCCGGAAGCGATCTGTGACAGAATAGTCTCATAGACAGCAAGTTCCCTGAGTTCCGATCTGAGATAGTTTTCAGCTTCGTTGTACAGAAAACCGTTTGTAGTCAGAATATTCTCACAAATACTGTCCTTAAAGCTCTTTGAAACATCGGAAAATCCTGATATACGTGACATCACTCCTCCGGTGATGCCGTAGATCCTGACCGCATCAGCCACAGACACATCGGGAAGCTGTCTCACCACATCCAAAAATGAAAGATCAGTCAGCTTTATCTTATCATCTATCTTTTTGAGGTGTCCTTCCATGTCGTCGGTAAGGCCGCCCTCGGCGTACACTATGGATGATGTGGACAGTATTATCATCACAGGACCCTGATAGAGTTTCTTATCCTTTAACATGATGACTGCTTTCAGAAAATCCTTGTCCTTTTTGGCAATCCTGTCGAACTCGTCCACGACAACGACCATCTTTTTGCCTTCGCTGCTTTTGATATGGTCGAATATCTCCACATAATCTTCTGCATTGACTGGAGCGTCAAAATGTTCCTGAAACTCTCTCCTGATCTGTGCAAGCTGCTCTTTTTCGGATGCTTCTCTGGCACAGTAATAAAACACACTCTTGTCTTTGCAAAAGCTCTTCAGAAGATCGTCTATCCCGTTGCCTCTCTTGCCATACAAAAGAGCCAGGCCGTTACCGTCCTCCGCAAAGAGTTTCTCCAGTCTTTTCAGCTCGTTTTTTCTCACATCCATTTCATTACACCCCGCCAAACAATAAGCTTTAACGCTCCACCTTTTCCCGTTAAATCTAAATTTAAGTGGTAAAAAAATCCAAAAAATAAGATCTGCAGACAAAATAAAACAATCATAATGACCATATTAATCATCTGCAGATCTCATGATTAGAAAAGATCTGTTTCTTTTATCAGAAAATCCCCGAAAATCTTACTTGGCGCTGATATAGCCCAGAGCCTTCAGAAGCTCTGCCGAAAGCAATGCTCCACCAGCTGCTCCTCTTAATGTGTTATGTGAAAGCCCTACGAATTTCCAGTCAAAGAGTGTATCCTCTCTCAGACGTCCAACCGAAATACCCATACCATTCTCAAACATAACATCTTCCGTAACCTGAGGACGGTTGTCCTCTGTGAGATACTGTATGAACTGCTTGGGCGCGCTGGGAAGACCGAGCTCCTGCGGCTTGCCGCTGAAGCTTGTCATGGCCTCGATAAGCTCTTCCTTAGCAGCTTTCTTTGCGAGATTCACAAATACAGTAGCTGTGTGACCGTTCAATACCGGAACTCTGATGCACTGGCTTGTGATAATAGGTGATTCAGCCGGCACGATAACACCGTCCTTGATCTCGCCCCAGAGACGCAATGGCTCTTTCTCGCTCTTCTCCTCTTCACCGCCGATATAGGGTATGATGTTGCCCATCATCTCCGGCCAGTCCTTAAATGTCTTTCCTGCGCCTGAGATTGCCTGATATGTAGATACCACAACCTGTGTGGGCTCGAACTTCTTCCATGCTGTCAGAACCGGTGCATATGACTGGATCGAGCAGTTCGGCTTAACTGCTATAAAGCCTCTGGAAGTACCCAGTCTCTTCTTCTGAAACTCGATGACATCGTAATGTCCGGGATTTATCTCCGGAACCACCATCGGTACATCAGGAGTCCAACGGTGAGCCGAGTTGTTGGAAACAACCGGAGTCTCTGTCTTAGCATAAGCCTCCTCAATGGCTTTGATCTCATCCTTGGTCATGTCAACTGCAGAAAATACAAAATCAACCTCGGATGCCACAGCATCTACTTCATTGACATTCTTGACGATTATATTCTTTACGGCTTCGGGCATCGGGGTATCCATCTTCCATCTGTCACCCACTGCAGCCTCATAAGTCTGACCAGCGCTGCGCGGGCTTGCGGCTATCGTAGTAACCTCAAACCACGGATGATTTTCCAGCAGAGATATGAATCTCTGACCCACCATACCTGTTCCGCCTAAAATACCTACTTTCAGTTTTTCACTCATGTCTCTCTCCTCTTTGATATCATTAAATACCGTTTTCTCGAAAATTTATATCATAAGATACCACCGTTTACGGAAAATTACAAGTTTTCTTTGAGATATTTTTCATTTATCTCAATGACTTTTTCCATAGCCTCCGCTCCGGGAGCACCGATGGTAAGACGTTTATCGACACAGGTCTCCAATGAGATGGCTTTGTAAATGTCTTCCTCAAAAACATCGGAGATCTTTTTCAGCTCATCCAGCGAGCACTCATCAATAGCTTTGCCCTGCTCTATGCAATACAGCACCAGGCGTCCTATAATGCCGTGGGCATCCCTGAAAGGAACACCTTTTACCACAAGATAGTCAGCCGCATCAGTGGCATTCGTGAAACCACCGTTGGCAGAAGCATACATCCTGTCTTTATTGAACTTTGCAGTCTCTATCATGCCTTTGAACAGCAGTATACATCCCTTTACCGTATCAATGGCATCAAAGGAAAGCTCCTTGTCCTCCTGCATGTCTTTATTGTATGCAAGGGGAATGCCTTTCATGGTGGTGAGCAGGGAATTCAGCGCTCCGTACACCCTGCCGGTCTTACCTCGGATAAGCTCCGCAATATCCGGGTTTTTCTTTTGGGGCATGATGGAGCTTCCTGTGGAATAGGTATCGTCCATCTCTATGAACTTATACTCATCACTGTTCCAGATTATAAGCTCCTCACAGAATCTTGAAAGATGCATCATAATAGTGGCTGATGCGGATAAAAACTCTATGAGATAATCCCTGTCAGACACGGAATCCATGGAATTTAATGTAGGTCCCTTGAATCCCAGAAGTGAAGCTGTAAGCTCCCTGTCCAGAGGATAGGTGGTACCTGCCAGAGCACCTGCTCCCAGGGGACAGTAATTCATCCTCTCGTATATATCTGCGAGCCTTCCCCTGTCCCTTTTGAACATCTCAAAATAAGCTCCCACATGATGTGCCAGAGTTAAAGGCTGAGCCTTCTGCAGATGTGTGAAGCCCGGCATGATGGTATGTGTGTTTTCTTTCATGATGCCGTGTAATACCGTCAGAAGTTCATGCAACAGCTCATCCGTCTCCTTAACCTGTCTCCTGACGTACATCCTCATGTCGAGAGCCACCTGGTCATTGCGGCTTCTGCCTGTATGGAGCTTTTTGCCCGTATCACCGATACGTTCTATAAGGGTAGCCTCCACAAAGGAATGAATATCCTCATATTCGGACGTGATCTCTATCCTGCCTTCCTCAAGGTCGGTTAAGATCCCTTCCAGAGCCTTTTTAATGGTATCGCTCTCATCGGATGTTATAACACCCGTTTTACCCAGCATGGTGACATGGGCGATGGAACCTTCTATATCCTCTCTGTACAGTCTTTTGTCAAAGTTTATGGAAGCGTTAAAAGCATAGACCAGATCGTCTGTCTTTTTCGTGAAACGTCCTCCCCAAAGCTGAGCCATTTGATTACCTCCGTCTGCTGTTATAGCTGAAAACGCACCCACAGTAATCCTGCCGGTATAAACCGTACTCTGCGGACAACTCCGTGGAGCGCTTAAATCCGTTTTTCTTTTTGAAGTCGGAATAAAGATAGGCTGTCCCGTACTCCTCTGCCAGCCTTCCGCCAATCTCATTGAGCCAGGCGGCGTTTTTCATAGGCGATATTGAAAGAGTTGTGGTGAAATAGTCGAACCCGAGAGCAGAAGCCCTTTCTGCCGTCTCCCTGAGTCTCATCTCATAGCACCTGTAGCAGCGCTCACTGCCCTCCTCCAGATGCTCAAAACCCTTTACCGCATCGTAAAAAGTCTTTTCTCCATGTTCTGCAGTGATGAGCTCCACCTTATGTTCCGCGGGAAATCTCTCCACAAAACCGGCTATCTCCGCCGCCCTGTGTTCATACTCCGTGTCCGGATAGATATTCGGATTGTAAAAAAACACAGTGATCTCAAAATACCGGGACAGATACTCCAGCACATAGCTGGAACACGGTGCGCAGCATGCGTGAAGCAACAGCGTTGGAACTGCCCCGGAATCCGTAATTTTTTTCAGTGTCTCATCAAGTTTCAGTTGGTAGTTGATCTTTTTATCTTGCTGCATTATTTACCGTCCTGCAGGCTGATATCACTACTATGGTGCACAAAAACAGAACCAGTGTGGAGATCATGAATCCGATAATGGACAGCCATATACCCACAGCTATGAATATCACACCCACTATAAGATGTACAAAGTATTCATATGGATCTATCAAAACCACGATCCCCGCCTGAGCCAGCACGGCAGCGCAGCTCACCACGATACCCTGCCCCCAGAGTCCCGTACCGCAAAAGATGAAAATGAGGCATGCCAGGATATAAAATGCCACCAAAAATGCTGTCTTCTGATTGGCTGACATCCTGCTGATAGAATAAAACTTTCCGCGTTCCTCCTTCATCCTGGATTTGCGGGCTTTGTACATATCCTTGTCAGTTTCGCCTATATCTTCAAGTTCCTCTATCTCTATAACATCTCTGTCTTTTCTGTCTGCCATTTCATACCTCCATATCCGCTGAAGCCGCACAATCCCGAAACCTCAGCGGATCTCTGATATTATTTGACCGAATCCCGTAGATAAACCGAAATTCTCAACAATAAATGACAGTATAACACATCATAAAAAGCCATGCAAGATGATATCTGAAGCATCCGGGTTGCTAATCAAAGTCAAAGAAGCCCCCCTTCGAAAATGCTCTTCTAAGCGGAAAAAGCCACTGCACGTTTTTCTCTGGTATAGTAATAGACATGGTCGCTCAGGATATCGGTCTGTGCCAGCTGAGTCTTATTGACATATCTTATCATCTCATCATAGCGCTCACATTCCTCTATACGTTTTACAGGCACCACGATGAGTTCATGCACCGAGCTGGGGATGATGAAAAGATCACTGTCCAGACGCTCGGAAATATCCGCCATAAGCCCCGGGTACATCATACATGCCGCACCGTTTACTCCCCGCCTGTTTGATACCACGTACATGGGAATATAATCAACATCGGACTTCCATTCATCGAAATCCGTTACCTTCATGTTGTTTTTCAGGATATCAAACATATCGCTCACAACGGCTTCCAAGACGGAAGGTGTATTTTTCATGGCTGTCTCGTTGATCTCCTCCAAAGTCACCTTCCATCTTTCCATGTGTTCGTTGGTGATCTGAACAGATGCCATCTCATCACTCTCATCCGCAAAGATGTAATAAAACACCACTGCAAGATCCAGATATCTCACATAGGGCATGTCTTTCAATCTGTCCGCATTTTTGTCGTAATTGATGAGTTTGTATACTATACCGGATCTCGCTTTCTCATAATCCAGAAAATCATCGATATTAATGTCCTTGTATTGAACACCATCCATATAGGTGTCATAGATCTTTGCGGCGATAGAACTTATGGTAGTGTCATCGGCCGCCATGTACCGATCGTAAAACCCGTTAATATAAATATTGGGGGATACAAAGCTGTCTTTCTCACGGATACTGACCGCATCCAGTATAACACCGTTGTTTTTGGTGATCTTCTGTTCACAGAGAGTGACATCTTCGGGGAAATATCCTCTTAATTCACAAATGAGTTTTGATCTGAATTCTTCGTATTGCATATTGACCTCCTTAAATTTTCGGAAGTCAAAAAAGACCGCGCCGGATCAGCGTGGTCTTAATCTATCAGAGAATCTGTTCAATTGCAATATGTAAAAAAGACGAATATTTTCAGTGATCTGTTGTGATTTTTCACAAAACATTCTGCGTCATCGGATCAACAAACTGCACCTTCACCTGATCTGAGCCCGCCCTGTGGAGATCCATAAGTGTCTGGAAAAGATTATGTACCCTGTCTGACAGGATCGCGTCATTGTCCACAGCATAAGGCGCCAGCACAGCCACATCAAAGTACCTGAGTCCCTCAGGAGGTAAAAATATGAGAGCATTCGATCTCACAACATCTCCTTTGGTGAGGATCCTCTCATATGATATCATGCGGAATTCTTTTTTGCGGTATACACACTCATATGAGACAAAACACTCATCCACAACGAATACTCCCTCTTCCGTCTCAAGCTTTTCCTTGATATCGGCCTCAAGATCATCCGTAGTCTCTATCTGCATCTTCCATGCAAGACCGTTTTTTTTGGTTTCTTTTATGAGTTCCTCAACCTGATCCGACAGCTGTTTTGTCTTTATTATCATATACCGAACCCTCCGTGCATTTTTAACCCAAAAACATTCTGTTTTTCAACATGACCAATCAAGCAGGGCTTGCTCCTACCCGATTTCAACCCTGCTCCCGGCTTATTGTCACAAAAATAGCTCAGAGCCACCTCTGAGCAATTTATAAAGCTGGAAATCGGACTCGAACCGACGACCTACTGATTACGAATCAGTTGCGCTACCGACTGCGCTATTCCAGCCTGTCATGCCACACGTGGCATAAATGTGTCGGGTCTTTTCAGACCCGACCATTATGATATACAAAACGAGATTTTTTTGCAAGTACTTTTTTACTGCAGGAGACGCTCGTACATTTCCTCATACTGTCGTGCGGAGTTGCTCCAGCTGAAATCAAGTCCCATATCTCTCTTAACCATGTCATCCCAGTCAGATCTCGCATCATAATAGATATGCATCGCGTAATATAAGGTGTTCTTAAACTCGTGTGCATTGAAGTTGGCAAATGAGAAGCCCGAACCTGTTGCCGCCACCTCATTATAGGGTTCAACCGTATCTTTGAGGCCGCCGGTCTCCCTGACAATGGGGATGGTACCGTAGCGCATGCTCATGAGCTGTGAAAGACCGCAGGGCTCAAAGAGCGAAGGCATCATGAACGCATCGCAGGATGCGTATATCCTGTGAGCCATGCGCTCAGAATATCCGATATTGGCGGATATCTTGTCAGGATATTTATTCTCAAAGTATTTCATGGAGTTCTCATATTTGGAATCTCCGGTGCCAAGGATTACGATCTGAAGTCTTGCATTTATCAAAAGCTCTTCCATGATGTAATTGACCAGATCAAAGCCCTTCTGGTCCGTCAGGCGGCTTACCATACCTATCAGTATGCAGTCCGGATCCACCGGCAGGCTGAGTTCCTCCTGAAGCGCCTTTTTATTGGCGGCCTTGCCCTCCCTGAAGGTATCCGCATCAAATCTTCTCTCGATATAGGTGTCCTTCATGGGATCGTACTCGGTGTAATCCAATCCGTTGATGATACCGAAGAGGCTGTCCTGTCTGGCTTTGAACAGACCATCAAGCCCTTCTCCGCCTTCGATGGTCTTTATGTCGGAAACATAAGACGGAGACACAGTCGTAACATAATCGGAATATGTAACGCCGCCCTTCAGGTAATTGGCCTCGCCGTAGCTCTCAAGCTTGTCCGGCGTGAAAAGAGAATCCGGCAGACCTGTGATATCCTGCACAGCCTCGATCATCCATCTGCCCTGGAATTTCAGATTGTGGATAGTGAATACCGTCTTCGCACCCTGTAATGCAGCGTGTTTATTGTAAAATGTTTTCAGATAAACAGGCACAAGTCCTGTCTGCCAGTCATGACAATGTATAATGTCAGGCACAAAATCTATATATCCGATGGCATCCAGCGCCGCCTTCGAAAAGTAAGCAAATTTCTCGACATCTTCGTAGATGTGATTGTATGGGTTGTCTCCGGCGAAATAGTATTCATTGTCGAGGAAATAATATTTGATACCGTCGTCCTCGGCCTCCAGAATACCCACATATTGCTGTCTCCAGCCCAGCGTCACATAAAAATGAGACAGGAATTTAAGTTTCTTTTTGAACTTGTCATCCATGCACGCATATTTAGGCAGCATAATGCGAACATCAAACTTAGACCTGTCGATGTATTTGGGCAGGCTACCCGTAACGTCTGCCAGTCCTCCTGTCTTGATAAAGGGCACAGCCTCAGATGTTACAAATAAGATGTTTTTCATGGCAAATCTTGTAAGATCCCCCCGGATCATACATTCCTTTCTCTATTGTAATGCCTAAAGGCACGCTTTCAAAACGTCCTCCACCATATCCTCGGCCTCGCGCATGTCAATATCGTAAACATATGCGATCTCGTCGAAGATCTTTTTTCCGGCTATCTGATAGAATCTGTCATCTGCCGTGAGCATTTTCTTGCCCTCAACGGCTCTCTTGTGATTGATGACGTATACAGTCTTCAAAACCTCAATGATCTTCTCCGGCTCGGATGTGGCAAGAGCTTCCTTGTAGTACTGGATCCTCAGTTTGTCATTTTTGATCCAGTTGATCTCAACAGACGGTATATTATCGATCAAAGCCTGAAGAGTATCCTTAGACATAATATCCCTGAGTTTTGACTTCGGGGCATCTACAGGAGAAAAAATCTCGCTTCTGCTCTCATGATACGGCAAAAGAACATAATACATCTTTTCCGAACCCAGACCGCTCATGGCAATCTCGCTTATATCCTCAATCTTACAGACACCACCGTTTTCATGGAAGATATAATCTCCTTTCTTGTACATAAATACCTCAACTTTCTCGAAAAAACATATTCTGCCACCTGTATTATATCTCAAAAGAAGTATTTTTTCAAGCACAAAAAATCCGGCGAAAAAACGCCGGATTTGATAAAAACATATAAACGTCAACCATCACTTCAAAATAACGGTGTCATCGATCATGTAGTAATTGCCGTCCTCCCTGATGATGCCCTTTGACTCAAGGTCTCTCAGTATTCTCATAACCTCAAGTCTGTCATCAATAGACGGAACCTTCTTATGCACATCGGCAACCTTCTTGAACAGCTGGAATGCCTCGAATCCCAGCAATACAGCGTGAGCCTTCTCGTCGAGATTGTATTTCTCCGTGAGCTGGTCGCAAACGTTTCTGAAGTTCTGCTCCTGTTTTTCCTGTTCGGTGAGCTGAACCTCCTCCTCCACAACCTGGGTTCCTTCCTGCTGTGCCTGTCTCTGGCGAGTTTTCTCCCACTCCTTGGTGTTCTTGAACCTCACCGCAGTACCGTTCAATGATATTACCATGTCGTTGGTATCATCTTTGGAAACATAATTGACCGTCATACCGACCACTGCATCCGCCCCAAGCTTTATGGCGTTTTTAACCAGCTTATCTTTGGTCTTTTCAAAGCATGTCTCATATAACTCATCCTGACTCACGGTAGAACCGCCTGTAATCTTGGAACCTGCAAGATACATGCCCATAGCAGATACGATGTCAAGATATTCGCCGATCTCAAAACTTTTAACAGAATCTGTAGTAGTTAAAATCATAAGTAAAACACCCCTCCTGTAATAGAACTTAAAGTAGACGAGATCAGAAACCAATTTTACTTCAGATCACGCACTTATGTGATGATAACACATCCTTAAACAAATTGCTACAATAATTTTTAAATTTCACAAAAAAAATGTATATTTTTCACAAAATCACAGATTCTCTTTCATTTCACGCGCGCTTTCAAGCAGTTTATCACTGATCTGAGCTCCGCCCATCATGCGGGCAAGCTCGGCGATACTGCCCTCATGGTCCAGAAGCCTGATGGTGGACACCGTGCTCTCTTCATCAGAGGTCTTTTCTATGAGATAGTGATTGTCGGCGCAGGCTGCTATCTGCGGAAGATGCGTAATGCAGATGATCTGATGGTCTCCGGCCATCTCATGCATCTTTACGGCAACACGTCTGGCCGTCTCACCGCTTATACCCGTATCTATCTCATCAAATATCATGGTGCCTATGCCGTCCGAATCCGCCTTCAGGGATTTTATGGCCAGCATTATGCGGGACAGCTCTCCTCCGCTGGCGACAGCCGAGAGTTCCTTCAAAGGTTCCCCGGGGTTTGTGGAGATCATAAAACATATGTCATCTGTTCCCTTGGATGTAAAACCGTCGGTCTCCTCAAATCTTATCTCGAATCTCACATCCAGGAAATTGAGTTCCGACAGTTCTCCCACAAGTTTCTTCTCCATTTCGGATGCGGTCTTTTTTCGGAGTTTGCTGAGCTTTTCGCACTTTTTACCGAGATCCGCCTCACACTTTGAAATATCGGCGCGGAGCCCTGCAACAAAGTTGTCATGGTCTTCAAGCTCTTCAAGACGGTTCTTTTTATCGGAAAGCTGCATATTGATACTGTCAATGCTGCCTCCAAATTTGCTCTTAAGACGGTTGATGAGATCAAGGCGGGTTTCCACCTCGTCGAAGCGCTCTCCGTCATATTCCGAATCATCCATGAAATTATTAATATGACGCAAAAGATCCCCGCACAGAGATTCTATGTCATAGAGCTCGCTCTCCATTGATGCTATTTCTTTATCCAGATCACTGACCTGCGATATCTCCTTCAGGGCCCGTCCTGTCATATCCTTTGCACCGCCGTCGTCACTCATAAAACCTGCCACTTCACACAGGCATGCGGCAATACGGCTGTGATTTTTCATTCGTGAATACTCTTCCTCAAGACTTTCGTCTTCCCCGGGCATAATGGCAGCATCCTCGATCTCCCCCACTTCATAGGCCAGAAGATCCCTTTCTCTCGCCACTTCCCGCTCATCCCGGTCCTCCGCGGACAGCTTTTCCTTAAGTTTGCGAAGCTGTAAAAAGCCCTTTTCAACATCTGCTCTGAGTGATAAGGCCTTCTCTCCGGCGTAATCATCCAGAAAATCCAGATGTCTGTTTTTATTCAGCAAAGACTGGTGCTCATGCTGACCGTGGATGTCGATAAGATATCCTGCAACCTCTTTTAACAGCGCCGCATTAACGGACTCACCGTTTATCTTGGCCACCGACCTTCCGGCGTGGAGCCTTCGGCTTAACACGATCTCATCCGACTCCGGAAATATATCCTTTGAATCAAGAAAACTCTTTAACTCCGGAGAGATGCCGCTGAACCTGAGTTCCACAAAGCCTTCCTCTGAGCCTTCCCTGAGGAAACCCTTCGGAACTTTCTCTCCCAATGCAAAACTCACCGAATCGATGATAATGGATTTACCGGCTCCCGTCTCACCCGTCAGGATATTAAGGCCTCCTGAAAGCTCAACTTCGCTCTCGTCAATGAGCGCCAGGTTTTTTACGTGCAGATCAGTTAACATTTATCCTCCTATCCACCTCACTCGCTTTTTTTCACCTTACAGCTTTTTTCTCAGGATTTCCAGAAAGCTTTTGCCGGAAAGCTTTAATATATGGATATCCTCCTTAGCCTGACGGATCTCGATGCGCTCACCTATGCCCAGCTCGATTATCCTGTCACCGTCAAAGCTCACATTCACCCTCTCATCAGCCTCCCTGCGGCGTGAACCGATCTCGATCTCGATCTTTGAATCCGAGTCCAGGACGATACTCTTGGATGCGAAATCATGGGCGCAAATGGGCGTTATCACCATCATGCGAGCCTTGGGATCTATGATGGGGCCTCCCGCGGACAGATTGTACGCCGTAGACCCGGTAGGGCTCGATATTATCACACCGTCTGCGGAAAAAGAATGCAGATACTCGCCGTTGACATACAATATCAGATTGACGAGCTGCAGGGTACCGCTCCGGTGTATGACTATATCATTGAGTGCGTTTCCGGAATCCACTGTGCCGTCGGATCTCGCTATCCGGCCGCTAAGCCTCATCCTGTCTTCGATCAGATACTCATCCCTCAGCAGCCTGTCTATGGCTTCAAAAACATTTTCCCTGTCCAGCTCGCACAGATATCCCACCGTTCCGAGATTTACACCTGCAAGAGGAATTCCCAGAGAAACCGTATCTCTTGCAGCCCTGATCAATGTGCCGTCTCCCCCCAGCACAAAGATCACCTCCGTATCCTGTGGGATCACATCCGCATCCACACAGTCGATATTCAGTTCCTCTCCTTTACTGACATAAACCTCCACACCCGCACCGTTGGAGGTTATGTAATCTCTCATGCTGTTTGTGAGCGCAAGATCCTTATCTTTATATGAATTTGTTAAGATGAAAAAATTCTTCATATTTTCTCCCGTAACCAGACTTTTCGCTTATCCTGCCAGGCTGCCGTGTGCCTCCTCCACAACCCGGTCAATATCCGGCAATTCAAATTCCTCTTTGGATCTTACCAGATAGGTGAGATACTCTATATTGCCCTCAGGACCCTTGATAGGCGAGTAAGTAAGGTTTTTCACGGCGAATCCGTTTTCCTTTGCATAGGTGAATACATTCTGTATAACTTCAACGTGAACCTTGGGATCCCTCACGACACCCTTTTTGCCGACCTTTTCCCTGCCTGCTTCAAACTGGGGTTTGATGAGAGCCACTATCTCACCGCCGTCGCGCAGCAGTCCTGCCGCAGCGGGCAAAACCTTTGACAGCGATATAAAAGATACATCTATGGAGGCAAGATCCAGAACATCACCGATATCTTCCCTTGTAACATAGCGGATATTGGTCTTTTCCATGCATACCACGCGCTCATCATTTCTGAGTTTCCATGCAAACTGCCCGTAGCCCACATCCACTGCGTAGACTTTTTTTGCATTATTCTGCAGCATGCAGTCGGTGAAACCGCCGGTTGATGCGCCGATATCCATACAGATCTTTCCATCGCAGGAAACCCCGAAGGAGTTGATGGCCTTTTCCAGCTTAAGTCCTCCCCTGCTGACATAGCGCAGCGTCTCTCCCCTGACCTCTATCCGGACATCCTCGTCAAAGGTCATACCGGCCTTGTCTTCCTTTTGATCCTCTACATATACAAGTCCCTCCATGATAAGGGATTTTGCCTTTTCTCTGGAGGGAGCAAGATTTTTTTCCACTAATAA
>JAILBP010000233.1:0-3152 GCA_024680835.1 Lachnospiraceae bacterium | reverse complement strand
CTGAGCTGAGCCAGAAAATCCAGAAAAACCTGATTGTTCGTTGCGCTGTCGACTTCATCGATCATTAGTACAATACCGACTTCGGATTTAACGATCCATCTTCTGAGAACCCTGAACAGATCATCCATTTTGACCTTTGTTTCATCTTCCGCATTCAGTTTCTCAAGCGCAGTAATTGTGTCTTTCGGTATAGAAACATTCTCAAACTCATATGCATCAACAATTATACGCGCCATGGCCTGCGCAAAACTGGCACCTGTCTTAAATACATCGTTATCCAGTTTTTGAAAATCCAGGGATAATACGGTATACTCCTCTTTGAGCACAACTTTAAGTGCTGTCAGTGTCGTCGTCTTCCCGTACTGCCTCGCGCAGTTTATGGCAAAGTACTCACCCGCATCAACTAACTTCTTTATTTCCCTCACTCTTTCGGAGAGATCTACCATGTAATGCTTTGACGGAATGCACACAGCCGTTGTATTAAACTTTTTCATAGCACATCTTCTCCTCTCAGGGTACATCTTTCTCCACCGGATCATACCTGTGATCAATAATATCTTTTTTCTATTTTCCTTGTCAATTTATAAAATTTTTATAGGTCCCTCTAATGCGTCCAATTCGGATTTCAATTCCGGATTAGTCGCATCACATCACAGAGCTTCCATTTCGCCAACTCCTGAAGCTGTTTGTACGATCACACCGTTACTTCGAATATCACATTACTATCATAATCCGCAGGACCTACAACCGGCTTGATCTTCGGATCATAATCCTCTCCGCGGATCTTCGTGACGGTAAATCCGAAAGCCCGGAGAATATCCGCAGAATCCCTTCCAAACACCCGCAAATGATCGTTCTGTCCAAAATGCTCTATACGGCCCTCCTCAGTTGTGACAGAACTGTCTACGTACACGGACACGCTGCAGCCTCGTCCGTATCCAATTATAAGTCTTTATCAGCGGGGCAACGGCCAGATCCATCCCCATTTTCCCCTTGACCGCTATAAGGCAAACCGCCCAAACGATCATCTCAGATATCACGGTGGTAAATGCCGCACCCAGTATCTCTGCCTTTAGCAGCTCCCGCTCCTTCCCTGCAGGGATTAGAACCTGTCCGCCCAGTATATTGCTCAAACCTATCGGAAGCAGGGAAAACAGGAGTATACGAAATGAGGGCACCGCATCCAGATATTCCTCTCCTCCCATGATAAGGATAATCTGCTTTGCAAATACCAGACAGAATACTGTGACCGCAAACTGGACTAAGGATACCAGCATCAATGATTTACATGCCAGCGTCTCAAATTCGGCCTTCCTATTATCCCTCCACAGGGATGTGGCTGTGGGAAGAACAGATGCCCACACCAGCCCTCCTGTCGCGGCAAGCATTGTCTTAGCCTTGGCCGCCAGGCCGTAAAGTCCCGTTTCATAATCCGTTTTCATAAAGCCCAGCATGGTCAGATCCAGGCTGCTGTATACATAAACCGCGCAGCTCATCAAAGAAAAGATCAGGAGAGGCTTAAAATGCTCACGGTTGATCTTTATACGGAAGGAAATATCCACATAGCGCCTTAAAGCTAAGAAACAGACCACATCACTCCCATAGCCGGTAAATACCGAGAAGACCGCATAGCGTATCATATGCTGTGGAGAATGCACAAACGCAAGGATGGCGAGGAGCGAAATGAGCTTACAGATGAGCATGATCACCGTAAGGAAACGGAACTTCTCCAGCCCCCTGTACAGCCACTCGCTGCCAAACATTTGGAAAATCATCCCGCTGCCGCTGATGATAAGCAACAACGCGTTTTCCCTTAACCTGGGGAGAAAAAATATGAGTACCGACAAAACCAGAATACTGAATACCGATAAGACAAGATTGATGCTGAAGATCTCATTCCAGAAGCGGCTCAACGCAGACCTGTCACTCCGAAGCCCGGCACAGCCGCGCATAGCATATATGGGCATGCCAAGCTGGGAAAACATGACAAAGTATCCCGCAAAAGCCCCGGCAAATGAAACGCGTCCATATGTAAGCTGCTGCAGAATGCGTGTGGCATACATCACGATAATGAAAGAAAAGATTTAGGCCGAATATCTTTCGGAGGATGTTTTAGCATATACCTGAATACACGAAGCATATTTCTATTGCTCAGTCCCTTATATCCAAACCAAATCCTGATCAACAGCGCTTCATTCAAAAGCAGCTTTCCGTATCCCCACTCAAACAGGTCATTAAACCTGCGTACTGTCATTTCATACAGATCTGTATCTCTCGTACACGGATCTGTTGTGATACTGCCTTTACGCCCTTTCCTGTAATAATACAGGATATGATCATCATAACAGATCTTCTCAGCCTTATGTATCAATCTGTAGGTTGTTCCGATATCTTCATAGTATTTTCCTTCAGGAAAACATATCTCCGAAAATAACTTCCTTTTATATAACCCCGTCCACACAGCGCACGAATAACCAAGATTGTATTTTAAGACCTCTGTCTCAGAGATCACCCCCACCGGAAGACTGATCTTATCATCTGTCCTTCTGCCCTTTTCATCTATAACCACTTTTCGAAACAAGACCATATCCGCGTTATTCGTTTCAGCGGCATGCAAAGCTATGGCACAAAACCGGTCATCAACCCAATCATCCGCATCTCCATTTGTTATCAGCCATGATGTAGCCTTCCTCTACTTCACAGTCACCCACTTAGCCGGGTATGCCTAAATCCCATAGATTAAGATATAATACCATACTATCCTGCTGAATTCAATACGAAAAAGCGCCAAACCCCTCAGTCAGCCGTTGGCTGACAGCTCCCCGGAAGGGGAGCATTTACAGGAATCTCAGCTTACTTCCTGAAGCTGGGCTGTGTAGAGCCTGTAGTAGTCGCCGCGCTTTGCCATAAGCTCGTCGTGGGTACCCTGCTCGATGATGCCGCCCTTGTCTATGTACATGATGCGGTCGCAGTTTTTGATGGTGGAGAGACGGTGCGCTATGATGAATGTGGTACGTCCCTTCATCATGTTGTCGAGACCGGTCTGCAGCGCGTGCTCGGTCTGCACGTCTATGGAGGCGGTGGCCTCGTACAGCACCAGTATCGCCGGATCGGAGATCAGGGTTCTGGCAAACGAGATGAGCTGCTTCTGT
>JAILBP010000196.1:0-11384 GCA_024680835.1 Lachnospiraceae bacterium | reverse complement strand
GATTGTATTTATGATTATGTTTTTGATTATGTTTTTTTATTATTATATGTTTTCGTATGTATTCAGTATATGGTAAGTTCATATATTGTCTCTATTAATGGCTTTTTTGATGTGTGTTTATACATCATGTACACATTAATTTCCTTTGCACTGATCTGAGTGAAGTGTAGGCCAAAGTCACGCAAAAGGCGCAGTCTTTTTTACGAAACCTTACGTTACAAACGTAAAGCAAGAAAAGTTTGCTAATAATATTTTATACACGAACTCAGGCGAAGTCCCGACTCATAAAAGATGGTGCACAAAATCCACTCGCGGAGTCACGAACAGCAATTTATCATCCATCCACAAATCATCGATAATACTTTTTCATTGTTCAATTGCATTCGCTCTATATACAGTATATGTTAATTAATAATATACAAGATGTAGCGTGTATTATGTTTTATCATGTATATAATATTATATATTATATTTACTAATATTTGTCATAATACTCTCATTAGTATATTTAATAATATATTTGCAATTATATGACGTAATATTTTAGTAAATATACAAATATAATATTGACATATTAATTAACATATTATACGATGATATCAGGGCAAAAAGCCCGACTTCACGGCAAGCCTGCTTGCCTGTAGCAATAACGACAAGAAAAAGGAGAGATCAGAAGTGAAAACCATAGCCATTTGCAATCAAAAGGGCGGAGTAGGAAAGACCACTACAGCCATAGAATTGGCGGTATGTCTGCATAATAAAAAGAAAAGCGTACTGCTTGTAGACTTTGACCAGCAGGGTAACTTATCCCAATATGTTGATATTTCAAAGGATAAAAACATCTACGGAGCTTTACACGCGGATTATCCCCTTGATGATGCAATCCAGTCCAAGGAATTCTTTGATGTTATCGCATCCAGCAAGCAGCTGACCAGGGCAGACCGTGAATTTATAGGTCAGGACGATGTATACCTGCTCTCAGATCTCTTTGAAATGGTATCCGACAGGTATGATTTCGTTATAATAGACAACAGCCCGTCCAGAAACATACTGTTAAACATGGCATATGTGGCGGCTGATTATGTTATAGTCCCTACGGAATGCGACGCAGGCAGTATAAGCGGTATTTTAGCTATAGAAGAGGATATAAGCGCATTAAGGGAGAGCCGGAATGCAATGTCCCATGCAACGATAGCAGCCATTATCCTTACAAAATACGAGAAAACCATCATGCACGAGACAGCGAAAGAGGCACTGGAAAATACAGCTGCAAACGAGATCAAAGGAAACCCCTTTGTAATGATCGTACGAAAAAGCATTCGGGCTTCAGAATCGAAAAGCATGTTACAGAGCATGCAAGAATACGATAAATACGGAAATCCGGCAGTAGATTACAGGAAAATAACCGAAAGATTGTTAAAGGAGGTTTAAACATATGCCCAGTTCGTCAAGAAGAGATCTGTTGAGACAAGCAAACGAGAAAAAGATCAAAAAAGAAAATGCCCCCTCGATAGTAGATGATGTAATCCATGAAGATTCAAAATCCACTCCGGCGAACAGTGAACCCGAAAAAATCCCGGAGACTGCAAAAGAAGTTAAGAGCGTTGCAGAAATTCCTGCAAAACCTGAAATTCCTGCAAGTTATCCATCCGAATCGGTCGAAAAGCCAGATATGGTGCGGTTTAAGCTTCCGGTCAAAAAACAGACTAAAAGCATTCGCAAATGCTTTTTGATCACTCCGGAGATGGATGATAAACTGAAAAAACTTGCAAATGAATATGAGACGTCGGAAAATGAGATCATTAACCAGATTCTTAGTCAGGTTTTATAAAGAGAACATCCCATGTTTGTTGTTTTCTTTTTTGATTTAAAAACAACATATTAGTTTCTTTATTTGATTTGAATTAAATCCCGCTACTACAGGCTCTCTGATGCATTATTACGGCGAAATCTGTAGTAAGAACCGTACTGCAATGTTGATAGGCAGCGCAGGAATTGTAGCATGATGCGGCGGATTTTGTAGGCTTGGTTTTGGATTAATAGCGACCAATATTGTAGAAACATGAGTATTGTCATGGAGAAACTTGCGTACAGATCGGTAGATACTCCGGATATTGATGATTAACCCGGAAGATGCGGCGATTTATGAGGATCCTGGCAGGGAGTAGCATGGGATTCAGGTTGGCTCAGGATGAAATAATTGAGAAATTGCGTACAAAAAAGTAGATTTACAATGACGGACTATAGGACAGCGGATAAAAGCTGTCCTTTTTTAATAAGATTTTTCGATTCTGAAATACAAAAAAAGAAAAATTGCGTACAAAAGCGTAGCACATAACGTAGGATAATGTAGATAAATCGTGATTTAACACATGTTATAATTGAAAATCACGTACAATATTGTAGAGAGTGAGTCGGATTTCACCGAACTTGCGTAAGAAAATGTAGAAAGAAAGTAATAAAACGTAGAAACATAGAACAAATTTGTAGAAAGAAAGTACAGATATGTAGTTTTTAAGTACAAATATGTAGAAAAAACTTTACTTCGGGTGTAAAAACGTACAAAAATGTATAACTTGCGTACGTATCTGTAGAAAACTGACAGGGATTCGGAGAACTAACGTACAAAATTATAGAATATAACTTCTGCGTCCATTTGGCGTACAAATGTGTAGCACAAATAAACAGGAATGAAAAATGAAAGAAACAGGATATGCCATTTATCAAAATACGTACAAAAATGTAGAATATACAAACTACAATTTTATAGAAGAAACGCTATTAACTACGGTGGTTTATGTAGGTCTATTAGGCTGACGGAACCGGCAGAAAAGACGAAAATCAATAAAAAAACAACATCTTGACAAAAACTATTGCATTCCAGATACATATTGTGTAAGATTTTTTTAATTAACGTATAAAAATGTATTGACTTTAACGGCGAAATTGTAGATAATCAGTATAAAACTGTAGAAAGAAAGGATCAAACTGTGTCATGGACAGAGAAAAGGACGGAATAGTAGTCTACGAAAATAGTCGTTATTCGAAGTCGAATTTCCTGATCAGCGCCAAGTACCGCTCAAGTCTTCTGGAGAATAAGATCACGGCAATATCTTTGGCAAAGATACAAAAAAATGAATATACGGAAGAGAACGGATGCATAACCTGTCATATTCCAGCCGCAGAGCTCAAGGAATTACTGAACGGCAATGACGGATCATTTTACAGTCAGCTGGAGCCGGTTGCACAGTCCATGACATCCCGCAGCATAGGTATGAGTGATCCGGAGAGAGGCACATTTCATTACATGGCAGCCATCACAAATGCCGATTATGAGAATGGTGTGTTCACCATGCGCTTCAACTCGGATTTTAAGCAATATATATCGAATCTTAAATCTAATTTTACCATACTTGAACTCCCTGTGATGTTGAAATTTAAGAGTGTATACAGTTTCAGACTGTATGAGCTTTTGACCAGTAAGTGCTATTATCCGAAGGGTGTTAAGAGAATACAGGATGGGACATTCAAGATCAATTTTAACCTTTCCGAATTGAAACTCAGCATGGGTGTTGTCAATGCCGAACTGGATGCTGTGCGCCGCGAGCTCAACAACAAAGAAAAGCCTGATTATGATAAGGCAGTTGAGAAATCTCCGGAAAAAAGATTTAACACATGGTATGAGTTCCGCCGTCGCGTATTGAATGTAGCAGTGGATGAGATAAATGATAAAACGGAGTTATATGTAGAATTTGAACCTGCCAAAGGCGGACGCGGAGGCAAGGTTCACGGAGTCACATTCTACGTCAAAGAGCAGAAGGAAGATTTGACGGAGGAAATCGTAGAGGATCAGAAGAAAGAATTATCCTCAGATGAGAAGGAAGACTTTATCTACGAGATGGGTCAGCTGTTTGCTGCTGAGGGATTGAAACGAAGTGACATAAAAGCAATATGTGAAGTGGCGGATTACGATGCAAAAGCTATAAAATCTGCCAAGGATCTGTTGTCTACGGCTAAAAATGTAGAGAATATCACCGGCTGGATCATCAGCTGTATTAGGGATGGATACGAGTCCACAGGTCGGACTTCCGGAAGACAGGGGGGCGAAATGTCCAAATTGTTCTTTGGAAGTTTTGATCAGAGAGATATTAGTGAAGCCGCGGTAAAAGACATCGAAACGGCATTATTAAACCAAGATTAAACACGAAAAAGGGCATGGCGGACATAATTTTACATTACCCGACACATGTCGGCATGTATTAGCCTGAACCTGATATGAACAATTCGGGTTGCAAAGTGATAATCTAAGAAATAATCTAAGGAGTGATTCCGGACAAAATGACACAGAAGAGAAATCGTCGTTTGAAGATTTTGCCAGATCGGATTTTTCATCGGATTTGGAATCTTGCGCTGAGCGAAGATGACAAAGCAATATTTCTTGCAAAAATGATAACTGGTGACGGAAAAAACGTCATAAGACCTCAGAAATACCGTATTGACGCGGTTCTATGGTACGATGTTCTGAGGGGGATATTTGATGCTGCTCATATGGATATGGCAGAAATCGTTAAATCCAGTGGCAGAAAAAAGGCAGATATCTCTCATTATTTTTGTATACCGATCCGTACATTAGAGGACTGGTGTTCTGCCAGGAGCAATCCTCCGGCGTATGTCCGTCTGATGTTGATTAGAGAATTTGATCTGTTAAATATAGGCGAAAATGTCAGACTTGAAACAGAGGACAGGGAAAAGACAGGAATCTGACTGGTAAGAATCGGTTGTTTTTGCCGTTCTTCAAAAATACCGCAAACACACACGATTATATCCTGATTTAATGCGAATATGCGGCTATATTTCTAAAAATTTATTAAAAGAGCAGTAAAGAGTATTGATTTTCAGGGGAGTTTATTATGCCAAAGAAGAGGATAGGCCTTTTTTTGGGAGGAGATAATGACAGAGAAGAGGGAGTTATAGAGACTGCCATTCTTTCCGATGCCATAGAGAAGGGATATGAGGTCATATCATTCCATACGCTCATGAAAACACCTAATTTCACGGAAGAGCATTTCCCGGATATCGTGGTAAATGGTGAGACTAACATAATGTTTCTCCCGGATTACAGCAGATTCGACGGAATTGTGATCCTCGGTGATATTTTGAGACCGGATGTGGCTGACCGAATACTGGACAATGCACAGGAATTCAATGTGCCTACAGTAGTGGTGGATACCATCACCTCTTCCGGATATGAGAATGTTTACAGGATCGAGTATGACGACCCTGCAGGCATCAGGGCTATGGTCAAACATTTGATAGAAGTTCATGGCTGCCGCTATATCAATTTCATTTCGGGCTTTGAAGGTAATAAGGAATCCGAGGAGAGAATAGAGGCATACAGGCAGGCTCTTGCAGATGCCGGAATTCCTTTTGATCCGGAGAGGGTGGGATACGGATGGTTTCACCGCAATGCAGAGGAGGTAGTGGAGAAATATCTTAAAGATCATGATGTTCCCGATGCTTTTGCCTGCGCCAATGACAGTATGGCAATGTTTACTACCAAATATCTTATGGATCACGGTTATCGTGTTCCGGAAGATGTTATAGTCACGGGATTCGATCACATTCAGGAGGCAATTGACTATGAGCCTTCCATAACTTCGGTTGAAAGATCCATTGAAGAAGCCGGCCATGTGGCGATCGATCTCCTGGAAAAAATATGGGGCGGTTCAAAACCTGACAGATTATCCAGGGTTCCGGCGCATATCTGTCCGTCGCAGAGTTGTGGATGTGAGAAGGTAGATACCACAAAGCTTTTCAAGATCAACCAGTACAAAAATCAGGAGCTCATCGAGAGAAATATTTTTATACACTATATTTCCGAAATGTGGCGTCTGACTGCAGGCGTCAGCAACATGAAGGATCTGATAAGGGCCGCCTGCAAACACATCGGATTCTTTAAGATCGATAAGGTGGATATTTATGCATGTGCCGATATTTTCGGGCATCCCATCATAGAGGAGCGAAAGATGGGATATACCAGGGATATGGTGCATATCATGTACAGGGGCGATGACAGGCCTATTGAGTTCGCCAATGAATACATGCCGGATATCATCAGTTCAATGGATGACGAGACCGAGCCGGTGCGTGTGGAGTATGTTCCTCTGTATATAAACGGCATGAATATCGGATACATGAAGCTTTACATTAACAGAAGTCTTATCTGGCAGCCTATGTTGTACACGTTTATGACCACGGCCATCAGTATTGTGAACAGCTTTCATCTTTTATGGGAAAAAGATTCCCTGGTCGAAAAGCTGGACAGCATGTATGTGAGGGACGAGCTCACCAAGCTGTATAATCGTTTCGGCATGCAGAGATATGTGGAAAAGATAATGGAAGTTGCCAAGAGGGACGGAAATTACCTTATGTGTATAGCCCTTGACCTGGATGGTTTGAAGATCATCAATGATACCTACGGGCATGCCGCGGGAGATAATGCCATCCTGCAGATAGCCAATGCCATGAGGCAGGCATCGGAGCGCAGGGAGGTATGCTGCCGAAGCGGCGGTGACGAGTTTTTGGTGTTCGGCATTATGGAGACCCATGATGATCCGGTGATGTTCATAGACAGGGTTGAGAGTTATCTGCAGAATTACAACTCTCTCAATCAATGGCCGTATAAGATCGAGTGCAGCTGCGGATTCAGCATGAGACCGGCGTCAGAGGTCAATAACCTGGAGGACCTCGTGACGTCTGCTGACGAGATGATGTACAGAGTCAAGGAACAGCGCAAAACACTCAGAAAATAAGCGTGGCGGGCTAATAACGCAAATATCTGATACAGACAGGAGAAGATATGTCCGATAAGTGGAAAAAAGCATCCCAGAAATTCCTGGTGTGGTTCGGCAGGATAATGCAGGGGAGATACGGAGCGGATAATTTTTCACGCTTTTTGTCCATGCTGGCGCTGATCTTTCTGGCGATCGGTTTTTTGTCCGGGATAAAATGGTTTTTTATCCCCGGTGTTATCCTTATATTATACTATTACTTTCGTTTTTTCTCTAAAAACCGCGAAGCCAGAAAAAAAGAGAATATTAAGTATCTGGCGGTTGAGTTCAAACTTCGGGACAAATGGAAAAAACACAAGCAGATGCAGGCGGAAAAGGACACCCACAGGTTTTTCAGGTGTCCGGGCTGCAAACAGACTGTCAGAGTCCCGAAGGGACACGGAAAAGTGGAAGTCACCTGTCCAAAGTGCGGAAAAACATTTATCAGAAAAACATGATACCGCAATGCAGTAATAACACGGGATTTGGCGTGGTATGGTTCCACAAGTGGCAATTTTACTGAATTTTTTATATATTATGTTTCAAAACTGTTGAGAAATAAGGCTTTTTAAGTTGAAAATGCACAAAAAACGCATAAAACAGGGATTTTTTGAAAAAAAACCTTTACATATGGCGCAAGTCTGCTATAATCCAATTTTGTAAGCATGTGTGTTGCATGCACATTTAATCCATAGGAGGAAAAAATAATGAACAAGACAGAACTTATCGCTGCAGTTGCAGAGAAGGCAGAGCTTACCAAGGCTGCTTCAGGAAAGGCAGTAGATGCCATTGTTGAGGCTATTACAGAAGAGCTCAAGA
This sequence comes from Lachnospiraceae bacterium, assembly GCA_024680835.1. Taxonomy (GTDB): domain Bacteria; phylum Bacillota; class Clostridia; order Lachnospirales; family Lachnospiraceae; genus RGIG6904. Next base: position 3,735 of record JAILBP010000196.1, on the reverse strand, counting down.
AGGGTGAGAAAGTAACACTCATCGGCTTTGGTACATTCGAGACCAGAGATCGTGCAGCAAGAACAGGCCGCAATCCGCAGACAGGTAAAGAGATCAAGATCAAGGCTTCTAAGGCTCCGGCATTCAAGGCTGGTAAGGCTCTTAAAGAGGCTGTAAACTCAAAGAAGAAGAAATAATTTAAGTTGTGTTTAAGCCCGGTCGGATTCGACCGGGTTTTTTAGTATGTAACCTCCATTAAGGGCTCTTTCGGGAGAGCTGTCGGCTCTGCTGACTGAGGGGTGTTTTGGTGAGATAAAAATGGGAAAAAGATTAGATCAGTATATCAGCGAGTATGTAGTATTTGACCTGGAGACAACAGGTGTCTCCACCAAAAAGGATAAGATCATAGAGATATCGGCCATCAGGGTAAAGGACGGAGAAGAGGTGGCGGAGTTCTCTACTCTGGTGAACCCTGAGCAGCCTATACCTTTCTATGCGACCCAGGTTAATAACATCACGGACGAGATGGTGGCGGATGCTCCGACCATCGCCCAGGCTTTGCCGGAATTTCTGGAATTTGTGGGCGATTCGGTTTTGTTGGGGCAAAATATACAGCAGTTCGATCTCAAATATATTTACAGGGATTGCGTTAATCTGGGGCTGGAAGTACCCGGCAATGACTATATGGATACGCTTCCGCTGTCGCGTGTATGCCTGCCTGAATTGCCGCATCACAGTCTCGGTGATCTGGCAGGACATTTCGGCATATCGACGGCGGGAGCCCACAGGGCTTTGGCGGATTGCAAAATGACGTACAGGGTTTATGAGAAGCTGGGACCCATGATAGAAGCGGCTAACAGTGCAGTTATAAAATGTCCGAAATGCGGGCGCAATATGGTAAAGAGAAAAGGTAAATTCGGAATTTTCTGGGGGTGCAGCGGATATCCTGCATGTACCTGTACCAGGAAAATATAGTGGAATAGAGTTGAAGATTTCTGTGATTCACAATAGCAACCGATCACAATAATGTTCAGTAGGGAGTATTTATCATGACTCTGATCGAATTTTTTGATGCAAATGCATTGCATTTTCTGGTGCCGGTTTTTTCTTTGAAACCCGACAAGCTTATCATAATATATGATGAGAGACAGTATAACAGCGAGCGCATAGCCTTTTCGGTGATGGCTGCGCAGAGCAGGGAGCCGTCGCTTGCTGTTAAGACCATTAATATAAATCTTCATCATGTTTCCGAGATTCAGCAGATGCTGGAGCGGATCATTGTTAATGAGCAAAACGAAGAGATATACATGGATCTGACAGGCGGAGATGAGCTTATGACGGCGGCGGGCTTCTATGTTGCAAAGCAGTACGAGCTGACGGCGGTATATCTGAACCGTAAGGAGCGGAAGATAATATCCGCCATCGACCTGCGGGTGCTGTCCGATGCGGTGGAACTCACACTGGATGAGTACCTTATGTGCCTTGGTGCCAAACAGCTCAATAATTCTCACATGGAGCCGGATCCGCTGATGTATGACAACATCTTAAAGATGGCGGAGGCTACATTTGAGGATCTCATGAGCTGGCACGCGCTGCAGAAATATCTCGGCAATCATATCTCCAATCAGAGGATGAGCGTCACCGTTCCCGAAAAATGCGTATATAATGAAAAAGAATATGAGGTGAAGCCGTTGCTGCGCAAATTTGTGCAGTATGGTTTCCTTGAAAATAAGAGCGGTAACACATACCAGTTCACATCAAAACAGTCAAGAAGCTATCTGGGAATATTCGGGATATGGCTTGAACTGTATGTTTACATTCATTTAAAAAGATATTATTCCAGAGTCCATTTCGGTGTAGTCATTGATTGGGTTGGATACGACGGAAAAGATACCGTGGATAATGAGATTGATGTTGTCCTGATGCATCATTCTGAGCCTATCCTCATATCCTGCAAGATGCGAAAACCGGATCCGAGGGATGTTTATGAGATAAAAAGCCTGGCATACAATCTGGGAGGTACTATCGGAAAGGGAGTTCTCGCCACAACCTTCGATGTTGCTGCCACAAGTGCCAACCCTCATGAGATAGGAACCCGAATGAGTCTTATGAATGTTGGTCTTATACAGGCTGATGATTTCAAGAAAAAAAACACCAAGGATATCATGAAAGATGCTATTCTCCCTGATCAGTTCAGGGGCAGGCAGTCTATGGAGGATATGTAGTCAAAGCGTGTCCCAGGGAGGGCAGTTAATCTGTGATCCCGGTTTGTTATTTGTTGCATACATTATCATTTTATTGTAAAATATCAGAGTATACTGTCAGAATTGACAGGGTTTTGAGGAGTGGCTGCGTAGCAGCAGTTATAGAAAGGGGATATTATGGAATCCAGGATTACCGGTAAAACCGGCCTTATGGCACTGATAGGTTCACCTGTCGCACACTCGGGTTCGCCTGCCATGTACAATTACAGTTTTGATAAACTCGGACTTGATTATGTATATGTAGCGTTGGATGTAAAGGAAGATCAGGTCGCCGAAGCCATCTCGGCCATGAGACTTTTCAATATGAGGGGCGGAAACGTCACTATGCCTGACAAAACCGAAGCAGCCAAATATATGGATGAGCTCACGCCCGCCGCGAAGATCATAGGCGCTATTAACACCATCTTGAATGAAAACGGGCATCTCACAGGTCATATCACTGACGGAGAGGGCTTTGTAAACAATCTTAAGAGTGAGGGTGTTGATGTAAAAGGCAAAAAACTTGTCGTCTGCGGAGGCGGAGGTGCTGCTACTGCCATTCAGGTACAGTGTGCACTTGACGGTGCAAGAGAGATTTCCATATTTAATAAGAAGGATGCATTTTTTGAGAGGACGATCCAAACCGCCGAAAAGATAAAAAATGCCGTTCCGGGCGTGATAGTGAATGTTTTCGATATTGATGATACGGATAAGATGACGGCGGAGGCAAACAGTTCAGATATTTTTGTCAATGCTACTGTAGTAGGTATGAAACCTGATCTTGCGGATATGAGCGTGGTGAAAGATCTGTCCGCATTCCGCCCGGGGCTTGTGGTGTGCGATGCAGTTTATAACCCGGAGATCACAAAGATGTTAAGAGATGCCGAAAGCTGCGGCTGCAAATGTATCGGTGGAAAGGGAATGCTGCTGTGGCAGGGTGTTGCTGCATTTAAGTTTTTTACGGGTTGTGATATGCCTGTGGATGAAGTGAAAGAACGTTTTTTCTAGGCGAAAACAATTTGCCGCAAATGCTGATATTGTCTGCGAGTTAAAACAAGACTAAATATTTGGAGGGACAAAAGATGCCGTTTATAGAATCAAAACTGAGTGTTAAGACAACAGAGGAACAAAGAGATGAACTTAAGAAAAGGCTCGGTCAGGCGATAGCTGTAATACCCGGGAAAAGTGAGTCATGGCTTATGCTGGATATTCAGGATGATCAGAAAATGTACTTCCGGGGAGATAACAGCGAACCTGTGGCTTTTATCAGTGTGAGTATATACGGAAGCGGGGATCCGGGGGCTTTTGATGAGATGACCGGTGTGCTTACCGATATTTTCAGCGATATGTTTGGAATTTCCCCTGACCATATATATGTAAGATACTCGACATCGAAAGATTGGGGATGGAATGGGAGCAATTTCTGATAATGTTTTTGAAATACGGATCCGATGAGTGGTTGTGGTATTGAGCACGCATATCGGATCTGTTTTTCATTATTTCGTGCAACCGC
>JAILBP010000187.1:0-2111 GCA_024680835.1 Lachnospiraceae bacterium | reverse complement strand
CCCTTTACTTTGTTTGCAGCGATGCTGATGCCGACACCTGTTGTGCATACAACGATACCCTTTTCGCATTCTCCTGCCGCAACCTTTTTTGCAACTGCCTTTCCGAACTGAGGATAATCGCAGCTGTCCAGGCTGTATGTTCCACAGTCATCTACCTCAAAGCCTCTGCTCTGCAAATGCTTTTTAACTGTTTCCTTGAGTTCAAATCCTCCGTGATCGCTTCCGATCGCAATCTTCATTTTCGCGCCTCTTTCTACCTTTATAGGTTTATTATTTTGTGACCTGCCGCTTTTAACAAGCGGTTCATGATCGCCGCTCCGAAGCCTTCTCTTTCAAAGCCTTCGGAATATATCTTTTCAACACCCTCGTCGTCGAAACTTCTGAGAATGGAATAAAGCCTGTGGGCTGCCTGCCTTGTATCTCCCTTTTTGCCGGACAGTTTGATCACATCAGCATTGTAAACATCTTTGTTTTCATCGCAGCAGATGGCTCCGGTTTTAAATCCCGATGCCCGGTCCTCTTCCAGCCGCTCGTTGATCTTTCGAACCACTTCTTCATCTCTGCCTTCAACGATCACCAGCTCACCCTTTGGAGCATAGTGCCTGTATTTCATGCCCGGTGCTTTGGGCTTTAAGCCGCTGTCGGCATCTATGATAGCCCGATCTGTCTCCACGTCCGTTTCCAAAACACTTCCGATCATTTCGTTTGTGATGAATCCGGGTCTCAACACTATGGGAGGTGTCACCGTCAGATCAACTATGGTGGATTCAATGCCGATTTCACCTTCTCCGCCGTCTATTATAGCATGGATCCTGCCCATCATATCTTCTATAACATATTTAACTTCTGTGGGACTTGGCTTTCCCGAAATATTTGCACTGGGTGCTGCCACAAATCCTCCGGATGCTTTTATCAGTTCCCTTGCGATAACGTCCGACGGAAGGCGCACAGCCACCGTATCCAGTCCTCCGGTGGTCTCCATTGGAACTTTGGGATCCTTCTTAAGAATCATCGTCAAAGGTCCGGGCCAGAATACTTCCGCCAGTTTTTTTGCCTCATGGGGAACATCCCGGGAGATGCTGTAAATATCTTGGAAATCAGCTATATGCACGATGAGCGGATTGTCTGAGGGACGTCCTTTTGCTGCATAAATCTTTTTTGAAGACTCCGGATCCAGCGCATTTCCGCCAAGTCCATATACGGTCTCCGTCGGGAATGCCACCAGTCCGCCCTGCTTTATTATCTCACCTGCGTGATTTATGGTCGCAAGGTCTTCCTCGGAAAGTGTTCCCTCTTTACCTTCTTTTTTTATTCTGATGATCTCAGTATCCATCCGGTCAATTACTGCTTTCTGTTTTCATGGTCTTGTACATACCGATGAGATTCCATACATCCGGTGTGCCGTATCCCAGTCTCCAAACACCCACACCACCGATGTTTCTGGTATTCATGGCGTTCAGTTTTGCGGATATAGACTGAGAATCCTCAAACCATACATAATACGTTGCGGATCCGCTCTGCCACTCCGCATAGTTCTGGCATGCCGCTTCATCCCATCTGTACTCAATATTATATTTTGAAATATACTCCGACTCATTCACAAGTGTAAGATATGAATCGGTGATGGTACCGCCGTCATTTTTCCATACTATTGTATAGAAAGGAACTGCATTTATGATCCTCTCTGCAGGAACGTTTTCCATAGTCTTGTCCAGACCGTAGCAGGTGAAATCAAAGCTTGCAACACTTCCGATCTGCCCGCTTCCGTGATAGTGCTCGTCATATCCCATTATCAGGACATAATCCACAAATTTACCCTGAACATCAAGCCTGTAAAACTCGTTGTAATTATAAGGAACATAGTTGCAGACACTGAGGGTCAGACCTCTGTTGTGGGTCATAACGGAAAGTTCCTTCAGAAACTGTGCATAATGTGAACTGCAATCCGAATTCAATTTCTCAAAGTCAAGATTAAGGCCGTCGGCGCCGGCTTCAATTGCCGCATTCACCAGATTTCTTTCAAGAGTTCTTCTCCTGTTTGTATCCGACAGAATCTCAAGATCGCTTATGGATGTGTCTCCGGTTTCGTTTCTGTAGTTGAAATCATCCGC
>JAILBP010000179.1:0-28638 GCA_024680835.1 Lachnospiraceae bacterium | reverse complement strand
GATCATCAAACCTAAATATGCTATTTTTGAGCTGACTTTCTCTTTATCCAGATTGCTCATATATCCAAGGAACTAAGTTTATTATATATCATTACTATTAACATCCTATTATGTAGATTGGGCATGATCACATACATATGCACTGATGTGAGATTGTGCTGACCGAGCAAGGGGGCAAAGCTTTTATCAAGAGATAACAAAAGCACATGCATTAGGTTGTGAACGAGTGTGAGCGAGCAAAGCGAAGGTCACACACAGTTCACAAATGTGCATGTGCGTGAACCCCGCGACGAAGGGAGGGAGGAACCATCATGACGAAGTCATGATTTGTAATGGTTCCGACCGATAGGGCAGGATTCGTTTACGAATCGTGCCATTACATATCACACACGAACAGCAGGGTGTATGTATGTGGTCGAGCCGGGATACACATTGAGATAACTGTGAATAGTAACAATAGCAGCGTTACAGCAAGATCCGGGAGGAAAACATGGCGGACAACTTAAAATGGCATACAATGTCGGTTTCAAGATCCGACAGGGAGAGTATTAAAGATCAGACAGCCAAGACACTATGGTTTACGGGACTTTCGGGTTCGGGCAAGTCCACCATAGCAAGCGCCCTTGAGCGCAGGCTCTATGAGTCCGGCAAACATACCATGACTCTCGACGGCGATAACGTCAGGATGGGACTGAATAAAAACCTCGGCTTTGGCGATGATGACCGAAAGGAAAACATCCGTCGCATTGCGGAGGTGTGCAAACTCATGAATGATGCGGGACTTATAGTGATAACGTCATTCATATCTCCTTTTATAAAGGACAGGCAGTCTGCCCGGGAGATAATAGGCGAAGACAGTTTTATCGAGGTTTACATAGCTACAAGCCTTGAGGAGTGCGAAAGGCGCGATGTGAAAGGTTTATACAAAAAGGCGAGAAACGGCGAGATAAAAGAGTTCACAGGTCTCACCAGTCCCTACGAGGCACCGGAGGATCCGGATATCACAGTGGTGACCGAGGGGCGTACTGTTGATGAATGTGCCGCGCAGATACTTGAGTATCTCATGGAACATATTGCAGGTTGAGACAATAGAATGTGAAGTTACAATACAAAGTGGAGGATAAAATGGGAAAATATGCATTTGGAGTAGATCTCGGCGGTACAACCGTGAAAATGGGTCTTTTCGACGGAGAGGGAAAAGCGATTGACAAGTGGGAGATCCCTACGCGCAAAGAGGATAACGGTGTGCACATCCTTCCGGACATTGCCGCTTCCATAAACGACAAACTTTCTGCCGGTAAAATAGATCCATCCGAGGTTTCGGGTGTGGGTATAGGTGTGCCGGGACCGGTTCTTTCCAACGGTACGGTTCCGTTCTGCGTTAATCTCGGCTGGTGGGATCCGGTGGATCTTGTGGGTAAGATAAAGGAACTAACAGGACTCGATGCAAAGGCCGGCAATGACGCGAACGTGGCTGCTCTTGGTGAAGCCTGGAAGGGCGCCGGAGAGGGTTCAAAGAATGTTGTCATGGTGACTCTGGGAACAGGCGTCGGAGGCGGCATCATAATAGACGGTCATATTCTGCACGGCTCTACGGGAGCGGGCGGAGAGATAGGTCACATCACGGTCAATCGTGAAGAGACAGAGAAGTGTAATTGCGGAAGCCGGGGATGTCTTGAGCAGTATGCTTCGGCGACGGGTATCGCAAGACTTGCAAGGCGCCGCCTGGCAAAGGATGGCACAGAATCCTCACTGCGCTCAAAGAATGCCGATGATATTACGGCTAAAGATGTTTTTGACAAGGCCAAAGAAGGCGATAAGGTTGCCCTCGAGGTAGTGGATGAATTTGCCTGCATTCTTGGAACCGCTCTTTCCGGTGTTGCCAATACCGTAAATCCGGAACTTATAGTAATAGGCGGCGGAGTTTCGAAGGCCGGAGAGATATTGACGGATGCAGTAAAAAAATATTTTGATGAAGAGGCGTTCCCTGCAGTGAAAGGAACACCCATAAAGCTTGCAACTCTTGGTAATGATGCGGGAATATTCGGTTGTGTCCAGATGGTGCTGTAGTTTGATACGGCATCCTTCTGACTGATTATGAGGTTCTCAAAATGAACTACGGAAGAGAAGGAATAAAAAAACGTGAGGAGGAGCTTCTGGCTCTTTCTCCAAAGATCGGCAGAAAGACAGGCGTGTGGTCCGTGAAGATCATCATGATAGCGCTGCTGGCTGTTATAGTGGCAGGCTGCATGTTTGTTTTCGGCGTTGTGAAGGGAGTTATAGACTCATCTCCCAGCATAGACGATATCGATGCGACACCTACGGGCTTTTTGTCTACTGTTTTGGACTGCAACGGAAATGTTACCGCAACGTTGGTGGCTACGGGATCAAACCGTGTTTATGTCACTATAGACGAAATTCCGGAGTGCGTTCAGCATGCTTTTGTGGCAATAGAGGATGAGCGCTTTTATGAGCACAACGGCATAGATCTCAAGGGAATCCTGAGAGCGGCCGTTCAGGCGGTGGTACACAGGGACTTTACCGAAGGTGCCTCCACCATAACACAGCAGCTGCTGAAAAATAATGTTTTTACCACATGGACTACGGAGTCCTCGCTGGTAGAGAAATTTGTCAGGAAGTTTCAGGAACAGTATCTTGCCGTTCAGCTGGAAAAGAAGGTTCAGAGCAAAGACTGGATCCTGGAGAATTATCTCAATACCATCAATTTAGGTCAGAACAGTCTTGGTGTGCAGGCTGCCGCAAGACGCTATTTTGGAAAAGATGTTTCCGAGCTCAATGTTTCGGAGGCTGCGGTAATAGCCGGTATCACACAGAATCCATACAGGTTCAATCCGATCAATTATCCCGAAAATAATTCGATCCGCCGGGAGAAAGTTCTACGTTACATGAGGGATCAGGGTTACATAACGCCTGATGAGTATGACGATGCTATGGCAGACGATGTCTATGCCCGTATTCAAAATGTTAATCAGGAAAAGGTTGAAGCAAATACACAGGTCAACAGCTATTTTGTGGATGCCCTGACAGAGCAGGTCATAAAGGATCTGATGGAAATAAAGGGCTACAGCAGGGCGGAGGCCAATAAGGCACTTTACAACGGCGGTCTCACCATTTATTCCACGCAGGATGCGAATATCCAGAAGATCTGCGACGAAGAGGCCAATAATGAGGATAACTACGTAAAGGGGACTTTGTATTCTCTGTCTTTTGCTCTCAGCATTATGGACGGAGAAGGAACGGTACACAATTACGACGAGCAGAGCATGCTGGCGTATTATCAGAACAAGGATTCCTCTTATAACATAACATTTGATGCGCCGATGAAAGCCAAGGAAGCTTATGACGTATTCAAGGCGGAGATGATGCCGGATGAGTCCTATGTGGTAGTGGGTGAGAGCTATGTGCCCACGGTTCAGCCGCAGACGGCGCTCACGGTCATAGACCAGTCCTGCGGAGAAGTCAGGGCTCTGGTGGGCGGACGTGGCAAGAAGGTTGCCAGCCGTACCCTGAACAGGGCTACCGGAACCACGAGACAGCCGGGATCATGTTTTAAGATAATAGCTGCTTTCGCACCGGCGCTTGAGGAAGGCGGAAAAACCCTGGCTACGGTTCAGGACGATGCGCCATATTCTTATGCCAACGGAACTTCACTCAAAAACTACGACGGTTCATACAGCGGATATACCAACATCAGAACTGCTATTATGAAATCCATAAACATAGTGACAGTGAAAACGCTGACAGATATCGGAGTGGAAAAAGGTTATGAATACGCCGAAAAATTTGGTTTCACGACTCTGAAGGAGACAGACAAGGTTCAGTCCATCGCGCTGGGTGGTCTGACCGTGGGTGTTACCAATATTGAGCTTACCGCGGCTTACGCTTGCATTGCCAACGGCGGTGAGTATATTAAGCCGAGGTTATACACCAAGATAGTGGATCATAACGGTAATGTACTGATAGATAATACACCCCAGACTTCCCGTGTCATCAAAGAGACAACGGCATGGCTTTTGACGGATGCCATGAAAGGGGTTCTGACATCCGAGGGAACCAGCGGTATCTGTCATTTTGACGGAATGGCGCTGGCCGGAAAGAGTGGTACCACCTCGAAGGACAGAGATATGTTGTTTGCGGGATATTCGCCATATTACACCTGTGTTGTTTGGGGCGGTCGTGACGACAATTCACCAATGCCTTCGGGTAGTTTCCCGAAGCGTATCTGGAAGGCAGCCATGCAGAGGATCCACGAAGGGCTGGAGTACAAGGATTTTGAGATGCCGGAAGGCATAGTGAAGGCTAAGGTGTGCAAAAAGTCTGGGCTGCTGGCTACGGAAGCCTGCAAGCTGGATGAGAGAGGCAGCCAGGTATATACAGAGTATTTTGTGAAAGGATCACAGCCCAGGACAGAGTGCGACAAACATATTTTGGTGCCGATATGCAGTGCCTCGCATATGAAGGCGGGGGAGAACTGCCCCGAGGAAGAAGTTACCAAATATTCTTATATGCGTTCGGCTTCCGCTGCCAGCGGTGATGCCACATATCTTCTTCCACAGGATATGGCATCGATCCTGGATGGCATTGAATGTCCTGTACACAACACGACGGAATGGCTGGAAGAGGACGGTGAAGGAGAAAACGGTGAGGGTGATGCCTCAGGTGAAGGCTCCGAAGGCGGCGGTACAGGCGACGGCAACGGAGAAAACGCCGGTGGAGATAACGATGATAATGGCAACGGTGGAGATGACACCGGTAATGCCGGCGGCAATAACGAAAATGAAGGTAATGGCGAAAACGGCGGTAACACTGAGACTGAAAAACCGAAAAAGCCTTCACACCATGACGAAGAGGATCTGAATACCATAGAGGGGATTGTGACCGATACGGGAGGACGCCCGGATTCGCACAGCCTTAATGGTGATGAGAGACAGACATTGTTTGAGGATATGGATATTTCCAATTGATATTCGCAAGGATAGGTATATGTCAAAGATAGTATATGCCGGCGGCTGTGGTGAGATCACTGAGAAAAAATCCCGATTCATAGCCACAGTAAGACCGGTACACTCTGAGGAAGAGGCTAATGCATTTTTCGCAGAGATGAAGAAAAAATACTGGGATGCCAGACATAACTGTACCGCTTTTATCACGGGGACATCATCGTCCGTTGCCAGGTGCAGTGATGACGGCGAGCCTGCGGGTACTGCGGGCAGACCGATGCTGGAAGTTTTAAGCGGTGAGGGCATCACGGATGTGGCTGTGAATGTCACTAGATATTTCGGCGGTGTGCTGCTGGGAACCGGTGGACTTGTCAGGGCGTATCAGGCGGCTGTAAAAGCCGGGCTTGATGGATGTAAGATCCTGGAACAGGTGGATGGTTTCCTGTGTTCAGTGCATACGGATTACAATGATTACGGGAAACTATCGTATCTGCTGGCACAGGAAGGGTACAGTCTCAAGGACACGGTTTTTGAGACGGATGTCTGTCTTAAAGTCTGCGTGCCGGCTGACTTAAAAAGCAGATTCGACAAGATGATAACGGATGCCACCGGGGCGAGAGCCGTTATGGAGTTCGGGGATCCCGTGAGGTTTGGTATAGACAGGGATGAAGTGATAATATTGTGAAAACGCGCAAAGTAAAAGAGACGGATAAATTCCGTCTCTTTTGTCTTGAAGTCTTTGTCCGGTTATTACTGCGGTGAGATAGCGCCTGTCGGGCACTCAGCTGCACATGTACCGCAATCAACACAAACATCTGCATTGATCTCATACTGTGAATCGCCTGCTGAGATAGCGCCTACCGGGCATGCACCCTCACATGTTCCGCACATAACACATGCATCGCTTATAACGTGTGCCATAATGAAATCCTCCTTTTGAAAAAACCTTTGTCAAACGATATACGTTTTGTTTGTACTCATATAATACCTTAAAGACTGCGAAATAATCAAGTTAAAGTATTAAAATCCGTGTACAAAATCAAGCACAAGGTGTTAATTCTGTTGCACGCCGCTCATCTCTTCGAAGAAGGAAAGGGCGTCATCCACACGTACCGGCTTGAAATGTTCCTTGATAAAGCTTTCCTCCGAAGGTGTGTATATCTGCGAATCCACATATTCACATGCTATGTTGCAGATCTTATTGAAGTCTTCAGCGGTCGATCCGCCGGAATACAGCAGAATGTAATAGGTGTTGCGGGCTGTGTCAAGGTATACGCTGCTGTTCCCGTAAAATATCGGTGCCACGGCGATTGCAAGGGCTGATATACGGGCAAGGTTTTTTGTGGCAAAGAGCCTGGTCATGCCGGTGTTCTCATCTGAGCTTCCCTGTGTTGCAACATATTCCTCCAGATTTTTCAGAAGATTTAAGATGTAGTCCGCAAGCTCGTCCGAGAGATCAGGGACATCCGAGTCATCCACGGTGAATTCGGAGAAACGGCTGTCAAACGCTTCCGGATCCTGGGTCCAGGTCAGATAAAGCTCCAGAGAAAAATCGGACATGGGTACAGCCTCGGCTATGAGTGGCATATCGGGTGTTTCGAACCGCAGTGATTTGCGGGCAAACCCGACAGCCTCGGATATGAGGGAGCGCATTTTTGGCGAGCCGTAATACAGGTCGTTTAAGGTTATGCGCCGTGAGGAAAGTTCACTCTGGGTGAAGGTTGCCCTTAGGGCGTTTTTTTCAATCATCTCAACATACATGGCTGTCACCTGCCTTTCCCTTGGTTTTTTCTGATGCAGTGATCACTGCGTTGGTTCTTTTGTATGTCCTATGATATAGTGATTTTTCAAATCCGTCAAGTGGGTGTGGAATGTATGTAAAAATGCCGGCATAGAAAACTCTGTGCCGGCATGTCGGTCGATCTGATTTCCTAGTCAGTTGACTGTCCGGCCGCATACCCCATTCATAAGGTATGCGGTCGAAAATTGTTTTTGTTTCCTCTGTATAACCTGGGTAAAGATCTGCACATCGTGATATGATCGTAAACGCAAATGCTATTCCTCAGTGTATAATTCAGGTGATCCGAAAATGTACTCAGCCTGTTCGGCGGATGTTATCCCGGGGTCAGTGCCTGAGGGATCTTTTGATCCGGTTTCTTTTGACCCTGATGAGTCAACCGGGAGATAAACATCCGATATATATCCCTGAAGATGTTTTTCCAGTTTTTTGCGCCGGTCTGTTTCGGCAGTTACCGTAAACAGCTTCTTTATGTTGGGGTCCCAGCCCAAAAGATCGAAAACATTGGGATTTACGGGATAGTATTCCTCAGCGGGCTGCTGAAAATCACCCATGTATGTGACTCCGTACATTGCGGTATCGTCATACATTTCCGTGTCCACTCCGGCGGAAGACAGCCGCAGGATCTCCTGTTCGTTGGCGTTAACCGAGAATCCCGTTATCTCTTCCGCGTTTTTTATGAGTGAATGCACGGTTTTGTGTTTTACGACGACATAGTCTTCGCCGTTGGGAAATGAGATACGGATATCTATCGTATCCCCTTCTTTGAGTCCGTAGGGTAAAACTACATTGTTCAGATCCAATATACGCTCATCGTCGCTTATGCCGGGTCCGTCGTAGACGAGGTCGGGGGTCATGACACTCCCTGCGGGAAGCGCGATCTTTGCGTGCATTCCCGTTATATCCGAAAGTTCTGTGACACTTACATTCAATCTGTCTGAAGAAGACACCGTTCTTTTGTCCAGAATGCTTTCATCTATAACCTCGCCTGCGCCGACGCTGCTGTTTAACACGTAGATGTTAGTGTAGAAGCTGTCAGAGCGCATGTTCTCGTAATATTGAACCCTGGCTTTGAGATCAGCCTCTTTTCTGCCGTGAAAAACCAGCAGTATGGCAGCGGGAAGCCCTGCCACCGCCATTCCGGCTATAGCGCATCGTATCATCATTTTTGTTCTGTGTCTGATAAAAATAATTCTGCCCTCCTCCGGCATAAAAAACCTGTGTCCAATGAAGCGTTTTATGCCATTCTGTAGTTATAGTAGTAATCGCACTTATTTGATCCGTCAGGGAAAGGGGTAATGTTACGGAAAGATGATCTTTTGCATATTTGATCTTCGACATTATATGATTTCGTTAAAAAAAGCCCTGTCCGCGGATCTGATATTAAATGCGTCCGGGATAAAAGGAAGAGAGCGAACGGGAATATTGTATTTACGGCTTACATCCCTTTTGATGCTGTCTGATCCCCCAATCAGTCCGGAGACACGATAATTTATTTTTTTATCTGATAATATTTCGTCTAATGACAGAAAGAGTTTCTTCTCGTTCCAGGGACTGAATATCCCCAGTAATATCTTTCTGTCGCAGATAGCAAACTCCCTGGTCTTTTTTTCCGGGACGGAACCAAGATCCATAACAGTGCAATCATAATCGGAATTCAGTATTTCGTAGATCGTGTCACCATTTACACAAGGATAATAATCCACTCCGTAGATGTTAAATGGGGTGCTCGCCTCATATTCCCGCAGGCTTTCTATATCGTTGTGTCCCGACAGTTCGATAAAAGCCGTTTTCATACCGCGGTAGCTGCTGCAATAGGCGGCTGTGGAGACGGCCATGTGTGTGGTGCCGGCTCCGCGGGAAAGTCCCATAAATCCAAAATGAATCTTCTCCTGCTTTCTTCCTGCAAACATATTTCACCTCCTTTCGATCTGTGTTTTACAGCAGTGCTTCGAAGAATTTTGTCTTTTTTTCGTCACAGGAAAAGGGATCCGCATCAAGGGGAAAACATCCTACGCTCCTGTGCAGTTTCCCTGTATACCATCTTGCCATGCGCGCGTTCCCGTAGCTCACCAGAAAGTGAATACCGTCTTTGTATCGGAGCCGTTCAAAAGTGCGCAGACTTTCGGTGACCTCCCACGGATTTGATCCCAGTATTACAAAAACATCGTCACAGTTTTCCAATCCTATGCTCCAGTCTGTAAATACGCCCATATCTTCTATGGTGATCGGATCGTGGGTATCGGTTTCAAAAACCACGCCCCTGAAACCTCCGCTTATCACGGTGTCCCCTGTTTTCACGGAGTGAGGATGGTATTCGGCTATTTGCTCCAGTATATAGGGCTTCCCTGCGTATACGGCATCAATGCCGCGGAATCTCAGGTATACACTCAGAGAGATGGCAAAGTGTGTGACTCCGACGCTGTTTGTTGCGCCAAGCACTGCTGTTTTTTTACAGGAGGTGTCTGTTTGCGTATCTGTCGCGGCCTTAAAACTATCAATTTCACGATCAAAGTAGTTTTTTAACTGCTCCATCGTGATACCGTTTTCGCCCGATTCTTCTGCGCATAGTTTAAGAAGGCTTTTGATCTCGCTTTTGCACCGGTCGACATATGGCTCCGCAAAGAGAAGAAGCTTCGCTAATCCCTTGACGTCCGGTCTTTTTTGACATGGTTTGCTTTCGGCGTTTCCTCTCTTTTGTCCGGTTGTACAGCTCCCGCCGCTGTAATCGAGCAGATGGATGGAATCGCCCATTATCCTGATGTGTTCCGGTTTCCACTCGGTATAGATATAGTGGTATTCGGATGCATAAAGGCACAGGGCGGTGTCGGCAAGCGCTGATGCCATCCTGCAGAACAAAAGATATGACATCTTTTTGTGTTCTCTAAGATAGTCATCCAGAGTATCTCCGGGTATGTATTCCTCCACGAGATAGCAATAGTCTGCATCTTCGCAGTAATCATACAGCACGGGTATACACGCATGCCTCACTGACTCGAGTATTAAAGGTTCATGGGATTGCTGAAAAACCGATGGGTCTGATCCTGAGATCGACTTTGGTGTGCATTTGATCGCACGGAACTGTTTCAGCATGATGTGTCTGACAAGATATACACATGATGACGGACCATTTCCCATTGATCCGCATATGCGATAGGTGCCAAACAATATTTGATCTTTCATGACTATCACCTACCTTCGGCTTGACCTTTCCGAAAGACCGGTGACAGACACCTCATGTAAAAAGACTTATAACACGTTTCAAAAACTTTTGCAAGAGGAAAATTTATTTTTTTATCGTCACTATTCACAGCCCGGAAAAATATCTTTTGACCCCGACCGTGCAGAATGGTAAAATAAATTCTGTATGTAAAAAACGACCGGCATATCGCCGGTGACAATAGAGACTGGAAACATTCAGAGAGGATAAGATATGGCAAAACATAACATGGACGAACTGGATGAGCTGGAGGAGTACTTTGCCGGAGAAGAGGCGAAGAAGGCTGAAAGACGATCTATGCCCGCTTCACCCAAAAGATTTGCGCCGATCATAGCAGCGGCGGTGCTGGTTGTGATCATCATATTGATAGTCATCATAGGCAAAAAGATAGAAGATGCGACACCTTCCAAGGAGACGATGAGTATTACAGATTATTTTTCCGACGTTGCCCCGGGCACATATCCTGCATTTTTGAATATGGAGCCCGCGGATTTCAGGGTTTACGATTTTGACGGCACAAAATACCTTGAACTTCAGGTGCTGGAGAGTGTTTTTGACGACAGGTTTTACTGGGAATCCGCTGAGAACGTTTTGTTGTACGCGAGCGTGGAGAAATCGGATCTGTACAATGTGCCCTCCGGAGAAAAGAAATACTATCTTGGTAAATCGCTTAACGACACGGGGTATGTGATCGTCAAACAAAAGGATGGCGTTGTGTACGTTGCGCTTGAATTTGCGGATGAAGTCTGCGGCATAGATTACGAAGTGGACACGGAAGGCATCGGCAGTGTGTTCTTTTGGACCGAGTGGGGTGAAACACCGTATATTACCATAGACAAGGATACAAAACTCAGATACGAAGCCAGCATCAAGTCGGCCATACTGGGGGATCTTCCGGAGGGCACAGAGCTCTATCTTGTTGAAAAAGGAGAACAGTTTACCACGGTTCAGGATGACAGAGGTGTCAGAGGCTATGTCCAGAATAAATACGTTGGTGAGGATATAGTAAAGAACAGGACTTACACGCCTAAGAAGCGTTCGCTGGACCATAATCTTTTGCGTGACAAGGTATGCATGGTATGGCATCAGACATCCGTAAAGCAGGCCAATGACAAGGTGTCTTCGGTCCTCGCCGATGCTAAATGCGCAAATGTCATATCGCCCACATGGTTCCACATTACGGACAACGAGGGGAATCTGAGTGACATTGCAGATAAGTCCTATGTCACCTTCTGCCACGGACAGGGTGTTCAGGTCTGGGGACTGTTCAGCAATCTGGAAAACGCGGAGATCGATACTGCATATATACTGACTCACACATCCTGCCGCCAGAATCTGGTCAATAACATTCTGGCAAAGGCTATCCAGTATGATCTGGATGGCATAAATCTTGACATAGAGAGCGTACCGCTGGAGGCTGGAGAGGCTTTTGTCGAGATGGTGAGAGAGCTGGGACTCAAGTGCCGCGCCAACGGCATAATACTGTCGGTGGATGACCCTGTTCCAAGCGGGTTCAGCGCATACTATGACAGAGCGGAGCAGGCATGTTTTGCCGATTATGTGGTATTGATGGCATATGACGAACACTGGTCGGGTTCCGATGAAGGTTCGGTCGCAACATTGAGCTTCACCGAGAATGCGGTAAAAGATACCATCGCCGAGGGGGTTGACGCCTCACAGATAATACAGGGAAATCCCTTCTACACCAGGATATGGAAGGAAACACCGAAGGAAGGCGCCGAGAGCGATACGGCAGAGGTGGCCGCAGAGGATTATGTCAATTACGATCTCTCCAGCGAGGCGGTGAGTATGTCCGAGGCGGAAAACCGCGCAGCCGCAAACGGAGCGGAAAAGGAATTTCTGTCGGAGGCAGGACAGAATTACGTCTCGTACGTTAACGGAGGATGTACCTATAAGATATGGTTTGAGGATGAGACATCCGTGACTGCCCGAATGGAAGTCATGAAAAAATATGATGTTGCGGGAGCTTCCTTCTGGAAAGCCGGCCTTGAGAAAGACGGAATATGGGATATAATCTTGAGGTATGTACAGTAATGCAGACATAACACATTGACAAAACAATACCGGAAAACGAGGATGATAGAATATGCAGGACGGTATACAGACCAGATGCATAGTGATAGAGGATCCGCATGAGCCTACGACCGCGGATCTCGACAACATAAAGATGGCAGGGCAGGTTATAAAAGACGGCGGATTATGCGCTTTCCCGACAGAGACTGTTTACGGACTGGGGGGTGATGCCTTAAATCCCGCAAGCTCCGGGAAGATATACGCCGCAAAAGGCCGCCCTTCGGATAATCCGCTGATAGTCCATATCGCGGATATAAAAGACATTGAAAAGATAGCTGAAGATATACCCGACGCGGCATATATCCTGGCAGAGAAATTCTGGCCGGGACCACTGACTATGATACTGAAGGGTAATGGCACGGTGCCGACTGCCACAACGGGAGGATTGTCCACGGTTGCGGTCAGATATCCCTCAGATAAGGTGGCGGCAGCTTTGATCAGGGCAGCAGGCGGATTTGTGGCTGCTCCCAGCGCAAACACCTCGGGAAGACCCTCCACTACCACGGCAGCGCATGTTTTGGAGGATCTGAGCGGCAGAGTTGATGTGATCATCGACGGCGGTGATGTGGACATAGGTCTGGAATCTACCATAGTGGATCTGACGGAGAGCACACCTGCCATACTGCGGCCGGGATACATCACGCTGGATATGATAAAGACGGTGTTACCGGATGCTTATTACGATCCGGCCATCATAGATCCGGACTCCGGTGAGGCACCCAAAGCGCCGGGCATGAAATACCGACATTATGCTCCGAAGGGCAAGCTCACCATCGTAAAGGGTGAAAAGGAGGCGGTAGCCTGTTACATTGCCGGACTTGCATTACAAAAGAGGCAGGAAGGAGCAGGAGTCGGACTTATGGTCTCTGCAGAGAACAGAGAGTGTTTTGATGAGAGTGTTTTTTCCGTGGTGAAGACCGTGGGAGAAGAAAGAGATGACGGTACGATAGCGCACAATCTTTTTGCGGTTTTGAGGGAATTTGATGAGGCCGGTGTAGAGTATATCTTTTCGGAGAGCTTTGACGGAGGCAGGCTTTCGGACGCCATAACCAACAGGCTTTTAAAGGCAGCGGGGTATGATGTCATAGAGGTCTGAGAAAGAGGTTTCTAATGCACAGAGTGATATTGACCGACAGAGACGGAACCGCCCGGACTCCTATGGCCGGTGCGATACTCGCGGAAGAGGGATGGGATGAGGATCGGATCGAGCTTTTAGTGAGGGGATTTGTGGTACTGTTTCCGGAGCCGGTCAGCCAAAAAGCGGACGCCGTGCTGGTGGCCAACGGTATCGATATCGGAGATTACAGTTCAACACAGCTCAAAAAAGAGGATGTGGATGACGATACGCTGATAGTGATACTGCAGGAGAAGGACAGAAAAGCGGTCACGGACATAGTGGGTGAAGAATTCGCGGATCAGATCCACGTCATGACGGAGCTTTGCGGTGAGGAGCTGGAGATCATGGATCCCTACGGTGGACCTGTGGGGGCCTACGGCGTATGTTTTGAAACTATGAGTATCACTCTTAAAAAATTTTTGAATCTGGTCCGTGAAGGAAAGATCGATGCACACGGAGTGGTGACCTGTGAGGAGGAGATACTTTGATGAGCGATAAAAGAAAAGATTATATAAGCTGGGACGAATATTTTATGGGTGTTGCCATGCTGGCGGCAAAGAGGTCAAAGGACCCAAACACACAGGTGGGAGCCTGTATAGTATCGCCGGATAATAAGATACTATCTATGGGATATAACGGTTTCCCTTTAGGCTGCTCGGATGACGAGTATCCCTGGGCAAGGGAAGGGGATCCGCTGGAGAACAAGTATTTTTATACAACCCACAGTGAGCTCAATGCTATATTGAACTACCGTGGAGGCTCTCTGGAGGGAGCGAAGATGTATGTAACCCTGTTCCCGTGCAATGAGTGTGCCAAGGCCATCATACAGAGCGGTATCCGTACGCTGATCTACGATTCGGACAAATATGGTGATACGCCCTCCACAATAGCATCCAAGAGGATGCTGAAAAGTGCGGGTGTGGAATTCAGACATTATGAGAAGACCGGCAGGGAGATCGTACTCGATGTGTGATCGGAGGGTTATTATTCACAGCCAATATCATACAGACAGACATATGCCAGCTTGGCTTCGCAGACTGCCGATGTCAGGGCGAGCCTGTAGAATGTATGTAAAGTGGCTGTGAATAGTAACATCGGAGGCGGGACGGATGAAAGATGATAAAAACATCGTTTTTCGATCATTTGCGATGATAATGCAATTCGGTTTCAATATGCTGGTTCCCATATTTGCCTGTACGTTTGCCGGGATATGGCTGGGTGACAGGTTTAATATGGATTTCCTGGCTATCCCGGGGTTTTTTGTTGGTGTTGCCGCAGGGGGAACGGCGGTGTTCAGGCAGGCGAGATCAATATACAAAAAACAGGGGCATTCTCCGGTGAGCGATGTGGCGGGAGCCGGGGTGAGTGAGTTTTACAATCGCTCCCCGGATCATCGGGACAGGGAAGCACAGCAGACCGGTGATAAGCCGCAGGGCTGATCCTGCCGTATTAATGTGTTTGAGAAAAGAGTTCGCGGTAAATATGATAAAAAGACTAAAAAAACTGAACAGGGCTTTACCGGAACTGCTGGCAGGCATTCTGGGCTACGGGCTTGTAGTGCTGGGCGTGGGGATTTTTTTTGCCGGTGACAAACTGAATTTTGCCATCGGCCTCGGCATAGGGATCGTATGTGCTGTGTTCATGGCTTATCACATGGCTGCTACCATAGAGGATTCGGTATCTCTGCGGGATGAGAAGCTGGCGAGGAACAAATCCGTGGCGGGGGCCATGGTGAGATATGGCGTGGTTTTTGCGGTATTCCTGGCCATGATGTATTTTCACATCGGAAGTCTCGTGGGAGCTTTTCTGGGGATCATGGGACTTAAGGTGAGCGCATATATTATGCAGTCTGTTTTTCACACGGTTAAAAACGATCCAAAGCGTATGGTGCCGCCGGAGGAGCAGGATGAAATACCTGTAAAAAAAGGTGTGTGACGGTGACTTCCTCATAGAAATTACATAAAAATATCACAAAACACAAAATAAATATAGACATATTGCACAAAAAACGATATAATAGCATTTATGTGTTACTATACAGCAAACGAGATTGGGAAATTTGATCCGTTTGCCATAAGCATAGTTAAATAATTATAAATGTAAGGAGGTGAGGACTTGGAGAACGCATTGCTTTTGTCGGGATCTGCGGAAGTGGACTTTATGATACACGGTCTGTTTTCCTATGAACTCTTCGGGCAAACGGTCTGGATCACCACGTCTCATGTGTGCATTCTGATGGTAATGCTGATCATCTTAGGTTTTGGTCTTGCTGTCAACATCAAGATGAAGCATGCGACGGACGTTCCGGGAACATTCCAGAATATTGCGGAACTTGTGGTGGAAAAGCTGGACGGTATGGTGGCGAACAGCATGGGACATAACGCCAAATATTTTGCCAATTACGTCGGAACGCTGTTTATCTTTATCCTGGTGAGCAATATCTCCGGATTGATAGGGTTGAGACCGCCGACAGCCGATTACGGTACTACACTGGCTCTGGCACTTATGACCTTTACCATCATCACGTTCCAAAAGTTCAAACATCAGCATGTTTCGGGAGTATTGAAGGGGCTTTGTGATCCCTGGGTTTTCTGGGCGCCTATCAACATCATAGGCGATTGCGCGATACCGGTTTCGATGTCGCTTCGTCTTTTCGCAAACGTGTTATCCGGACTTGTCATAGAGACACTGGTGTATGGATTGTTACAGAAGATCGCATATTTCTGGCCTGCATTTCTGCATGCATATTTCGATCTTTTCTCGGGAGCAATACAGACATATGTATTCTGCATGCTGACCATGACATACATCCATCAGGCCATAGAGGACGGAGAGTATTGATCCCACGGATTTTTGCTGTTCTTTACGGACAGTGATCATTACGGCGTAAGGCGTTGTCGTCTGTCGTAATAGCATATTTTTTTAGGAGGAAAACAAAATGGAAAACATTTCAGGACAGGATTTTATAGCAGGCTGTTCAGCAATCGGAGCGGGACTTGCAGTTATAGCAGGTATCGGCCCTGGTATAGGTCAGGGTATTGCAGCCGGTCACGGCGCTTCAGCTGTTGGACGTAACCCGGGTGCAAAGGGAGATATCACCTCTACCATGCTTTTGGGACAGGCCGTTGCCGAGACTACAGGTCTTTACGGTCTGTTGATCGCAATGCTGCTTCTCTTTGTTAAGCCGCTTATGGGCTGATCGTCAGAAAACGGCAGTTTATGCTGTTTTGATGAATCAATAGATTACAGAGAGGAGGCAGAGGTTAAGTAATGCTGATATTAACAGAGAGCACGGGAGAGATGAGCAGACTGTTCAATCTTGATATGCAGCTCATAAATGACACTATCCTGTTGGCGTGTGCCATGTTCCTGCTCTTTTTGGCAATGAGCTATCTGCTCTTTAACCCTGTCAGGAAGATGCTGCAGGACAGGCAGGAACGCATCAAAAGCGAACTTGACGATGCTGCGAATGACAAGGAGAGCGCTGCGGCTTTGAAGGCTGAGTACGAAGCCAAGCTTGCAACTGCCGACAAGGAGGTTGAGGCTATTCTGTCGGAAGCCCGCAAGAAAGCCATAGCCAACGAGAGCCGTATCATAGCCGAAGCCAAAGAGGAGGCTGCCCGTATCATAGCTCAGGCTGAGAAAGAGGCTGAGCTTGAAAAGAAACGCGTTGCCGCTGAGGTAAAGCAGGAGATGATAAGCGTTGCATCCCTTATGGCTGCGAAGGTCATAAGCGCACAGGTGAACACTTCCATTCAGGATGAGCTGGTGGAAGAGACATTAAAGGAAATGGGTGATACCACATGGCGAAGCTAGTATCAAAAACATACGGAGATGCGTTGTTTGATCTGGCTTTGGAGAAAAACTGCCTTGATGCCTTTATGGAAGAGTCCGCTGCCGTAAAAGATGTTTTTGTATCCAACAGCGATCTGATGACTTTGCTTAAGCATCCCAAGATCGTCAAGGAAGAGAAGATAAAGGTCATAGAATCGGTGTTCAAGGGACGGGTTTCCGATGAGATAACAGGTCTTTTGTGTATGTTGCTGGAAAAGGGACATGCAGGAGAGATCATATCGGTCATGGATTATTTTACGGATCGGGCCAAGGAATACAGACATATAGGCAGGGCGACGGTTACCAGCGCCATGGCATTGGACGACGCGCACAAAAAAAAGATAGAACAGAAGCTTCTGGATACGACAGATTATGTCAGCTTTGAGGTGGATTACAGAGTGGATCCGACACTCATAGGCGGCATAGTCATACGTATAGGGGATAAGGTGTTGGACGGCAGTATACGTACCCGTATCAACAACCTTACACAGACACTCAGAGGCTGAGACAGGTGATGGTCCGTGGCTGCGTGATGTTTTCACGGCAGGTCATCGGGCGACACTTACCATAATACTTGAGAAAGCAGGTGAAAGCACTCCATGAATTTAAAACCAGAGGAGATCAGCTCTGTCATCAGGGAACAGATAAAAAAATATTCAAAGGAACTTGAGGTTTCCGAGGTTGGTACCGTCATTCAGGTGGCTGATGGTATCGCCAGGATCCACGGCCTTGAAAATGCCCAGATGAACGAGCTTTTGGAGTTCCCCGGCGAGGTTTACGGCATGGTCTTAAATCTTGAGGAGGACAATGTAGGTGCGGTTCTTTTGGGCAGCACCAGGAATATCAACGAAGGTGACACTGTAAAGACTACAGGCCGCGTTGTGGAAGTTCCGGTAGGAGATGCCATGACAGGTCGTGTTGTCAATGCACTGGGTCAGCCTATCGACGGAAAAGGTCCCATAGAGACCTCAAAATTCCGTCCCATAGAGAGAGTGGCCAGTGGTGTTATCTCCAGAAAATCCGTTGATACACCTTTACAGACGGGTATCAAGGCTATCGATTCCATGGTGCCTATCGGCAGGGGACAGCGTGAGCTTATAATCGGTGACAGACAGACAGGTAAGACTGCCATCGCCATCGATACCATCATCAATCAAAAGGGTCAGGGCGTAAAATGTATCTACGTTGCCATCGGACAGAAGGCATCAACAGTTGCGTCCATTGTGAAGACTTTGGAAGAGTTCGGTGCAATGTCATATACTACAGTTGTGGCATCTACCGCATCCGAGCTTGCACCGTTGCAGTATATCGCGCCATATGCGGGATGCGCCATAGGTGAGGAGTGGATGGAGAACGGTGAGGATGTTCTCGTTATCTATGATGACCTGAGTAAGCACGCTACGGCTTACCGTACACTCTCGCTTCTGCTGAGACGTCCACCGGGGCGTGAGGCATATCCGGGTGATGTATTCTATCTCCATTCAAGACTTTTGGAGAGAGCGGCAAGATTGTCGGATAAGCTTGGCGGAGGTTCGCTCACAGCCCTTCCCATTATCGAGACTCAGGCCGGCGATGTTTCCGCATACATTCCCACAAACGTTATATCTATTACGGACGGTCAGATATATCTTGAGACAGAGATGTTCAATGCCGGTCTTCGTCCGGCCATAAATGCAGGTCTGTCCGTTTCACGAGTCGGAGGATCGGCACAGATCAAAGCCATGAAGAAGATCGCGGCTCCCATCCGTGTGGAACTTGCACAGTACAGAGAGCTTGCTGCATTCGCACAGTTCGGTTCCGAGCTCGATGCGGATACCACGGAGAAGCTTGCCCAGGGCGCGCGCATCCAGCAGATGCTGAAGCAGCCTCAGTATAAGCCCATGCCTGTAGAGGATCAGATCATCATCATTTACGCTACTACAGGTAAATATCTCCTTGATATCGATGTGGATGAGATCGGTCGTTTCGAAGGAGAACTCATAGAGTTTATCAAGACCAAATATCCTGAGGTTCCGAAGGCTATCCGTGAAAAGAAAGTCATGGACGAGGAAACGGAAGCAACCTTAAAGAAAGCCATCGAGGAGTGCAAAGCACAGTTCAGATAACAGTTGAAAGGAAGTAAGTGATGCTATGGCTTCAATGAGAGACATAAAACGCAGAAAAGCCAGTATTCAAAGTACCCAGCAGATCACTAAGGCCATGAAACTGGTATCTACCGTAAAGCTTCAGAAGGCAAAACAGCGTGCGGAGAGTGCAAACCCATATTTCAATTACATGTATTCAACTGTCACATCAATACTGGCCCGCTCGGGAGGTGTGAATCACCCGTGCATCTGGGACGGAGTTGACAGAGGCGGAAAGTCGGCGGTAGTGGTCATCACTTCAAACCGCGGACTTGCCGGCGGATACAATTCCAATATCGTGAAGCTTATATCCCGCTCAGGGGAGCTGCCTGCAGATGATACTCTTATATACAGTGTCGGTTCAAAGGGCAGGGATGGACTTGCGAGACTTGGCTACGAGATCATGGCTGACAGATCTGAGGTTATGGAGGCTCCTTTATATGAGGATGCCGCCTCTATATGCAAGGATCTGCTGAAAAGATTTGAGAGCGGTGAGGTTGATAAGATATATCTGGCCTACACCCATTTCAAGAATACTGTGGTGCATGAGCCTACATTAATGCAGCTTTTGCCTGTTGCTTTCTCCGAGGAGGAGATCGAGGGCGCTGACAAAAATCTGGTTATGAACTTTGAACCTGCGGAGGATGAGGCATTGGATCTCATCATTCCCAAATATTTAAGTTCCCTGTTTTACGGAGCACTCATAGAGGCAGTGGCTTCCGAAAACGGCGCCAGAATGCAGGCTATGGATTCCGCTACCAGCAATGCGGAGGAGATCATCAGCGACCTGTCGCTTAAATACAACCGCGCCCGTCAGGGTTCCATTACACAGGAACTCACGGAGATCATCGCAGGTGCGGAGGCTATCAGCTGACCGGCGGCAGCGTTATATTTTTATCATTAATCAAAACATTATGTTTCCTGACATATTGTCAGGCTAAAAAGGAGTGACACAATGGCAGAAAATACAGGAAAGATCACCCAGATCATCGGAGCGGTTCTGGATATCAAGTTTCCGGAGGGAAATATCCCGGAGATCAATGAGGCTGTTAAGATAAAACGTCAAAACGGCGAGACTCTGGTGGTCGAGGTTGCATCACATCTGGGAGACGATACCGTTAAATGTATCGCCATGGGTCCTACGGACGGACTTGTGAGAGGCATGGATGCGATCGCGACGGGTGCGCCGATATCAGTACCTGTCGGAGAGAATACTCTGGGGCGTATCTTCAATGTGCTGGGCGAGCCCATAGATGAGCAACCCGCACCCACAGATGTTGAATATATGCCGATACACAGACCGGCTCCTTCTTTTGAGGAGCAGGCTACATCTTCGGAGATCTTAGAGACCGGTATAAAGGTCGTGGATCTTCTGTGCCCGTATCAGAAGGGTGGAAAGATAGGACTTTTCGGTGGTGCCGGCGTTGGTAAGACGGTGCTGATCCAGGAGCTTATCCATAACATCGCAACAGAGCACGGCGGATATTCGGTATTTACAGGTGTTGGAGAGCGTACCAGAGAGGGTAACGATCTTTACTACGAGATGAAGGAATCCGGAGTTATCGATAAGACCACCATGGTGTTCGGTCAGATGAACGAGCCACCGGGAGCCCGTATGAGAGTCGGACTTACAGGTCTTACCATGGCAGAGTACTTCCGTGACAAGGGCGGCAAGGACGTTCTGCTCTTCATAGACAATATTTTCCGTTTTACACAGGCAGGTTCCGAGGTTTCGGCTCTGCTTGGACGTGTTCCGTCAGCCGTAGGTTATCAGCCTACGTTGCAGACAGAGATGGGTGCTCTTCAGGAGCGTATCACATCTACCAAGAACGGATCCATAACTTCGGTTCAGGCCGTTTATGTGCCTGCCGATGACCTTACAGACCCGGCTCCTGCCACAACATTTGCGCACCTGGATGCTACAACGGTGTTGGAGCGTTCAATAGCAGAGCAGGGTATCTATCCTGCGGTTGATCCACTTGCATCAACATCGCGTATTCTCGATCCCAGAGTAGTGGGTGAAGAGCACTTTAAGGTTGCCAGAGGCGTTCAGGAGATCCTGCAGAAATACAAGGAACTTCAGGATATCATCGCGATCCTTGGTATGGATGAGCTCGGAGAGGATGACAAGCTGGTGGTAAGCCGTGCCAGAAAGATACAGAGATTTCTGTCTCAGCCGTTCTTCGTGGCGGGTCAGTTTACAGGTCTTGAAGGTAAGTATGTGCCTGTTTCTGAGACCGTACGCGGCTTTAAGGAGATCATCGAAGGAAAACATGATGATGTTCCGGAGAGTTATTTCCTGAACGTGGGTACCATTGATGAAGTCAGGGCAAAGATGAAATAAAATTTGACGACTGTTTACAGTCGGTTCGTATACAGAGGATCAATAATGGCAGATAACAGCTTTGAAGTAAAGATCATCACTCCGGACCGTGTCTTTTACGAAGGGACTGCGGAGATGATCGAATTCAATACGGTGGAGGGTGAGATAGGTGTATACAAGAATCATATACCTCTCACCACTGTCATTGCTCCGGGGATCGTGGTGATCACTGAGGGTGATGAAAAAAAGAAAGCTGCTGTACATGCCGGATTCGCGGAGATTTTAACCGATAAAGTCACAATTCTTGCTGAAGTTGCAGAGTGGCCGGATGAGATCGACGTGGACAGGGCTATGGCGGCGAGAGACAGGGCAGAGAAGCGCCTCGCGGAGAAGGATGCCGGTTTGGACGTGATGAGAGCAGAGATGGCGCTCAGAAAGTCCCTTGTCAGAATAAGTATACGCAGCTGATAATAGGGGGGGATGCTGTATGAAGTTGAATACCAGAGGAGTAAGTTTCAGAGTATTGTATGCAATTACCGGACTCATACCCATGATACTGACTGCAGTAGCGGTTTGTATCACAGCGGTCGTATTGTTGAACATGGAAGTATCACATGGAGAACATTCGACATTACAGGCCACGGCGTACAGTCTTGCGGAATATTTTGCCTATGATGTGAGAGAGAACGGTTTTGTGGACTATGATGAGTACTCGGATCATGTTTATGTAGAGTCTCTTCAGAACATGAGTATTGAGATGACTCTGTTTCAGGGTGATACCAGATTCATTACATCCCTTAAAAACGAGGACGGAACTTATTTTGAGGGAACCAAAGCCGGTCCGGGAATCTGGGAGACTGTCAGCAGTGGCAAGGACTATATGTCTAAGGATGTAAAGATCGGAAACCGTAAGTATTTTGTATACTACACTCCGGTGTATTCCGATGAGGCGAAGACACAGGTCTGGGGAATGGCTTTTGCGGGTATTCCCATGGACAATGTTCGTGATATCACCAGAAATACAACGACAAAACTGATCCTCATAGTGCTGATCTTTGTGGTGATATTCATCATTATCTTATTGTATTTGAGCAACCTGTTCACCAAGACAATACTTGCCATAAAGACGGCGGTGAATCACCTTGAGCAGGGTGATATTCATTATCGCAATAACATAAAATCCGCATGTACCGATCTTCAGGGTGTTGCATTCTCATTGAACATGCTGACGGACAGGCTGGATAAGACCATCGGTGCTATCAGGACTACCAGCACAAACCTTGGACAGTCGGTGCAGAATGTGGATGAAATGTCCATAAGCAGTGCGGACGGAGCAAATCAGATCAACACCATCGTTAATGAACTTGCTACCACGGCGCAGACAATGGCTGAGAATGTTCAGATGGCGAATTCAGCGGTCATCACAATGGGTGATTCCATTGACAATATCACCAGGATCTCGGCAGATGCTGCAGAGAAAGCAAAAGTGATGAGAGAGAGCAATGCAAATGCCATGGGTCGCATGAGGGAGGTTCTGGCCAGCAATGAAAGCTCGGTTGAGTCTATCAATCAGATGACGGAGCAGACCAAGGCATGTACGGCCGCAGCCCAGAGTATACAGAGCGCAACTGAGGTTATTGCAGAGATCGCAAGTCAGACCAATCTTTTGGCGCTTAATGCTTCCATTGAGGCGGCGAGAGCGGGAGAGGCAGGCAGAGGTTTTGCGGTTGTTGCTGAGAATATACGTTCACTTGCCGAACAGAGCAATCAGAGTGCTCAGGATATCGGTAATTCAGTGCATGATGTAGTGACCAAGGCTTCAACATGTGAGTCTATGGCCATGGGCGCAAGGGAACTCATGCAGCAGCAGAGAGAGCTCGTGCATGCGGTTTCCGGCGATATGGACAATCTGAGCCTTAAGGTTGGTGAGGTTGTGGAGGATATCAATCAGGTCAGCGAAGAAGCTGCCAGTCTTGACAGCGCTAAAGCTTCCGTATTGGGGAATATCTCCGATCTCTCGGCAATCTCCGAGGAGAATGCTGCAAGCGCTGAGGAGGTTACGGCTACGATAGATACGATAGCAGCGGGTATCTCCGGCACAAAGGACGAATCCGGACAGATGAGAGGCATGGCTGACGAACTTACCGATCGCATGAGTTTCTTCAACTAAACATAAAGTTATCGGGAGCAGGAAGTTTTTCCTGCTCCTTTTTTGATGTCCGGTTACTGTTCACAGTAACGATGTCTGTAAATTTCCTTCTGCCAGTGACAAAAAAACATAGAATATTTGAATTGTTTGTGGTAGAATAAACTTTGTATAATTTTTTGTAAATGAAGTGCTGCTGTGAGGGGGAGTATATGAAAATAAACGAGGTAAAAGACAAATTTATATCCGTTCTGATACAGATGGATAAAAAGGTCGTAGCCTTAAAGGGACAGAGGATTGAGGTAGAAGATGATTTTTTTGATTCCCTGAGCCTGCCTTCGGACAGTTCTGCGATCATGACTGAGGTTTTGCGGACCGAAGACGGAAAAGCGGTGTCGCTGGATGCAGATAAGATCAATATACATATTCAGACCGTTGTTGACAATAAAATGTACAGATTTTTTAATGTCAAACATAAGCGGGTAAAGCTGGGTGGCGAGAACTGCGAATGCTTTTACACCATAAAGGAAGCCCAGAAGATCGAGCAGAGAAAAGCTTATCGCTGCGGGATCAGTCTTCCCTGTCAGGTTGCCAGATCCAGTGATACTTCGGCTCAGAGTGCGACCTTAAAGGACCTCAGCATATTGGGAGGAGCTCTTTTATCTTCGTCTCTCGAGCTGAAGGTAGGAGAGTATGTGACCGTAAGGTTTTCGGACAGTGTCAGCCCACAGAGGGAAGGCGAGGCGGCGGAAAAGGTGAACATATCATTTTCTGCTACCGTAAACAGGGTGAGGATCATAGGAAAGTTCAAAGAGTACGGTCTTGTGATAAAAGAATGCAATGCCAATGTTTTGTCCAAGTATATCAGCACAAAACAGCGTTTACAGATCAAGAAAGATTAGTTTTCAGAATGAAAGACATGATTGTTCGATCATGCCGGTACATAATATGCCAGGGGGTAGAAAATTGGAAAACCTGATAAACACATTACCGATTCCGTTGGTTTTTCTGTTCCTTATCGCAGGCTTTGCGCTGCTGATCAAAGGGGCAGATTTTTTCGTGGAGGGAAGCTCGGCTGTAGCGCACAAATTCAAAGTGCCGTCTATCATAATAGGTCTGACGGTTGTGGCGATGGGCACCAGTCTTCCGGAGACTGCCGTGTCCGTTACGGCATCAATAGCCGGCAAGAATTCGCTGGCCATCAGTAATGTCACCGGATCTAATATTTTCAACATCATAATGGTCATCGGTGTCTGTGCTCTGCTGACTCCGGTTGCTGTACAGAAAGAGACATTGAAAAGAGATCTGCCATTTTCGGCACTCTGCGCCTGCCTTCTGGCTGCGCTGGGGGTTTTGTCTTTCGGAGATCCGGCCGGCATGACTTTGGGCAATCTGGATGGTATAATATTGCTGATTCTTTTTGTGATATATCTCTCTTTTTTGGTGATCACAACATTAAAAGCCAGAAAGTCCGCATCAGATAAGGATGAGGCGGATGAAGGTGATGAGACCAAAAAGAATCTTCCGATATGGCTTTCCCTCATTTTTATAGTGGGAGGCGCTGCGGCAATCGTGGTGGGAGGAGATCTCACAGTTGATTCCGCCAGCCGTATCGCAATGTCATTTGGTATGAGTGAAACATTGGTCGGTCTTACGATAGTATCTATTGGTACCAGTTTGCCTGAGCTTGTCACTTCTGTAGTGGCAGCCCGCAAGAACGAGGTTGACATGGCTTTAGGAAATGCCATTGGCTCCAATGTCTTCAATATATTGATGGTTTTGGGTATTGCAGCTGCCATAAGTCCGGTGACAATGCTGAAAGAGAATGTTATAGATATCGCAGTACTGCTGTGTGTAACACTGGTGGTATGGGTGTTTGCATATACCAAAAAGCAGATCAACCGCATTGAGGGCGGCGTGATGGTGGCAATGTATGCCACATATGCGGTATATATATGTATCAGGTGATCCGTGAATAGTAACCATTAGTTAGGTGAATAGTAACAACAGAAATATACTTCAAAAATAAACGTGTAGACAGATATCAGACTGCATGATGTACAAAAGCCCGTGGCATGGCATAGATAGCAGATAAAAGGGGATTATATGAGCGAAAATGATGCGCTTGATATGACAGTTTCACCTATATGTGTTAAAGATGGCAAAAAGATTGCCTTTGTGAGATTTACGGACGGAGTGCGCAGCGCCGAGGGTGTGATACCTATGTGCGATATCACCGAAAATAAAGGCTTTTCCGATGATGAAGTAGCCAAACTGGAGGATTACATGAAAGCGGAGCTTCCGACCCTCAAGAAAATGGCTGCTAACGTTAATGTCATGAAAGCCTTTATGGGAGATAAAAACAGTTTCAGCAGTCCGTAATGTATTACTCGTTCAGTATTTTCACGATACAGCTTGCCTTTGCACCGTCCTCTTTGACATAGACATAGGCTTTACCGGTTTGTCTGGCTTTGATGGTGCCGTCTCCCGTGACTGATAGAATGGTATCGTTTGATGAACTCCATTCCGGTGTGTTGCCGCTGGATACAGTGGCTTTAAGCCTTGTGGTATCGCCCACTCTCATGGAGAGACTGTCTTTGGAAAGCGTTATGATAGGCTGCATCACGGTCACTTTGCAGCTTTTGCTGACACCGTCAACCTTTACGGTGATGGTGGCACTGCCGTGGGAAACTGCAGTCACAAAGCCGTTTTCATCCACGGTAGCCACCGAGTTGCGACTGGATTTCCACTCCGGCTCGGAGTTGTTGGAACACTTGAGTTCAAGCCTTTTGGTCTGATCACGGTATAGTCTTATCTCTGAATGGCTCAGTGAGAGAGTCGGTTTTTTGACGGTTACCTTACAGGTTGCACTGACTCCGTCGGCTTTTGCGGTAATGGTGGCGGAACCGCATTTTTTGGCGGTGATCAGGCCTGTGTCGTCAACCTCCAGCACTGACTGGGATGAGGATCTCCATGAAATGTCATGGCCGGTTGATACTGAGGCTGAAAGCTGCACGCTCTCACCGTTTTCCATAGAGAGTTCTGTTCTGGATATCCTGATGGTGGATTTAGCTACAGTGACCCTGCATGATGCCTCTCCACCTGACACCTTGGCTGTGATCTTGCAGCTGCCGGCTTTTTTGCCTGTGACAACTCCGTAGGAGTTAACGGATGCTATGGATGAACTGCTGCTCTTAAAGGTAGGCATTTCGCCGTTTGTGGTCACGGCTACCAGCAGAAATTCACCGTCGATTGGGATGGTTTTTGAATAACTTGACAGTAACACAAAATTTATCTTCGTCCCGGCATGGACTGCGGCACAGGGATTTACCGACGTCATGATGAGACAAAAGGATAAAATATATAAGATTTTCCTGATGGTTGTATAGTTTTTCATGGCAATCTCCTTTCATTTTCAGAGACTGCTGAAACTGTATGGCAATAATACTACGGAAATGGCTTTCTGTCATGTCGGGAAAACTCACAAAGATAGATTTTACGCTTTAACGTGACATAGTAATAAATGCATGATTTTTTTGCCCCAGAGGTGCGACATGAGCTTGAAAGAAGCACTGCAAAAAGAAAAAGATCTCACAAAAGAAATGACGGCCGATATGACCCCAAAACAAAAGTTGATGTATTTTTGGGATTATTATAAATGGCCGACACTGATCGGTCTGTGTGTTGTTCTTTTCATTATACAGATGGTGGTACATTACGCTACACTCAAGGAGACTGTGATGTTCGCCACTATGGTAAACTTCGGTGCCACAGAGACGCAGAAGGAGGAGTTTACCAAAGCGTTTACCGATTATGCAGAGCTTGATACCCATGAGTATACGGTGGATATTAATGACGATATCACCTTAGGCATCGGAATGTCATTCTCGACAGCATATTCCGGACAGGAGCTCATGGCGGCTTATATAGGCGGGGAGCAGTTGGATATACTGTGTACAGGTGACAATGTTTTCTTTGAC
This sequence comes from Lachnospiraceae bacterium, assembly GCA_024680835.1. Lineage (GTDB taxonomy): Bacteria > Bacillota > Clostridia > Lachnospirales > Lachnospiraceae > RGIG6904. The sequence goes on along the minus strand of JAILBP010000179.1, from coordinate 1,042 downwards.
TATGCTTATGAGGGTAAGATCCTGGCACTTTCGGAATACATGAGTCCTGAGGAGATTGAAAAATACTCGGGCAGGTTGTATTATGTTGACGAGACTGTGGTCGAGGGATATGCGAAGGCCATCAGGGATATGGATTACGATTATTCTGCCGAGGCGCCGGATCCGGACAAACCGGAGGATATGGAAAAACCGGTACCTGTGGGGGTTTTCGTGGATGATTCGCGCTGGCTTAATCAGTGTTTCAGTAATAAGGACGAAAAAGCGGAGCACTATGTTGTGGGGCTTATAAGCAACAGCAGCCGTGCGGAGTTTTCAAAAAAATTTATAGAGTTTCTCGCAATACGGGAAGATGGAGAGGAAAAATGACACTGGATAAATTTGAAGAGGCATCACAAAAGGTTTCTGAGGTTACTCTGGAGACAAAACTGGTATACAGCGATTTCCTGTCGGAGGCGACAGGCAACAAGGTTTATCTCAAACCCGAAAACATGCAGTTCACGGGAGCCTACAAGGTGAGAGGTGCATATTACAAGATCAGCACACTGACAGATGAAATGCGTGCCAAGGGGCTGATAACCGCTTCTGCAGGCAATCACGCCCAGGGTGTTGCCTATGCGGCAAAATGTTTTGGAGCGAAGGCGGTCATAGTGATGCCCACCACTACACCGCTTATAAAGGTAAACCGCACCAAGAGCTACGGCGCAGAGGTGATATTGTACGGCAATGTCTATGATGAAGCCTGCGCAAAAGCATACGAACTTGCAGAGGAGTACGGATATACTTTTATTCATCCCTTTGATGATATAGATGTGGCTACCGGTCAGGGCACCATAGCCATGGAGATATTCAAGGAACTGCCGCTGGTGGAGTATATTCTGGTACCCATAGGCGGAGGCGGTCTTGCATGCGGAGTATCCACTCTGGCAAAGCTTTTGAATCCCAAGATCAAGGTGATAGGTGTTGAGCCTGCCGGAGCGGCATGCATGAAAGCAAGTCTTGAGGCGGGCAGAGTCGTGACCGTGGACAATGTCAGCACCATAGC